>CAZTED010000015.1:0-34927 GCA_964612175.1 uncultured Sphingomonadaceae bacterium
TCTCCGCGCTGTCGCCCACCTCCGAAAGCGAACCGGCGGCGCGCGCGCCCTTGTCTGCCAGGGCCTGGAGCGCATCGTCCGAAAGGTCGAACGCGATGACCTTGTGCCCCGCCTCCACCAGCCGGAGCGCCATGCGCGAACCCATCTGTCCCAGGCCAACGAAGCCGATTTCTGTCATCAACGCTATACCTTTGCTCACATTCTTGAGTTCGGAAAATCGGCTCCGGCTTCCGCGCACACTGGCCATCGGTGATGCCGGGGCCCGATAGCTCCAATGCGTTTTTCAGATGCGCAAGGTATCCTGAATACCCATTTGGATAGATACTTGCCGTGGTATGCATCCTGGACCGTTCCGGCTGCAATCTGCGGCCCTCGCGACGGTAGGAGGCACGATAGCCGTATTCAGGAACCTGATCGAAGGCGAGCGGGCAGTGGCAGATGGCGTTCAGCCGGCAACTGCTGCCCAAGGGATACCACCCAATCTCTGCACCCCGGCCAATCTCTGCACCCGGGCCGGGTCAGGAATACGCGGACGGATTACATTACCATTTGGGTATCGCGCAGTTGGACGGGCTGGTTGAAGTTCTGGCCACAAAACCGATCATGTGTTGAGGAGAGCGCTATGCCGGATAACACAAGCCTCGTCATACGAGGTGGCATGATCTACGACGGAACGGGTGGAGCCCCTTTTATCGGGGATATTGCCGTACAGGATGGCAAGATCGCCAGTATCGGCACAGATATCGGGCCGGGTGACCAGGAGATCGACGCGCGCGGGTGCATTGTTACTCCGGGCTTTGTGGACATTCACACCCATTATGACGGCCAGGTTACGTGGGAGCACCGGCTGAAGCCATCCTCCAGCCATGGCATCACCACCGTGGTCATGGGCAATTGTGGCGTGGGCTTCGCCCCAATTCGACAGGATCAGCGCGATCTTGCCATCAAGCTGATGGAAGGGGTGGAGGATGTGCCCGAGGTCGTGATGGTCGAAGGGCTTCCCTGGAACTGGGAGACTTTTCCCGAATATCTCGATGCGCTGGAGCAGCGGCATACCGACATCGACTTTGCCACCCAGATTCCTCACAGCCCTCTGCGCGTTTACGTCATGGGAGAAAGAGGGGCCAACCTTGAAGCTCCAACTGCCGACGAATTGGCAATGATGCGCCAGTTGACGGCGGAAGCGGTGAAAGCCGGTGCGCTGGGCGTTTCCACATCGCGCCACATCGTCCATCGCTTTCGCGACGGGCGGCTCGCACCTTCGGTGGCGACGGAAGAGGACGAGGTGTTGGCACTGGCGGCCGGATTGCGCGACGCGGGCGCGGGCGTGTTTCAGCTCCTGCCCAGCTATGAGATCGATTCTCCGTCACAGGCGCTCCTGCACCGCAAAATCGCGCAAACATCGGGCCGTCCGGTATCTTTCACGTTTGGCCAGTCGCCGACTGAGCCGGATGGCTGGGTCTTCATGCTGCGCGAACTGGAAGATGCGGCGCGCGACGGGCTGACCATTCGGGGGCAAGTGCTGCCAAGGCCGTCCGCGGTGATGATGGGGCTCGACCTGACGCTCAATCCCTTTTCGCTCAACCCCAGTTACAAGGCCATCGCCGATCTGCCGCTTGCGGAAAAGGTCGAGATCATGCGCGATCCGGCATTTCGCGCCCGGTTGATGTCGGAGCAGCCGGATGATCCCAATCCGTTCTTCAAATTCCTGATTTCCGAAACCGAAAAGCTCTTTGAGCTGGGTGATCCGCCCGTTTACAACCCTGATGAGCAAGACAGCCTTGCCGCGCGCGCCAGGCGCGAAGGGCGGCCGGTGGCTGATGTAATTTACGATTCCTTGCTGAACCGGGATGGCAAGGAACTGCTTTACCGGCCCATGGGGGGTACAACCGGCCCGCGTTTTCATGGCCCGGTAGAAGATCTCGTGCCGCATCCGCATACCATCATCGCACTGGGCGATGGTGGGGCACATTATTCCATGATCTGCGACGCGGCCTACACCACCTACATGCTCACATACTGGGTGCGTAATGCCGAGCCGGGGCGGGCCTTGGCGCTACCTGGTCTTATCAAGCAACTTTCGCACGATCCGGCCGCTGCTGTCGGTCTGGAGGATCGTGGCCTGTTGCAGCCCGGTTACAAGGCCGACATCAACATCATCGATATGAACCGCATTCACCTGCATGCGCCGCTGCCCAAGCGCGACCTGCCCGCCGGGGCACGACGGCTGGAGCAGAAGGCCGAAGGCTATGTGGCCACGATCGTATCGGGGCAAATTGTCTATCGTGAGGGAGAACCAACCGGGGCCTTGCCTGGCCGTTTGGTCCGTGGTGCCCAGAATGCACCATCGCCCGACAAGGCTTCGAGGCTGCAAATGGCCTGAGCATTAGGGCGGGGGCGGAGCCGTTTAACGGCTCGCCCCCGCTGGAGGGAATGGAGCGCTGCGCGCAGGTTTGACGGAATGGGGGCAGCAGAACCTGAGGGGTCATTCTGACAGGCCCTGCAAGCGCTCTATGCCTTGATCGACATGCCTCCGTCGATCACGAGCCGATGCCCGGTGACATAGGCGGCACTGGGGGACGCAAGAAACAGGGCTGCCCCGGCAATCTCCCATGGTTCCCCCCATCGCCCGGCTATCGTTCGGGCCTTCACCATTGCGGTCGCTTCGGGGTGGGCGACCAGGCCGGCGTTGTATTCGGTGGCAAAGGAACCCGGCGCAATCTCGTTCGCCGTGATGCCGTGTGGCCCGTACTCGGCGGCCAGGGCGCGAACCATGCCGGAAAGCCCGGCTTTCGATGCCAGATAGGCCGGATCCATTGCGCTCGCCAACGACGAGATCATGGACCCGATCACGATGATCCGGCCGCCCCGCTTCCCTTCGGCCATCAGTTGTCCGGCCGCGTGGCAAAGATCGGTGGTCGCTACCAGATTGGTCTGCAAGACTTGCGCAAAGCTGCTTCTGCTCAGTCCGGCAAACCCGCTGCGGTCACGAACCCCGGCGCAAGCAACCAGGACGTCCAGTCGCCCCCACTCGCTCGCGATCCGGGCGATTGCAGCTGCGGTTTCAACTTCATCGTCAAGGTCAAAGGGGAGAGCTGCAGCCAGTCCCCCTTCTGAGGCAATGAGCGCGGTAGCCGCGTGCAAGGGCTCAACCTTTCTCCCGGCCAGGATCACGCGTGCCCCCGCACCAGCCAGTGCCCGCGCAATCTCCAGGCCGAGACCGCCTGCAGCACCAGTCACCAGCGCCACCTGCTGGCTCAGAGAAAACAGTGCCTCCGGATGCATCCGCGGGCCTGAAGCCTCAATCCTCATCGTTGATCCAGCGCATGAACCGGTGGAGCGGGATGAAGCCATCGTGTGGCAGGCCGGCACTGCCGTCGGCAGCAGCCCCCAATGTGACGATGCGCTGCGCACCTGCGGAGGCGAGCGCATCGCGCAGCCCTGCCTTGCGTTCCGGTGGCCATACCCCGACGGTCTGCGTTGCGACGGTGCAGTGACGCACTGCCTCGTCCAGCGACGGCACCGTGACGAGATTGACGATCTTGCCGTCAGGATGAAAATCGACCGGCGCGTCCGAACGGATGACAAGGCCCTTGCCGTCAAAGCTCCCGAACACGCCGAAGTCCGGTCCCATGTCGCGCAACACCTCGATCTCTTCGCGCAGGGCGCTGGGAACCCGGGGGCCGCAGACCGAAGTGATCCGGCGTTCGATCGCCATGCGCCGGGCCAGGGCTTCGGCAAAGCGATCTGCCTGGTCAGGGGTGGCTTCGATGTACTGGAAGCGGCTGGATACGCAGGCAGTCTGGTTCCATGGCGTTGCATCTTGCGCGGCGAGGTCTGCCACCGCTTCCAGATCGACACCGGCGGCAAATACTTCGCGTCCGATCATCGAAATCGAGGTCTTGGGGTCAAAGGAAATCAGTTCGAACCCTGGCCCGATGTAGTTCTTGGCGCTCCGCAGGCTTGATTCCCCGCCCCAGGCGGCCAGCTTGTCGAAGAACACGGGAGAGAAAAGCCGACTTTCGATCTCCGCATCGCCGCCGCGCCAGTAGACAGCGGAGAACGAGCGCGCGACCGGATGATCGGGTGCAATCTCGGACAGGACGCGCAGCATTGCGGTGGCGCTGTGAAGATCGTTGGACGGCAGCTTGAACAGGTGCACGCCCTTGGACAGCGCGCCATTGATGATCGATATGGCGGCAACACCCGGCACATTCCCGGCCAGAATATGCACCATGCGCGGCGGGAACGCACGGATACGTGCTGCCTTGCCATGGGTTGTGGGCACATCGACCCAGCCATCAAGCAACGCCGGATTGCCGATCTGGCCGGCAAGGATCGCCTCTATCCGGTCGCGGGTGAACAGGTGCCGCAAGTCTTCATAGCTGCGCCGTGTCACGCCCGGATCAAGCGGGCTGGTGCGTTCCATGAGGTCACACGCTTCACGCAGGAAGCCCGATCTGTCAGCTTCGACGGCATCGCCCAGCGCGACAAGCAGATCGACAATCTCGGCCACCGGCACGTCCAGAGCAGGGACCGGATCGCGGCGCTGCCAGACGAGTGTGTTGAGATCGAGCGCGGGCGTGGTGAACGAACCCTCGCCCGAACCATAGGACAGGGCATCGCCCTTGACCGTATCGCCCTTGACGATGTGGCAGACGCTGGTGGCCACAACCGTACTCATTGCGACAGGACTCCCTTGATGTAGCCGTCGATAGTGCCCGCACAGCCGATCTTGTCTTCTTCGCCCAGAGCAGCGAAGCGGCTGATCTCTGGGTGCACGAAGGCTCCCTTGCGCCCGCAACCGCAGGTCTGGGTGAAGTCCATCGTGACCTTGTCGCCGGTGATCAGCCCACCCCAGCGCCCGTCGAAGCCCATGTCGAGGAACGCGAAACGGCCCGTCTGTACGCCTTCGCGTGGCAGCAGCTGTTCGCCCGCCGCATCGAGCAGCAAGGGCACGATCCACGGGCTGACGTGGTAGTTCCCGGCCTCGCACATCGGATAATGCCACGACATCTCCGACATGCCATAGCCCTGGTTTGTCCGTACCGGCCCCAGGAACGCCATGATCTGTTCGCGATAGTCTGGCGGGATGGGCGCATTCTTGGTTCCGCCCCCGCAGACCAGGATGGTGTCGGGATGAAATTCACCATCGCCGATGCCGCGTTCCCGCGCGCGCAGCATGACGTTCCACATTTGCAGCCAGGGTCCGCCTATCACCATGGGCTCCCGGCGCATGTCGAGCAGCATGTCGGTCATTTCGGCGGCGCGAGCCTGATTACGCTCCGCCTTGACGCGCATCTCGTCCTCGAAGGCGGCCATTTCGCCCGGGCTGGCACTGCCCTCGGCTATCCGCACCCGCATCTGGGCCATGCGCACGACCCCGGCGACGTCCAGCGGCTTGTCGGAGAGCGCATGGATGCTGTCCGGCTTTGCGAACCAGTACTCCTGGGCGGCGCTGGCGATCATCATCAGATATGGGCCGCCGTTCGGCATGAACTTGAACACATGGTGCGCGCGCTCTGGTTTAGCCGGGTCAGGCCATGCCATCGTCTTGCCGGCAAGCTCGCGATAGCGATCATTATCACTGGTCGTGCGGTTGAGCAGCGAGACCTTGCCCGTGGTTCCGTTCGTGACGACCGCGCAGTTCCCCGAGGCCCACAAGGCGGCGATGAAACCGTCGAAATCCGTTACCCCGGAAATGTCGACCTCGTCGACCGGGGTGGATACCAGCGTCGCAAACCAGCGCAGCAACCGGTCCCATCGCCCTTCCGTCACAAAGGACATCGGATAGGACTTGTAGGTCGTATGGGAAAACAGCAGGGGTACAATATCGTCGAGCGACCTGATCTCTTCGATGCCGCTCTCGCGTGCGCGGCGGTCAAGAACAGGGATCTGGCTGCGGCGCACCGCAAAGAACTCCTGCGCTGCCTTTACCTGCAGCGGCTCCAGTTCCTCGGACGGCATGGTGAACGCCTCGATCAAGCCGACTTGCTCGATGGCATTGAGCAGATAATCGCGCGTCGGCATCGACGCTGCGCCGCTCAATGGCGGAATCTGGGCCGTGGTCGCCATGTCATTCTCTCCCGCTGCTTGTTCTGGTGGAAGGGAGCAAATCATTCTCCCGGCCTTTCCGCACCTACCATTTGGAGAGTGTCGCGGCATCGCCGAGCCACCCGTGTCGGGCGGATTCAACCGGTGTGGACATTGCCGAAAATGGCGACGCTGGTCAGGATATGGCGCACGAGCTCTGCCTGGCGTGATACGCCTAGCTTGGAAAAGGCGATCTTCGAATAAGTCCTGGCGCTGTTTTCGGCGATTTGCATTTCCGCGGCGGCTTCCCGCAGCGTCAGGCCTGCGCACAACAGCGCGGCAAGCTTGGCTTCGGGCCGGGAAAGGCCGAACAGTTCGGCGATCAGCGTCTCGGGGATCCGTACCGACCGGGCAACCTCGTGCATGTAGATCGCCCGTTCGGGACGGGAGCTTGGCCCCAGTTCATCCCGTCCGCCTTGCACCGGGGTCATCATCAGGTCGACCATCGTGTTCTGGGAACTGCACAACTGTGCCACCTGGGGCGACATCCGGCTGGCTTCGAGCTTCGCTGCAAGCTCCGGCCTCGCCATGATCAGCCGCCCACCGTGGATGCCAATGTCGGGGCACTGGGAGACCAGACGGTGCGCCGAATCGTTGGTGAACAGGATATGCCCATGCCGATCGATGGCGACCACGCCCACCTCAAGCCGTCCCAGCGCATCAGCGGCCAGACGGCTCGAAAGCTCGGCAAGGCGCATCCGGTTATAGCCGCTGACCGACCTGGCCAACGGTGGCGCGATCAGCTTCGCCCATTGCATTTCATCTGGTGTGACGGGTTCATCCGCCGACTTCACCCAGACGAGATAGGCAACCGGCGTGTTCCGATCGCCCAGGGCCATGGCATAGGCTTCGCCAACTCCCAGGGGTTCGTGTACTTCAGCCCGGAGCCGTTGCAGGTCTATGGCGTTCTCTGCCGCGAATTCCGAGATCGGATAGATGATTCCCGGTGCCATCTTCTCGTACGAAAATGTCCTGATGTCGCGGTACTGTTTGAAAAAGGCGTCCCATACCGTTCGGCCGTTGCCGCGGAACGCCTGCACGCCGATCGAGGGCATGTCTGCGCGAACCGTGCGAAACGCAAGGGTCAGGATTATGGCGTTCATCTGCTCGCACAGGGTATCGACAAGATCCTGCCACGGCTCGTCCTGCAATCCACCGGTGTAGATGGCTTCGAGTGTGGCGACGTCGAGCTGCATGGACTTCATGGCCGCTCCGGAAATCCGACCTGCCTGCGCGCATTGAGCGACAGTCTGGGCGCGGGAAACTTGGCCGGCTGTTCCTACACCGGCGGTCTGCGTTCGTATAGGGCGGCAATGACCCAGTTGCGCTGACCCCAAGCCCTTTGCCTGTCCCGCCATCGATGGCGGCCAGCGGCGGCTGGCTTTTCGGGGGATGCGGAGCGGGCGGGCGCGGATGGGGCGCCTGTGCACTTGACGCACCCCCGCAACCACGGGATTGATCGCCTGGCAGGAGAGATGGCCATGGAAGATTACGGGGACAGTATACTTATTCCCCGTCAGCCAGAGACATGTCGCCCCCTGACGGCCCCACCGGCACCCAGGTTCGCCACCATTCTCAGCGATCCTATCCCCCTCATCTGGCGGGAATGCCGCCAGGGCATGGGGGTGTATCTGTTTACCGGTCGTGGGCCATGGCTCATGGTCTGGCGACATCGCGACAGCAATTGCGACGAGCGCGGGGGCTGCGCGCTGATGACCGGTGGTTGACTTGCGGCGCTGGTGATGCGGACAATGGCGCAAGGGTCTGAATTGGAAACGGCGGGCAGCGATATCATCATGAGCGAAATCGACAGCGCATCGGGCCATCCGCCGCAGCCGGGCAAGGCGCGGGTCATCGTGGTCGAGGATGACGCGCGCCTGCGCCGCTATGCCATCGGTGCCTTTGCCGGTGTCAACGAAATCGAAGTGGTGGGCGAGGCGGGAACGCTGGCAGAAGGGCTGCCGCTGGTCGGCCTCATGCCCGATCTCCTCCTGCTCGACCTTGGCCTGCCCGATGGCAGCGGCATCGACATGATCGAAGCGGTGCGGGCCGGGGCGCCCGCCTGCCGGATCCTGGTGTTCACGGTGTTCGAGGACAGGGCCAGCGTGCTGGGCACGCTGAAGGCCGGGGCGGATGGCTATATCCTGAAGGACACCACTGCCGAAATGATCCTCGGCCATGTCCGCGCCATGCTGGCGGGCGAAACCCCGATCAGCGCGCGCGCTGCCAGCCACCTGCTGTCGATGGTGCGCGACGAGCCCGAGCCCGAACGCGCCGCCGCCGCCGCCGCGCCTGATGCCCCCAGGCTGAGCCCGCGCGAGCGCGAGTTGCTGGAATACCTGGCGCGCGGGATCAGCCGCAAGGAAGCGGCGCGGATCATGAACCTGTCGCCACATACGGTCGCCGAATATGTGCAGGCCATCTATCGCAAGCTGCAGGTCAGCTCGCGCGGGGAAGCGGTGTTCGAGGCGGTCCAGGCGCGGCTGATCCGGCTCGATCGCCACTCCTGACCGGGGCAATACCCCCTCTCTGGGGGGATAGGACCAGGCATCATCATCAGGGCAAATACTGGGTAATTTCAACCTCATCGGGGGATACCCATGTCTGTTGCCGTCACCCACACCCGTCGCCACATCGCCCATGCCGCGCTGCTGGCGTCCGCCTCGTTCCTGGCGCTGACCTTCGCGAGCCCGGCACAGGCGCAGTGCGTGACGAGCCCGGGCAGCCCGCCGTTGAACAATCTGCCGACCGATGCCGTCGTCACCTGCTCCGGTACAACCAACGGGCAGACCATCAACCTCAATGGCATAAGCGTCGACGTGATTGTCAGCGCGGGTTCGACGCTCAGCAACAGCACGATCACCATCAATGGCCCTGATGCTCGCGTCAATTTCGGCTCGACAACTGGTGGAGTGACGACACTCCTGAATGTCGCGGTTGCCAGCCCGACCAATCCCGCTGTGACCAATGTCCGGTTCACCAACGTGTCAGGCACGAACATCCTCGCGCAGGTTGGCGGCCAGGCCAGCGGCCTCCGATTCCTGAGCGGAAGTGCCATTACCGCAGTGCCCGGTAGCATCACTCTGGCCGGTGCGACCAACAATCCGGGGCCTGGCGGCAATGGCGCACTGACGATTGAGGGCGGATCAAGCGTGTTTGCGCTTGGTGCGGCCAATGGCAACTATTTGCTGGCGACCGGAGCGGGCAACGAGACTGTGACCATCTCCGACAGCGGCTTGCTTGCAGCATCGGATGGCTTGCTGCTCTCGACCGGTGCCGGCAGCGATTTGATCAACATCTGGGGCAACAGTGACATCCAAAGCTTCGGTGGTGCCACCCCCTCCATAGACGGCGGTGCGGATTTTGACCGCATCCGCTGGCGCGGTGGCACGGCTGCCGTCATCCACAACGTGAATGTCACCAATGTCGAGGAGGCGGTCTTCGAATCGCTGTCGGCGGGCGCGCCTTTGGTAATGCGCGGGTCGGCCGGTTATTCGACGGTCTTCGTCGGCGGTGCTGGCGTTACCCGCTTTGATGACATCGCAGCGCTGGGTTCAAACACGGCCGCTGTTCAGGTGGTTCCAGGATCTACGCTGCAACTGAACGCGAACACGCTGACGACCTTCAATCACGTCTTCAGCGGCTCCGGCACCATCCGCCAGACCGAGGGCGTCAACTTCTACAACGGCAACAGCGCCAGTTTCTCGGGCACCTTCATCATCGATTTCAACCGGGCGATCCTGACAAACGCCAATGCCGTGGGGACGGCCGATATCGTCAACAACAGCCTGTTGTTCTCTGGTGACTTTGACCTGGCCAATGACATCAGCGGCACCGGCGCGGTCGCCAAGTTTGGCCCTGGAATCGGGCGTCTGAGCGGCAACAACACCTTTAGCGGCGATCTGGATATCCAGGGTGGCACGCTGGTGGTCGCCAGCGTCAATTCTCTGGGCACGGGGACCATTCGGACCAGCAGTGGCGGGGTCGTCCTGCAGATCGAGAATGCGGCCAACGAGACCTTGGCCAATGATGTGATCGGCGGCATTGCGCTGGTGAAGAACGGTGCGGGCGAACTGAACCTTACGGGTGCCAACACCTATAGCGGCGGCACCACGATCAATGCAGGCGCGATCCGCGTCGACAGCTTTGCGCGGCTCGGCACGGGGATTGTGCTCGCCAATCAGGGTGCGAGCCTGATCCTCGATTACAATGGCGCAGGCCAGCTGCTCCAGACCACCGCCTTCCTCAATGGCGCTGGCTCCTTCATCAAGGAAGGCAGTGGCGACGTGGTGATGAACCAGACCAGCACCTATACTGGCGGCACTACGATCCGCGCGGGGCGGTTGGGCCTCAACAATGGCGATGCGCTGGGAACGGGCGCGATCCAGATCGACAGTGGGGCCGAGCTCGGGGTTGGCGGGATCGTGCTCAACAACAACCTCACCGGCAGCGGCCTGGTGCGCAAAACCGCCAACAATCTGGTCGAGCTCTACGGCAACAACAGCGGCTTTACCGGGACGATCCAGGTCGCGGATGGCATATTGTACGCCACCAATGGCAACGCGCTTGGTGCAGGAACGCTGCAGATCGACAATGGAACAGCGGCCCGGCTCGACAATGCAACGGATACGGTTGTTCTCGCAGGTCTGACCGGCAGCGGCAGTTTTGAAAAGCAAGGTGCCGGGCGGGCAACGCTGACCGGCAACGGCTCGACCTTCACGGGGGGTGTCAGCATCACCGGCGGCGCACTGCAGATCGCGGGTGAACAGCATATCGGCAATGCCAGTGTCTTTATCGGCAGTGCCGGAACGCTGGCGCTTGATACGGCGGGCAACACCCAATTGGGCAATTTCATCTATGGTGATGGCAGGCTCGTCAAAACCGGCAGCGGTACGGTGTTCATCACCAATGCAAACACCTACACCGGCGGCACTGATATTCAACAGGGCGCGCTGCGTGTTACCAACACCAGCTTCCTTGGCACCGGGCCGATCACCGTTCAGTCGGGTGCGGCGCTTAATCTGTCGATTGCCGGTGCACAGACGCTCAGCCAGAGCGTGACCGGTGCAGGCATATTGCGCAAGTCGAACACCGGCGACCTGACCTTGCTCAGCAATGGCCTGACCGGCGGTGTCGACATTGTCGGCGGGCGGGTGATCGTCAGCTCCACGGCGGCGCTGGGCGGTGGTCCGGTCACAACGGCGGCAGATACGCAGCTGGTCTTCAACAACAGCGCGACCGAAGTCAGCAACAACCCGATCAGCGGAGCGGGCGCGGTAACCAAGGATGGCACCGGGCTCTTGGTCATGAACAACGCCAACAGCTACACTGGCGGCACGATCATCAATTCCGGCCGCATCGGCCTGAACAACGGGATGGGTCTGGGCACGGGCGACGTGCTTGTCCTGCAGGGCGCCATTCTGGGCATCGGCGGTGTTGCGCTGGCAAACAATGTCTCCGGCGCTGGCCAGATCATCAAGACCGCCAACAACACCGCCATCCTGACCGGCACCAATTCGCACAGCGGCGGGACCGACATCCAGCAGGGCCGAATTGTGGTGTACAGTCCGGCGGCACTGGGCAGCGGCCCGGTGACCATGGGCACAGGAACCGTGCTCGACATCACCTATGCTGGCACCACCAATGTCGCGCTGAACAACACCCTCACGGGTGCAGGTGCACTGGTGAAAAACGGCAGCGGAACGGTTGTCGTAAACACCTCGAACAGCTTCAGCGGCGGTACGACGATCAACGCTGGCCGTCTTGGCCTGAACTTCGGCGATGGCCTGGGCAGCGGGCAGGTGCAGATCGGCAGCGGGGCACAACTGGGCATCGGCGACATCGCTCTGGGCAATAATCTGAGCGGAGCAGGCTCGGTGGTGAAAACGTCGGGTGGCAATGCCACGCTGGGCGGTACGAACACCTTCAGCGGCGGGCTCGACATCCAGGGCGGCAGTGTCTTCGTGGCGAATATCGCGTCGCTCGGCACAGGCACGGTATCCACTGCGGCCGGCACGTCGCTCGCGATCGGCAACACCGGCAACCAGACGCTGGCCAACAGCCTGACCGGGGCCGGCAGCCTGCTCAAATCGGGCACAGGTGACCTGACCTTGACCGGCAATGCGCTGACCGGCGGGATGACCATCTCGGGCGGGCGTGTCCTTGCCAATACCAATCCGCTGAGCCTGGGTTCGGGCGCGGTCTCTGTCGGTGCGGGGGCAGAGCTGGTCTATACCACAGCCAGCAACGCGACCTTTGCCAACGGCATTTCCGGCGCGGGCACCTTGCGCAAGCTGGGCACCGCGCAACTGACCTTCACCAACCCCTTTGCCATCGGCGCGCTGGCAGTGGATGCCGGATCGGTGCGGATCAACACCGTGGCGACGACCAATGCCACGGTCGGCAGCGCCGCGCGGCTTGATGGCACGGGCCGGATCGTGGGCAACCTCGTCAACAACGGCACCGTGGCCCCGGGCAACAGCATCGGTACGCTGACTGTGCAGGGCAATTACACGCACAATGCCGGCAGCGTGCTCGAGATCGAGTTCGACGGTGCGGGCAACATCGACCTGCTCGATGTGACCGGCAATGCCACGCTCAATGGCGGCACGCTGCGGTTCGTCTCGGTTGGCGGGGCCGAAGGTTCGGGCGGCACGTTCCTGCGCACCGGCGGCACCTTGACCGGCACTTTTGCCACGGTCGAGACTGTCGGTGCGCAATTACCGCTGGCAGTGATCTACCAGCCGAACGCGGCGCTGATGGCCCCATCGGTGCTGACGGCGCGTCCGTCCACTTTCAACGCCCAGGCGCTGGCGGCGGCCGATGCGGCGCTCGCCTTCATCGGCAGCATTCCCGATGCCGACAGCGTGCGGCTGAGCGGTAACCGCATCTGGATGAACGGCTTTGGTGGCTGGGGTGATCGCAGTGCCACCGGCTCCACCCTGGCCTATTCGCACGATACCCGCGGGGTCAGCGGCGGTGTCAATCTGGCAGCGGGCGAGGGGTTGACGCTGGGCGCGGCCTTCGGCTGGGCCGGCGGCGATATCGAGCTGGCAAGCAATGGCGGCGGGGGCGAGCAGGACAGCCTGATCGGCGCGCTGCATGCACGCTTTGCCGGCGCGGGATATTCGCTGGGAGCAGGCGTACTCTACGGTACGGTCGATCAGGCCACCTTGCGCAATGTCAGCTTCAACGGCTTTTCCGGCAGCGTTACGGGCGACACCCGGTCCGATCTGTTCGGCGGGTTTGTCGAAGCAGGGGCCAGCCTTGGTTCGGCGAGCGGGATCGACCTGTCGGCCTCTGCCCGCGCCAGCTACATCCAGCAGACGCAGGAAGGCTATACCGAAAGTGGCCTGAGCCCGCTGCGACTGACCTTGCCCGAATTGCAGACCGACACTTTCGAAGGCGAGGCCCTGCTTACCGCGCGTACCAGCCTGTGGGACGGCAGCTTTGCCGCGGAGGATACGCCGGCAGCGGTCGATCTCCGGCTGGACCTCGGCGCGCGCTATCTTGGCAATCTGGGCGACCGGGCGATCCCGGTGACCTTTGCCGTCAGCAATGCCGGCATCGTGCTGGCAGGCGATGATCGCAATTCGCTTCATGGCGTGGCCGGGCTGGCCATGGAGTACACCACCGCTGGCGGCATCACGATCGACCTGGGCTATCGGGGAGAGTTCGGTGCTACCGATCGCCACAGCGTGCGGGCCGGTGTCAGCTTCGCGTTCTGATCCGGCCGCGAAGTTTCTGGTGCGGGTGGCAGGCCTTGTCCTGCCACCCGCCATGCTGCTGTGCGCCCCGCTTGCCGAGGGCAAGACGCTGCATCCGGATCATGCACTGCTAAACGGGGAAGTGGCGCAGCATGGTGACTGGCTCGTGGGGTGCGATGCGACCGGGCAATGCACCATGCTCGGCCTGCCGCCCCCAACCGCAAGGTCCGGTCCCGACCTGCTTGGCGCGGGTCTGCGCATCAGCTGGAGTTACAGTACCGGCCTTGCGCCAGTGATCGAACTGGTGCCACTCGCGGCGAACCAGATGCCTCTGTTCCGCCTGGCGCCTGAAGCGGGTGCGGCCACCTACGGATCGACGGAAGTTCAGTTGGCAATGGCCGATGCCGAGCGCGTGCTGGGGTTCCTGGCGGCCGGCGAACCCCTTGCCGGGTACGATGCGAGCACCGGCGAAGTGACTGTCCGGTTTGCCGAGGCAGGCTATGGCCAGGCGGTCCGTGCGGTGCGCGCGTGGCAGCAACGGGTCGCGAGCGATCCCGTGCTGCTATCGGTCCATCAGCCGCCAATGCCGCTGGCCGATGGTCGCATCCTTCCCGCCAATGTGGAACTGCAGCGGGTTCCAGCGACCGAACTGATCGTTTCGGGCCACCCTTCGATCGCGGCGCAGCAACCCTGCGGGGGCAATCCGCCGCAAGGCATTCGCCGCTTCCGCTTTGCCACCGGGGCTGAATTGTGGAGCTACTCTTGCGATGGCAGCGACCCGGCTGATCTTACCTTCTGGCAGCTGGCGGCAACGGCCGAAGCAGCACCGCAGCCGCTAGAGCTGCCCGAACCGCGTGACGGTGCAGTCCGGGCGGGGGTTGTCGGGCTTGAAGGCGCAGTCTTCGATTTCGACTTCGGAATCCTCAGGAGCTACCGGTTCGAGCCCGGGCACGAGGATTGCGGCAGTTTTCGCGCCTGGGGCTATACCGTGCTTGGCTGGCAATTGCTCGAACGGCGGGAAATGCCGGCATGCCGGGGCATAGCGCCGGATGGCTGGCTGAGGACCCACTTCCTGCCTTCCGGCAGCACACAATCGCATCCGGCAGAGGCCCCACTCCTGGATGGCCGGGTGGAACGCTTTGGTTCGTGGGTCGCGGGCTGCACGCCGGCAGGTGGGTGCAACGCTCTCGTTTCCATGGGCAATCTGGCGACCAGCCTGGGTGCCGTGCACCTGGTGCTGCATTTTTCCCGAGCCGGGCTTGTGCCGACACGCGGCACGATCCTGCGCGACACGATGGACGCGCAGGATCTGTCTCCCGATCAGCTTGAAAGTCTGTTCGCCGACCTTGTTGGCAGCGACGGGGCCGGCTCGACAGTGCTCTTGCAGGAACTCGCCGTTCCACACACCGGATTTGCGGCGATGCTGGCGGCGGTCGCTCAGTGGCAAGCAGGCCCTGTTCCGCCGTCAGGCTCAGCCAGCGTCGTGTCACCACTCCCCGCCAGCCCGCTGCCTGTGGTGGCCGATGGTGCGGAGCTGGAACGGGCCTTCAAGCAATGCCCGCAAGGCCATCCCGGCGACTCCTTGCAGGCATGGCGATTGCTGGCCGGGCCAAGCCTCTATCGCATCGGTTGTGGCACCGAAGGTCTGAATTCTCCCAGCATCTGGTACACGGCCGGGCTGCAAGGCGAGCCGCCACTGCCGCTGGTGCTGATCGATGGCGAAGCGGTGGCCGAGCCATACAACGCCTGGTTCGAGAGCGCCGCAGGCTACCTGCGCACCACGCACTATTTCGGGGGCCAGTACATCAACAGCTACGAGGATTGCGGCATCCACCGGGTGTTCGCCGCCACGCCCCAAGGCTTTGTGCTGGCCTTGCGCCGCGAGATGCCGCTGTGCGGCACCGGGCTGCATCATGAAGACTGGATCACGACCTATCGCGCTGTCGTGTTCGACGGGCTGGCTCCGGACTGATGCGGGTGCTGATCGCCATGATGCTGGCCTGGCTGGCCCTGGTACCGCAGATCGCCAAGGCGGCTGATGAGAGGCCGCGCTTCCTGCAATTGCTCGACCGCGCCTATCGCGCTGGCGACTGGGTGCTGCAATGCGACAGCTCGCGCATTTGCCGCATCACCGGCGTTATCTCTCAGTCCAGAGTGCCGAGCGGCACCCGCGCCATCGTCATCATCAGTCGCGGCATCGAAGCCCGGGCGCGCTATTATGTGCGGTTTGCCTTTATCGACAATGATGGCAACGTGCAGGACCTGCCGGGCGAGGACCTGACGATAGCCCCTGGCACAATTCTGCACACCAGGGCGAGCAGGCACGCTGTAGGCACCCGGCTGACCGTCGAGACCCGTGACCCGCTCTATCCGCAGTACCGGGCGCGGCCCGATGATGGCAACCGGATCGTCGCCCTCCTGCGCCGGTGGCCCGACACCGGCCTGTTTCACGGCAGGACACTCGTTTCGCGATTGCCTGCCGGTAACCTTGGCGCGCTGTTGCGGCGGATGGACCGGCTGCAGCGCGATCCGCTGGAGCGTCTCACCCTGGCCGAGGAGGCAAGCTGGATGAGCGAATACAATTACGCCATCGTGCGCGCCAGGCCGGCCGATGGTGCGCCCGTGCCGGATGCCGTGCTGTATTCATGTGCAGGGCAGGCGCGGGTGGACAGCAACGAGGTCTGGCAGCTTGACCCGAACAATCGCCTGCACATCGCCTATTGCCGCGAAGGGCCCCGGCTCTTCTTGCAGAACCGGGTCGCGCCGGGCGATCCGGCAGGCTCGACTATGGTCCCCCGATTGATGCCACCGTGACTGATACGCGGGGGCAGGTCCGTCCGGTTCATCGGGCATCGTTTGACGAGGCCACTTCCACGCTCGAGTTGCACATTGCCCGGGGCGATCGATACGATTGCGGGCTCCGGATACGGTATGCCTTCACCAACCAGGCGACCTTCGGCACGCTCGAAGATCGGCGGATGCCGCTGTGTCGGTCGATTCCACCAGCCTACTGGCCGCTGGCCTGGCTGCCGAACTCGTGGACGATCATCGACTGATCCCCCTCATCTGGAGGGAGTGCGCCCCCTGCGTTTGGGGGGATAACGATGCACCAATCATTTTCATCAAGGAAGAACTGCGGTGAACGCCAACGCCCGGCCCTGGATCGGCCTTTGCTTCAAGTTGCTTGCCGTCCTCGCCTTCATTTTCGCCTTCATCTTCTTCATGCGAATGGATGAAGAGAGGTCGGAGAATGACAAGCTGCGCAACCAGGGAGTCGTTTCACGCGCGCTGGTGATCGAAAAGGAGGAGGACACCCTAACCACCCAGCATTCAGGCTTAAGGCGGCGCAGTTCCGGCTATACGACCGAGAATGACATCTGGGTCCTTTCCGTGCGCCACGTCCCGGAATCCACCGTCAAGTATGCGGACTACCCCTCGCGGGTGAAGGAGGCCGATCTTCCGGTCGCACCTGCACTGACCGGTGACCCCATGCAGGATTCGCGCAATCTCGGCATCATGTGGGTACCCGAGGAGATGTACCGGAACACCGAAGTTGGCGACATGCTGACAGTCGTCAACACGCCTTGGGACAGGGAGTCACCGGTCCTCGTGTCCGAGGTCGAGGCGTTCGATGCCAGCGTGTTCTATCCGCGAATTGGCATTGCCTTGCTGCTGACCATTGTGTTCTGGCTGGTTGGAAGGCGGATCAGCAAGGCGTCGGTGCGGCGTGGCGTCGCGGAAGCTTCGGGCGTTCCCGGCACGCTCCCATGAATGAGTATCAGCCAGCCCTGAATCAGTTGAGAGCGCAAAGAAAGGGCAAGCCGGGGGAGCTTTGGCTGCTGTGCGGCATTACCCTTGCGATCGTATCGCCGTTCACTTTGGCGCTTGCGAACGAGGATGGCAGACGGCTCGCTGCACTCAAGACGGACGGCAGGGTTGCCGAAGCAACGGTCGTGGACAAAGCGGTGCAGGCTGAAATCTACACGGACAGCAAGGGACGCCAGAGGACGCGTGACCTGCACCTGCTTGGCCTTCGCCATGATATCAATGCCGAGCTGCCTTATGCCGATTGGAGAGCAGGAACACCCTTCCTGGAATCGCAGTATCCGGCGCTTACGATCACCAGTATCGAAGTAGGCGTGAGTTACTACGATAGCCTTGCTCTTGGCGATATGACGACAGTCGTCCGGAATCCTGCATTCCATGACAGCATGATGCTGACAGATCAGCTCGAGTATGAGACGTCATTTGCCCATATGCTGTTGTGGTATCTTGGCGCAGCGGTAGCGGTCCTGGCGGGTTTTGGCATGGCGATCCATGGATGGCGGCAAAGGTTTGCGCGTGGATAGATTGTGGCTTGCGGCCCTGCTCGCAGCAATGTGCACCGTGCCGGCCTCAGCCCGGCCCGGGCCGGGAGAACCCGGTGCGCCGGCGGTGGCGCAGCACGGCGACTGGTCGACCGCCTGCGACAATGCCGGCCAATGCACAGCAGTCAGTGTATCGCGGGCCTATGTCCGCCGTATGGAGCTGAGCGAACCGGGCGACTATGCCAGGCCCAAGCTATGGGTACGGCGCGAGGCAGGCCCGGACGCGCCGCCACGTGTGTTCGTAGACACGACCGTCTGGGGAGAAGCGGTGGATGCAGGCGAACTGACGCTCCATGTGGTTCTCGAATGTCCCGATGTCTGCCCGGAGGAACGAACCGGCCGGGCTTACCGCCTTACCTGGATCGAGCCCGGCCGGTACGAGCTGGCGAGCGGGCAAGTGGCGGCCTTCTTTGCACAGAGCACGCAGAGCAGCCAGGCTGCCACGCGGACAGCGGCAGGTGACATGCACGGGATCATCACCACTGCTGGCCTCGTGGCAGCGATGCGCTGGATCGACGAGGCGCAAGGTCGTACTGGCACGGTGACTGCAATCTACGCCCGCGGCCAGGGACTGGCGAGCTCGGTTCCGCCGCCGCGTCCGCGACCGGTCGTCCAGGTGACGCGCGGAGAGGAACTGCCTGAGACCACCTTCGAGAGCCAGCCAGCGGTAATGCAGGCCTGGCTCAGGCACTGCGATGGCACCGAGACCGACCGGCTGGTCCCGGTTCAGCAGTTCCGGCTCGCCACCGGTCAGCACCTGTGGTCTGCCGGCTGCGGATCCACACCTTTCGAAGATGAGCGGATCTGGTTGATCGAGAGCCCTTCGGGAGAGCTTGAAGCCTTCGCCTTGCCGCGCCCGGACACCGGTGCGCGCGCCAGCCAGCCAATCCTGAGCAACAGCCGGTTCGATCCCGAAGCGGGTCAGCTGATTTCCTATTCCACCGGCATGTGCGGCTGGCAGCGGCGGTGGGCGTGGTCCGGCAGCGAATTTGCCATGATCGATGCCATCGCAATGCCCGCCTGCAGCGATATCCTGCCGCACAACTGGCTGCAGACTTACCGGGCCATCCCGGAATGATCCGCAGGCATGGCGTATCGCCTTGTCGGGCGTGCCCGGCTAAGGATCGCGCCGGATCGGCAAGCGCGGGGGAGGCCGAAGTGGCGGTGATGGTTCACGCAGGAAAACGCACTTGAAGCTGCGTCAGTCCGTGCTGGCGCTGGTGCTGCTGGTGGTATCGCAACTGGTGTTCTGGGCCATGGTTACCGTGGCCGAGCGTCAGGCGCGTCCGGCGGACCTGGAGGCCCGCGAATCCGTCTCCTTCCAGGTGCTTGACGCCAATGGCGTGCCCGTGCCGGGGGGCGAGAACCTGGTGGCGCACTATGATGGCACCTCCGGTTACTGGACCGACGAGATTCCCGACGGTGTGACAGACGTCTTCAGCGTCACCTTCCAGTTGGCAGACAAGAAGCAGCAGTTGGCCCTGTTCATGGCCATGCGCGAGGAGCTGCGCGAGGTGAAGGTTAACGGCGTCACCGTTCAGCCCGACGTACCGCTGCAGGATCTGCAAGGCGCGGTGACATCGGAACCGGCCTATTTCCTGTTACCTGCCGATGCCTTGCAGACCGGCACCAACCTGCTGACCATATCCAAGGATCACGCCGGGATCACTTCGGACCTGTCCGAGTTCACCGTTGGGCCGGCTACTGAACTGGCCAAGGCCTATCGCTGGAAAACCCGACTGCTGGTCGACATCCCGCTGGCCGGCGTGGCGATACTGGCCTTTACCATCGCCCTGTGCCTGGCGGTGAACTGGCCGGCGGCAGAGCGGGCGCGGGTGGGCTGGCTGATGGGCTTCCTTGGCAGTTGCATGGCCTTGACCTTCGTGATGTCATTCATGCCGCAAAGCCGGTCTCTTGCCGTGACGGTGGGCCAGCTCGTTGCGTTCCAGTACGCGATTGGCATCACGATGGCCAAATATGTGGCGCATGATGTGGGCGCCCGGCCAGGCGTGCATCGCTGGCTCAACCGGGCGGCAGTGGCTGCCGCCGCGGTATTCGTGGTGGTCTATGCCATCACCGTGCTGACTGATGGCTGGTGGGGCATCAACCTGCCCAGCACGTTCCATAATTCGCTGCGCTTCGTGGCGCTGATCTGCGTGCCATGCATCGCCGCGCTGTGCTGGGCCTGTGTCGTCCACGGTGGAGAGCGATTGCCGGAACGGCTGATCCTGGTGATCTGCCTCACCACATTCGCGGTGGATCGCATCAGTTCCTCGGTCGACATCTATTCCCCGCTCGATCCCTCCTTGCCAATCTCGCTCTACTGGTCCCCCATTGTCGGCCCGCTGCTGGGCATGGGCATGATCCTGTCGCTGGCGCGGCAAGCGGGCGAGGCGCGGCGTACCGTGGTGGAATCGAACGAAATCCTCGCCGCCCGGCTGGTCGAACAGGATGCCGAGCTTGCGCAAAGCTACGAGACGCAAAAGCAGATGCTGCAACGCCAGGTCATGCTGGAGGAACGCCAGCGGATCGTGCGCGACATGCATGACGGGATCGGCGGGCAGTTGCTGGGGCTGATGATGCAGGTCCGCAGCGGCGGGGTAGACAGCAAGCAGGTGGAGGAAGGCCTGCAGTCGAGCATGGCCGACTTGCGCCTGATCGTGGATTCGATGGATTCGGCCGAAGATGGCCTGGCCGAGACGCTGCGCAGCTTCGAACATCGGGTGCGCGCGCAGGTGGAAGCGGCGGGTATTGCATTCGATGTCCGCCATGGCCTTGCCGAAGGGCGCCCCGGCCCCGGTCCGCGCCCCACCTTGCAGATCCTGCGGGTGCTGCAGGAAGCCGTCACCAACGCCATGCGTCACTCCCGCGCCAGCAAGATCACGCTGGAAAGCAGCGAGGATGCCGGCGGCATGATCAGGGTTTCGGTTACCGATGATGGGTGCGGCATGCCGCCGGACATTACCGGCGGACGCGGCCTGACGAGCATGCGGAGCCGGGCAGCGGCGCTCGGTGGAACGCTCGATATCAGCTCCGGCAACGGCGGAACCACATTGGTGCTGGCCTTGCCGGCGATTGCCTGAGCCAATGCTCTGGCCAGTTGGTGCTCTATGGTTCAGCGAGGTGTGATCCCCGCCAGCCAGAGACGTGTCGCCGTCAGAGGCCGGGCGTCATGGCCGCTTCCCCAATCTTCAGGCGGTGCCAGAAGGCACCGGGCATGCCTGCTGTGTGCAGAGGTTACAGGCCACGCACGAACTGGCGGATGTAATCCGGCCCCATGCCCAGTTCACGGTAGTAATTGTCGCAATAGTCCAGCAACGTGACGACGTTGTCATAGCCGATGGTCTTGCCGTCTGCGTCCAGCGAAGTCAGGCCGCCATGCATGACATAGAATGCAGACATGACCTCGGTTGTCGTCAGGGTGTGAATGTCGCCTGGCGGTTCCCAGATGAAGGTGCCCGGTGTGGCCACCCAGTCATGCTCGGGGTAGAACCACGAGCCCTCGAGCGTCCATGAATAGACCGGCCCGTCGTGAACATGGCGGCCAATCACGCCTGGCTCCGGATAGCGGATGATGTTTACAGTCACCCCTGCCGAAACATCGAACATCAAGGGCAGATAGAGATTTCCCGCGGGCCGGCGCACCCACATCCGGTCATCTTCCGGTATGCGGGCCACAATGTCCTTGGGGATGAAAGCGCTGGCTGCCGCCGGCAGCTTGAGCGTTGTCGTCGTGCTCATGGGGACTATCCTCGGTTCAGTGTCTCGGCCTTGTTTCAAGCTTCAGGCCCTGGTTCAAGCCTCGGACTTGAATTCCGGGGACAGGAATTCCGGTAATCATCGGTAATCACGGGCACAGTATACCTATTCCCCCCCAAGCACAGACAACTCGCCCCCGACTGCCTCGACCGCCACTATCCCCGAGCCCCTTGCCTGACCCGCCATTGATGGCGGCAAGCGCGGTTGCTGGCTTTTGAGCGGGCGGCCGCGGATGGGGCGCCTGTGCACTTGACGCACCCCCGCATCCACGGGATGGATCGCCTGGCAGGAGAGATGGCCATGGATAGCCCATGGCCCCGACCGGCCAGGGCGCCGGACGATGGGGGTGGGGAGCATGCAAGGCGAGGACAGTGGCCCCGGAAATCCCGCGCCTGGTCGCTTTGCCGGCACCCTGTTCGACCTATCGGGCAAGACTGCGCTTGTCACCGGCGGCAGCAGGGGCATTGGCCGGGCGATCAGCACGCGGCTGGCCCAGCACGGCGCCAATGTCGCGATCGTCGGTCGCAAGGAAGAGACGGCCCGGGCCCTTGCCGACGAGATCAACGCCGCGCCCGGCGGAAAGGCCCTGGCGCTGGCTGCCACCATCACGCGGCGCGATGAACTGCTCGCCGCGGTCGAGCAGGCAGAGGCGGGGCTGGGTCCGATCGACATCCTGGTCGCCAACGCGGGCCTGCATATCCATGTCGGCCCCAGCGCGGAAATGACGGATGCCGTGCTGGAAAAGACGCTGGACGGCAATTTCCGCGCCTTGCACATCCTGGCGCAGCGGCTGCTGCCGGGCATGCGCGCGCGCGGTGGCGGGCGGATCATCAACATCGGCAGCATCGCCGCGCACTTCGGCAGCGGCGCCTATCACAGCTATACCCTGAGCAAGGCCATCGCGATGCAGTATGTGCGCAACATCGCGGTCGAACATGGCGCGGCGGGTATCCGGGCGAACACCGTTTCACCCGGTCTGGTGAATACCGACATGGCGGCCGGCCTCATCGCCAACCCGGAGGAACTGGCAAGGGAAATGGCGCGGTCCACGGTCGGGCGCATGGGCGATCCCGACGAGATCGCCGGTGTCGTCGTGATGCTCGCCTGCGCGGCCGGCGGCTATGTCAACGGCCAGACCATCGCCGTGGATGGTGGCCAGACGATCAGGTACGTCGTCTAGGTACAAGGGAAGGGGAACGATGCATTCCGCAGGGCAGATACTGGTTACCGGCGCCACAGGTGCGCAGGGCGGCGCGGTCATCGACGCATTGCTCGAAATGGGGATGCCTGCGCGCGCCCTGGTGCGCGATCCCGCATCGACGGCTGCGCAAGGGCTGGCAGCGCGCGGGGTAGACCTGGCCGAAGGCAGTTTCGACGACGAGGGCAGCCTGGCCCGCGCCATGGCCGGCGTTGCCGGGGTGTTCTCGGTCCAGGTGCCGGCCCGGCCCGATGATCCCGACAGCGAACTGCGCGCGGGGCGCAACCTGGTGGGCGCGGCGCGCAAGGCCGGGGTCGGCGTGTTCGTGCATACCTCGGTGGCACGCGCCGGCGACCAGCAAGGCTTCGCCGGCTGGGCAGAGGGCCGCTGGACGACAGGCTACTGGAACAGCAAGTCGGGCGTGAACGACATGGTCCGGGCCGCCGGCTTCGCGCATTGGGTCATCCTCAAGCCGGCCTTCATGATGGAATGCTACATCCCGCCCAAGGTGGACATGATCTGCCCGATGCTTGCCAGGGGCATTGTCGGCACGGCGATGGCAAAGGGGCGCAAGCTCGACCTGATTGCAGCAGCCGACATCGGCCGCTTTGCCGCAGCCGCCTTTGCCGATCCCGGGCGCTTCCATGGTCAGGACATCGACCTTGCAGCACAGTCGCTGGACGCCGACGAGATCGCTGCCGCCATCGCGCAGGCGACCGGCAAGCCCGTCGTCGCAAGGCACATGACGGCAGAGGAAGCCGTCAGCGAAGGCAATTCACCCTATGTCGTCAGCAGCCAGCAATGGGCGAACGTGGAGGGCTACAAGGTCGATCTCGATCGTGCCAGCGCCCATGGAATTGCGCTGCTGGGTTTCGCCGAGTGGGCGCGGCTGCACAAGGAAGACTTCGTGATCCACGGGTTCTGACGGCGTCCCGAACCGGCCAGCCGAGGGGCACCGGCACGGCCTTTCCTACACCCCGCCCACCGTGGCACAGCAATGTCCGCTCTTTCCCACTGTCGAACCCGCATCGGAATGCGTCCGGAACGCCCTTCGACTCCCGCTGCGCAACCCGCCGGTTTTGCCACAAAGAACAGTGTTCCATGCGTTCCAGCCGTGCCGCCCGCGCGATGAATCGTTGTCTGGGCGGCGAGCGGACCTGGCTCCGGCCTGCTGCCGATCACATGGCTGATTTCCCGCACACAGGGCTAATGTTCCGGCGCTTTGCTGTATAGGATTTGCCAAGCACCGCAGAGACGGCACGCCGTGGGAGACAATGATGGCCACGCCGCTGCTGTTCCAGCGCCACTTCCAGTTGGCCTATGTGACGCAGGATCTTGCCGCTGCCCAGGCGGTCATGGCCGATCATTATGGCATCGCCAGATGGCAGGTGCTGGATATGACCGCGATGGGAGACCAATCGCCCGCCAGCCGCATCGCGATGACCTGGGTTGGTGATCGCATGATCGAGGTGATCGAGGCCAATCCCGCGGTGCAGTCGCTCTATACTGCATGGGTGCCGCAGGGTGATGCGGCCCTGCGCTTTCATCACCTCGGCTTCCTGATCGACGATGCCGATGCCTTTGCCCGGGCGCGCGAGCATCTGGTCGCCTGCGGTCATGCAATCGCGGCTGAGGGCAGCTTTGGCGATACGCTGGACTATTTCTACGCCGATACGACCGCGGCGCTGGGCCATTTCTACGAAGTGATCCGGTTGAAGCCTGCCGGCCAGGATTTCTTCAAACATGTCCCGGAGTGCTGAGATGAGCGATACGATCAAGGGCCCGCCCGTTCCGATGGAATGGAGCCAGTTCATCGACCTGATCCGCGATGTGGACAAGACGCTCGAGAACGTGATCGATCCCGACGATGCGTGGCTGAAGCAGGAAGCCATCCAGCAGATGATGATGAGCCTTTCGCAAGGCTACCAGGCGATCTTCCATTCCGATCCCCAGCATCCGCAGTGGTTCAGCTTCCTCAACCCGATCTACAAGTCTGCCGCGCCCAACCCTGACTACATGTACCGCATGGCCTTTGTGGAACCTGAGGGAACCTACCGTCTGTCCGGGCGGCGCGGAACCACGCTGTTTGCGCATATTGCCATCGGATCCGGGTTCATCGGGGTGGACGACCAGCCGGGGCCAACCATCGGTAACATCGACATGGACAGCCTGACCATATCGGACGAAGGCACCATCGAACTGATCGTGGGACCAGAGCGCCCCGAAGGCTACACCGGCGATTTCCACGAACTGGGTGCCAATGCCCGTACCCTCAGCATCCGCGAGGCCAGCTACGACTGGCTGACCGAGATCGACAGCAAGCTGTCGATCGAGCGGCTGGATGGGCCTGCCACCTATCGCCGCTGGCCGCCCGAGGAAATCGCCCATCGCATGGAGCGGCTGGCCGGTTTTCCCGAGCGCCTTGCCAAGCTGTTCGTCCACTTCGTCAAGACGCTCAGCCAGCATCCGCGCAATACCGTGGTGCTGAACACCTGGGCGGATATCGGCGGCCTTGCCAACCAGACCTATTATGAAGGCCTGTTCGAGTTTGCGCCAGGCGAATGCGTGGTGGTGGAAACCGATGTGCCTGAAACGGTGCGCTACTGGTCGGCCCTGCTGGCCGACCAGCTGTTCAACACCATCGAATGGGAAAAATGCCAGTCGAGCCTCAATGGCTTCCAGGCCACGCTGGACAGCGATGGCAAGTTCCGCGCGGTGATCTGCGATGTCGATCCCGGCGTTCCCAACTGGCTCGACACTGCGGGGCGTTACAAGGGCGTGCTGCAGGGGCGGTGGTTCGAAGCCTCGTCCGCGCCGCATCCGCAGCTCAAGCTGGTCAGGCTCTCCGATCTGCGCGCTCACCTGCCGGCAGATACACCGGTGATTGACGAGGCGGAGCGAAAGCGCCGCTTGCAGGAACGCTTCCGCGGCGCGCAGATGCGGACCAAGTGGTGATCGCACCGCCATCGCTGCCGGTATTGGGCACCGTCTATCAGGTGGGCGTGGTGGTAGCTGATCTGGAAGCAGGGATGGCCCGATACAGCGCTATCCTTGGCCTTTCCGGTTGGCAGCGCATGGATACCGATTACGTTGCGCGTTATCGCGACTGGGAGGGGCGCATTGCCAATCGCAATGCCTTCGCGCCGTGGGGCGACATACACGTGGAGATGATCGAACCGGGCCTTGGCCGGGGCAATGCCAGGGAATGGCTGGAGACGCGTGGCGAGGGGATCTTTCACCTGGGCCTTGCGGTGGATGATGTACGCACGCGCCCGGCGGATCTCGAGGTTGTGTTCGAAGTCCTTTCTCAAAGCCAGCCTGATGGCAGCCCCGCGATTGTCCACCTCGATACGGTTGGAGCGCTGGGGTATTTCCTCGAACTCACCTACCGGCCATTGGCGGACAGGCTGGATACATGGGTGAGAACCGGCGTCATGGCCCAGGAGCTGGCCAGTCCATCATAGTGACGATGTCCTGTGCATGGGGGTATCCGTCAGGCCTTCTGCTGTCTAGGTTTCGGGAAGTGCACAATCAGGCAGGCTTGCGACAAGCAGGCGGCCGGTCGGGAACCGGAGGGGGATCTACATGCGCGCATTGCTGTTCAAGGCCGTTGGCCAGCCACTGGAAGTGGCTACGCTGCCTGAACCCGAGCCCGGTGAAGGCGAAGTGGTCGTGCGGGTGTCGCGCTGCGGGGTGTGTGGCACCGATCTTCACGCCACCAGCGGCCACGGCATGACCCTGCCGCCGGACAGCACCTTGGGCCATGAATATGGCGGCGAGGTGGTGGCAGTGGGCAAGGGTGTTGACCGGTTCAGGATAGGCGATCACCTGGCGGCCATGCCGCTGGTCGGCTGCGGTCAATGCGATGGCTGCAAGACCGGGATCGACATGCTTTGCCAGAACGGCATTACCCCCTACGGCAGCGGCCTTGCCGAGTATGCGCGGGTCAGCGCGCGAGGCGCGGTGAAACTGCCCAACACCATCAGTCTTGCCGACAGCGCGCTGGTGGAACCGCTTGCGGTGGGGTGCCGCGCGGTGCGGCTGGCCAATCCTGACAAGGACAGCAAGGTCTTGATCATGGGGCCGGGGCCGATTGGCCTTTCGGTGCTGTTCTGGTTGCGCCAGCGCGGGGTGGAAAACGTGGTGCTGTTGGCATCAAGTGGACGGCGCCGGGACCTGGCGGGCCGGATGGGCGGCGACAAGTTCCTGATCGAAGGCGATGGCGTGGCTGACGAGGTCCGCGCGATCCTTGGCGGCGCGCCCGATTTCGTGTTCGAGGCCGCTGGCGTGCCCGGCGTGTTTACCCGCGCGATTGAACTGGTCCGCCCGCAAGGGACGATCATCGCGCTGGGCTTCTGCATGCAGCCCGATCCGATCGTGCCCGCCATGGCGCTGATGAAGGACTGCACGATCCGCTGGTCGATCACATATTCGCGTGAGGATTATACCGCCTGCGCCGATGCGCTGGACAGCCATGGCGATCTGGCGCGGGCGATGGTCACCGAAACCGTCGGCCTTGACCTGGCCCCTGCCGCCTTCGAGAACCTGCGGGCAGGCAAGGACGGCGGGGGCAAGCTGCTGATCGATCCGTGGGGGTGAACGCCATGGAAGCGTCTTGGGCTGGCCGGTTTACCGAACTGCACGCTGCGGCCTCTGCCCGGATGGGCGGGCTGGCGGACTTTGGCGGCGATGACCATCACGAAGGCCTTCGCGCGCTGCTGGGTGCGCTTGATGCCACGCCGCCGCCATCGCCGATGCATGCAGGATCAGCTGAACACCTGATCGTGTCGGCCCTGGCATCGCGCCTCCACACGCAGGCGCAATGGGCGGCCAATCCCGGCTATCGCACGCGCGAGATACCCCGACCGCTGGTGGTCATCGGCGTGCCGCGCACCGGCACCACCGCACTGCACAAGCTGCTGAGCCAGGACCCGCAGTTCCAGGGCATCGAGAAGTGGTTGTGCGCCGCGCCACTGGTGCGCCCGCCGCGGGAAGAGTGGGAGGCCCACCCGCAATACCGGGCCTGTGTGGCCGAGACCCGGCAGATGTTCGCCGTGGCGCCCGAGGTTATGGAGGCGCATGGCGTGCTGGCTTCGGATGTGGACGAATGCCTTGTGCCGATGGCGCAGAGCTTTGCCTGCAACTGGTTCCCCTCGCAGATGGAGGTGCCGCAATACGATGCGTGGTTCATGCAGGCAGACGAGACTGCATCGTTCCGCCGCTACAAGGACGTGCTGCGCCTTGTCGGCCTCAACGATGACCGGCCCTGGCTGCTGAAGAACCCCAGCCACGTCTTTGGCATAGACGCCTTGCTGGCGGTCTTCCCCGATGCCTGCATCGTGCAGACGCACCGCAACCCGCTGTCATCGCTTGCCTCGCTGGTGAACCTCCTGGGCAATATCATGGTCGCCTATACCGGCTCGGATATCGACCGGCAGGGGCGGCTGGCCCGTGAAGCGGCCTTCTGGGCCGAGGCGGTGAAGCGCACGATGGCCGCGCAGGACCGCCAGCCCGATCGCTTCGTCAATGTCATGCAGCCCGACATCCGCCGCGATCCGCTGGGCGTTGTGCGCACGATCTACGACAGGTTCGGCTTCACCCTTTCGGCAGAGGCCGAACAGCGCATGCGCGCATGGGCCGCTGCCAACAGTGAACAGGCGGGCGAAGGCCACCGGTACGAAAAGATCGCCGACGAAGCCCCGATCCGCGCAGCCTTTGCCCCTTACATGGACCGCTTCGGCTTCTGAACCTGTGCCCGGCGGACCATGGCCGCCTGCGCTGGCGGGGAAGGGCGAGGGGGCGCGCGGCCAACCGTTCACACAAGCGCAGTCGATGCAGCCTGCTTCGTCGCAGTGCTATCGCGCCCGGCGAGCCAGATCTTGGTGGTCAGGCCCTTGCCGGGCACCGGGACCGGGATGGCCGGTTTCAGGCCGTTGCCGGTGAACCATTCCAGCATCTGTTCGTCGCTGAAGCCCAGCCGGGCATGGGCGTGGCGCTGGCGCAGTTCCTCGCGTTCGTGGGTAGCAAGGTCGATGATCACCACAAGGCCGCCGAGCCTGCATACCCGTGCCGCCTCGGCTATCGCCAGATGCGGTTCCTGCGCATAGTGCAGCACCTGGTGCAGCACCACGGTATCGAATTGCCCTTCGGCAAAGGGGAGGGCGGCAAAATCACCCTGCACGAGTTCGAAGCTCTGCGCCGGGAAACCCTGCAGGCGGGCGCGCGCCAGGCGGAGCATCTCGGGGCTCTTGTCCAGCGCCACGACATGGGTGGCGCGCGGCACCAGCAGTTCGGCGATCCGCCCGGTACCCGTACCGATGTCGAGCACCTGACCCGGCGCGTGTCCGGCAAGGCTTTCCAGCAGGGCCGCCTCCACCGTGCCCGGCGGGCTGAGCCAGGATCGCAACTGGTCCAGTTCGCCGGCGTGGCGGGCGAAGTATTCGGCCGCGCCCTTCTCGCGCGCGGCGCGGATGGCAGCGAGGTGACGGCGGTCTTCGGCGCAGCGGGCACCGAAGGCGGCATCCTCGCCCTCGGCCACTTCGAGCATGGCGGCAACTGCCGAGCGCAGGCCGCGCGCGGCATCTGGGGGGCAGGCCTGGCGCAGGAAGATCCAGCTTCCTTCGCGGCGGCGTTCGGCCAGCCCGCTGTCGCACAAGATGCCCACGTGGCGCGAGACGCGCGGCTGGCTCTGGCCTAGCACCTGCGCCAGTTCGCCCACCGCCAGTTCCATGTGCGCAAGCAGGCGCATGATCCTGAGGCGGGTGGGATCGGCCAGGGCGCGGGCGATGGTTTCCATCAGCATGGCGCAAGCCTATCCGGGCGGCGGCGGGGCGGCAATCGCATTCAATCGAGGTTGGGCCGCAGCCAGCGCTCTGCCGTGGCAATGTCCATGCCGCGCCGCGCGGCATAGTCTTCCAGCTGGTCCCGGCCCACCCGCGCCACGCCAAAGTACTGGCTTTCGGGGTGGGCGAAGTAGAAGCCCGATACCGCAGCGGTGGGCAGCATGGCCTGGCTCTCGGTAAGGACGATGCCGGCATTCGCGGGGGCGTCCAGCAGGTCGAACAGGATCGGCTTGAGGCTGTGGTCGGGGCAGGCAGGGTAGCCGGGTGCGGGGCGGATGCCGCGGTATTCCTCGCGGATCAGCGCCTCGCAGGAAAGCTGCTCGCCCGGGGCATAGCCCCACAGCGTGGTGCGTACGTGCTGGTGCAGGCGTTCGGCGAAGGCCTCGGCAAAGCGGTCGGCCAGCGCCTTGAGCAGGATGTCGGAATAGTCATCGTGCGCGGCGCGGAAGCGTTCAAGGTGCGGCTCGATCCCGTGGATGGCAACGGCAAAGCCGCCGATCCAGTCACCGGCAGGGTCGATGAAATCGGCAAGGCAGAAGCTTGCCCGATCGCGGCTCTTCTTCACCTGCTGGCGCAGGAAGGGCAGGCGGACGCTCTGCTCCTGCGCTCCGGGAAACAGCATGACATCGTCCCCCTCGCGCGCGCAGGGCCAGAAGCCCGCCACGCCGCGCGCGGTGAACCACTTTTCGGCCAGGACCTGGTCGAGCATGGCCAGCGCATCGGCGTGGAGCGCCCGGGCGCTTTCTCCCACCACCTCGTCCGACAGGATTGCCGGGAATGTGCCGGCCAGTTCCCAGGCGCGGAAGAACGGGGTCCAGTCGAAGCACTCGACAAGGTCGGCAAGATCCCATTCGGGATAGACGTGTATGCCCGGCTGCACAGGTGGCGGGGCCTTGGCGCCAAGGTCCGCGATGAAGGCGTTTGCGCGGGCCTCCTCCAGGCCGAGCAGGGCGGAAGCGCCCTTGCCCGCACGCGTCTCGCGGATGTGCTGATATTCCGCGGCGGTGGCGGTGATGAAGGGATCGCACCGGGTGTCCGACAGCAACTGGCTCGCCACGCCAACCGCGCGGCTGGCGTCAAGCACGTGGACCACCGGGCCTTCATAGGCCGGATCGATCCTGAGGGCGGTATGGACCCTGCTGGTGGTCGCGCCGCCGATCAGCAGGGGCATCGTCATGCCCGCGCGCTGCATCTCCCCGGCCACGGTCACCATCTCGTCGAGACTGGGAGTGATCAGGCCGGACAGGCCGATCATGTCGGCCTGGTTGTCCCTGGCGGCGGCAAGGATCGTCTGCCAGGCCACCATTACGCCAAGGTCGATCACCTCGTAGCCGTTGCACTGCAGGACAACGCCGACGATGTTCTTGCCGATGTCGTGGACGTCGCCCTTGACCGTTGCCATCACGATCCTGCCCTTGGCCTTGCGCTCTGCCTCGGGCAGCAGGTCCTTCTCCGCCTCGATGTAGGGGATGAGGTGGGCGACCGCCTTCTTCATCACGCGGGCGGACTTGACCACCTGGGGCAGGAACATCTTGCCCGCGCCGAACAGGTCGCCGACCACGTTCATCCCGGCCATCAGTGGCCCCTCGATCACCTCGATCGGGCGGGCGTGCAGGAGGCGGGCTTCCTCGGTATCCTCGACAATGTGCGCGTCGATGCCTTTGACAAGCGCGTGTTCCAGCCGGCGGACCACATCCCAGCCGCGCCACTCCTCTGCTTCCTTGTCGGCTCTGGCATCCTTGCCCCGGTAGCTTTCGGCAATGGCGATCAGGCGTTCCGTGGCGGTGACCCCGCCGGCAACGGGACGGCACAGGATCACGTCCTCGCACGCATCACGCAGGGCCGGATCGATCGTGTCGTAGATGTCGATCTGCCCGGCGTTGACGATCGCCATGTCGAGTCCGGCGCGGATCGCGTGGTAGAGAAACACCGAGTGCATCGCCTTGCGCACCGGCTCGTTGCCGCGGAAGGAGAACGACAGGTTGGACAGGCCGCCCGAGCAATGGACGTGCGGGCAGCGGGCCTTGATCTCGGCCACCGCCTCGATGAAGTCGAGGGCGTAGCGGTCGTGCTCCTCGATCCCGGTGGCTACGGCGAAGATGTTGGGATCGAAGATGATGTCTTCCGGCGGGAAGCCGATCCCGGTGAGCAGCCGGTAGGCGCGCTCGCAGATTTCCACCTTGCGATCGCGGGTGTCGGCCTGGCCCTTCTCGTCGAACGCCATGACCACGACCGCCGCGCCATAGTCCATGCACAGCTTCGCCTGCGCCAGGAACTGCGCCTCGCCTTCCTTCATCGAGATGGAATTGATGATGGGCTTGCCCGATACGCACTTGATCCCGGCTTCCATCACCTCCCATTTCGAACTGTCGATCATCACCGGCACGCGCGCAATATCGGGTTCGGCGCCGATCAGCTTGAGGAAGGTGGTCATCGCCTCCACGGCATCGAGCAGACCCTCGTCCATGTTGACGTCGATGATCTGCGCGCCGGAATCTACCTGCTGGCGGGCAACCTCTACGGCTGCGGGATAGTCGCCTGCCATGATCAGCTTCTTGAAGGCTGCGGAGCCGGTTACGTTGGTCCGTTCGCCAATGTTGACGAAGCGGGCGATGGCGGGCTGGTCCGCTTCGCCGGGCATGGTTGCGGTTGCCATGGTCAGTGGGCCAGCGTGAACGGCTCGAGGCCGGCGAGGCGGGTCAGGCGATCGGCTACGGGCACTGCGCGCGGAGCGATGCCCTCCACCGCGCGCGCTATGGCGGCAATGTGCGCCGGCGTGGAGCCGCAGCACCCGCCAAGTATGTTGACGGTTCCGGCCCGCGCCCAGTCCGCCAGGTGCCCGGCAGTGGCGTGGGGCGGTTCGTCGTACTCACCCAGTTCATTGGGCAGGCCCGCGTTGGGATAGGCCATCAGCAGAGTGTCAGCCACGCCGGACAGCAGGTCGACATGGGGCCGCAGCTGATCTGCGCCGAACGAGCAGTTGAGCCCGATCGTCAGCGGGCTGGCATGGCGCACCGCGTTCCAGAACGCTTCCACGGTGTGGCCCGACAGGTTGCGGCCCGAAAGATCGGTCAGCGTCATCGACAGCATCAGCGGGATTTCCCGGTCCAGCCTGCGCTCCAGCTGGCGGATGGCGAAGATCGCTGCCCGCGCGTTGAGCGTGTCGAACACGGTTTCGACCAGGATGAAGTCCGCCCCGCCTTCGACCAGCGCCAGGGCCTGCTCCGAATAAACATCGGCAAGATGATCGAAGTCGATCTCGCGGAAGCCCGGGTCCTCTACATCCGGGGAAAGCGACAGTGTCTTGTTGGTTGGCCCGATGGCCCCGGCGACAAAGCGCGGGCGGCCGTCGGTCGCGGCAAATTCATCGGCAGCGGCGCGGGCGATGCGGGCGGCTGCGTGATTGATGTCGGCCACCAGGTCTTGCGCCGCGTAATCTGCCTGGCTGATGCGGTTGGCGGAAAAGGTGTTGGTGGAGATGATGTCCGATCCTGACGCGAGGTAGGCCCGGGAAATGTCGGCAATTACCTCTGGCCGGGACAAGGCAAGGATGTCGTTGTTGCCCTTCTGGGATGCCGCCAGTCCCAGCGTTCCGGCAAAGTCGGCCTCGCCCAGCCTGCGGGCCTGGATTTCGGTTCCATGAGCGCCGTCGAACAGCAGGATGCGCTCCGATGCGGCAGCGCTGAGGGCCTGGCGCGGACTCATGCGAATTCGGCCACGGCAGCGGGGATACGCAAGCCGAGCAGGTGGCACACCGCCTGCGTCAGTTCAGCCCGGTTGAGGGTGTAGAAATGGAACGCGCGAACGCCCTCTGCATGCAGGGCACGGCACAGGTCGGCCGCAACGGTTGCCGCGACGAGCTGGCGCGGTTCGGGGTGCTGGTCCAGGCCGGCAAACAGGGTCGACAGCCATTCGGGCACTTCGGCACCGCAGGCCTGCGCGAACTTGCGGGTCTGGGCAAAGTTGGTGACCGGCAGGATCCCGGGAACCAGCGGAGCATCAATGCCCGCAGCAGCGGCACGGTCGCGGAAGCGGAGGAAGGTTTCGGGGCTGAAGAAGAACTGGGTCAGTGCACGGGTCGCGCCGGCATCCAGCTTGCGCTTGAGGTTGTCGAGGTCGGCCTCGGCGCTCGTGGCATCGGGGTGGGTATCGGGGTAGGCTGCCACCGAAATCTCGAACGGGTGGATGCGGCGCAGCGCTGCCACCAGTTCGGCGGCGTTCCGGTAACCTTGCGGGTGGGGTTCGAAGCGGCTGCCCGGCGGCCCGCCATCCCCGCGCAGGGCAACGATATGGCGAACGCCGGCCGCCCAGAACTCGCTCGCCACTTCGGCAACTTCGGCCTTGCTGGCCCCGGCACAGGTGAGATGCGCCGCCACCGGCAGCGGTGTCTCCGCCAGCAACCGCTTCACGGCTGCCAGCGAACCATCGCGGGTGGTGCCGCCAGCGCCGTAGGTGACCGATACGAAGCTGGGCGCATGGGGAACCAGCTTCTCCACGGTTGCCCACCATTGCCCTGTCGATGCGGCCGACCTTGCCGGAAAGAACTCGAAGGAGGCCGAGATATCGCCTGGCAAGTCGGTAAAGGCCGGCCTTGCAGGCTGCGCAAACGAGGCGCTTTGGCAGGTGTTCATCGCGAAACTCCGTCGGATCGATGCGACCAGCTGGCAAGGTCGCGATTCATGGATACAGGAGATGTAGATATGCAGATATCGTTATATCTGTAAAGACGATGATCAGTCCTGCCCGTTTGCGGCCCTGTTCCGGCCGCATCGCAAAATGCCCGATGTCAGGCGGGGGGAGCTAAACTTCTAACGACAGGTGCCGGCCTGCTTCTCGTGTCGTGCCTGGGCTGTTCTGCCAGCCGATAGCGTCACGTATCCGTGGCCTGGCGGGTCAACCGGCTGACCGGTCGTCTTTCCTGGCCTGGTGCCTGTGCTGGATCGATTCGAACACTTTCTTCAG
>CAZTED010000016.1:0-34581 GCA_964612175.1 uncultured Sphingomonadaceae bacterium
GTCGTCACCATGCAGCAATTGATCGAGGCCGGCGCTCACTTCGGCCACCAGACCCACCGCTGGAACCCGCGGATGAAGCCGTACATCTTCGGCGCCCGCAACGGTGTTCACATCATCGACCTGTCGCAGACCGTGCCGCTGTTCGCCCGTGCACTGGATTTCGTGGCGGCTACCGTGCGTTCGGGCGGCAAGGTGCTGTTCGTGGGCACCAAGCGCCAGGCGCAGGAGCCGATTGCACAGGCTGCCCGTGCCTGCGGCCAGCATTTCGTCAACCACCGCTGGCTGGGCGGCATGCTCACCAACTGGAAGACGATCAGCCAGTCGATCAAGCGCCTCAAGGCTCTGGAAGAGCAGCTGTCGAGCGGCATTTCCGGCCTGACCAAGAAGGAAATCCTCCAGCTCACCCGCGAGCGTGACAAGCTCGAGCTGTCGCTCGGCGGCATCCGCGACATGGGCGGCATTCCGGACGTGATGTTCGTGATCGACGCCAACAAGGAAGAGCTGGCGATCAAGGAAGCCAACGTGCTCGGCATCCCGGTCGTTGCCATCCTCGACACCAACGTCGATCCCAACGGCATCGCCTTCCCGGTCCCGGGCAACGATGACGCCAGCCGTGCCGTGCGCCTCTATTGCGATGCGATCGCCCAGGCGGCGACCAAGGGCCGCACCGAAGGCGTGGTCGATTCGGGTGCCGATGTCGGCGCCATGGCCGCTCCGCCGGTCGAGGCCGTGCTGGCCGAGGAAGCTCCCGCCGCCGAAGAGGCTGCGGTTGCCGAAGAAGTCCTGACCGAAGACGCTGCCCCGCAGCAGGCGTAAGCCGCCGGTCACATTTGCCGATTAGCGCGCCGGGCCTCCACTGCGGGGCCCGGCGTCGCAGACATTTATTCAAGAAGGAACCGTAAGATGGCTTTTACCGCCGCTGACGTGAAGAAGCTCCGCGAGATGACCGGTGCCGGCATGATGGATGCCAAGAAGGCGCTGGAAGAAACCAATGGCGATATCGAGGCCGCGGTCGACGCGCTGCGCGCCAAGGGCCTGGCCGCCGTCCAGAAGAAGTCCAGCCGTACCGCGGCCGAGGGCCTGGTGGGCGTGGCCGTTTCGGGCACCCGCGGCGTTGCCGTGGAAGTGAACTCGGAAACCGACTTCGTCGCCAAGAACGACCAGTTCCAGGACTTCGTGCGCAAGACCACCGAGGTGGCCCTGGGCCAGTCGACCGACGATGTCGAAGCGCTGAAGGCCGCGGCCTATCCCGATGGCGGCACCGTGTCCGACAAGCTGACCAACAACGTGGCGACCATCGGCGAGAACCAGCAGGTCCGCCGCATGAAGACCGTTTCGGTCAGCAAGGGCCTCGTCGTTCCCTACATGCACAATGCCGCCGCTGCCGGCCTCGGCAAGATCGGCGTGCTCGTGGCGCTGGAAAGCGAAGCGGGTGCCGACGTGCTGGAGCCGCTGGGCAAGCAGCTGGCGATGCACATCGCCGCCGCCTTCCCGCAGGCGCTCAATGCCGAGGGCCTTGATGCCGATGTGATCGCGCGCGAGCGCAAGATCGCGGCCGAAAAGGCTGCCGAGACCGGCAAGCCAGCCGAAGTGCAGGCCAAGATGGTCGATGGCGCCGTGGCCAAGTATGCCAAGGAAAACGCCCTGCTCAGCCAGGTCTTCGTGATGGACAACAAGACCCCCGTGGCCGAAGTCGTCGCCAAGGCAGGCAAGGATGCCGGCACCTCCATCGTGCTGAAGGACTATGTCCGCTTCCAGCTGGGTGAAGGCATCGAGAAGGAAGTGACCGACTTCGCCGCCGAAGTGGCCGCTGCCGTCAAGGGCTGAGCCCACCCGGGCATCGGCCCGGTTGGGCCGGACCACCTTACGGAATCTTGTGAAGCCCCCGTGCTGCCTCGGCAGGGCGGGGGTTTTCCTTTGTGCCACCCCTTGGCACTTGGGACGCGCTCACTATAAGGGCGCAACCGCAAACACCCGCACCCGGAAGGCCCTGCACCCCATGCTCCTGCCGAACACCAAACGTATCCTGCTCAAGCTGTCGGGCGAGGTATTGATGGGCGACCAGCAGTTCGGGATCGACCCGGCCTTCGTGGCAGAGCTGGCGGCAGAGGTGAAGGCGGCCAAGGATACCGGCCTCCAGATCTGCCTGGTCATCGGCGGCGGCAACATCTTCCGCGGCATGGCAGGCGCAGCGCAGGGCATGGACCGGGCGCAGGCCGATTACATGGGCATGCTGGCCACGGTTATGAACGCGCTCGCGATGCAAAACGCGCTGGAGCAGCTGGGCGTCCACACCCGGGTGCAGAGCGCGATCCAGATGGATGCCGTATGCGAACCGGTGATCCGCCGGCGTGCCGAACGCCACCTGGAAAAGGGCCGCGTGGTGATCTTTGCCGCTGGCGTTGGTAGCCCCTACTTCACGACCGACAGCGGCGCCGCCCTGCGCGCGGCGGAGATGAAGTGCGATGCCCTGTTCAAGGGCACCAGTGTCGATGGCGTCTATGACAGCGACCCCAAGAAGAACGCAGGCGCAAAACGTTTCGAAACCGTCAGTTACGATCGCGTGCTGGCAGACAACCTCAAGGTGATGGACGCCTCCGCCGTGGCATTGTGCCGCGACAACGACATTCCTATCGTGGTCTTCTCGATCCGCGAAAAGGGCAACCTGGCGCGCGTGCTGGCGGGCCAGGGCGTTCAGACCCTGGTGCAGAAGGACAAGTAAGATGCCCAAGTACGACAAGGCCGATGTCGAACGCCGCATGGCGGGCGCTGTGGAAAGCCTGAAGGGCGACCTTTCGGGCCTGCGCACGGGCCGCGCCAATACCGCGCTGCTCGATCCGGTGGTGGTGGAAGTCTATGGCGCGATGATGCCATTGAACCAGGTCGCCACCGTTTCCGCGCCGGAGCCGCGGATGCTGTCCGTGCAGGTGTGGGACCGGGCCAACGTGATTGCGGTGGAAAAGGGTATCGCCCACGCCAACCTCGGCCTCAACCCGATGATCGACGGCAATACCCTGCGCCTGCCGCTGCCCGATCTGACGCAGGACCGCCGCAAGGAACTGGCCAAGCTGGCGGGCAAGTATGCCGAAGGTGCCAAGATCGCCGTGCGCAACGTCCGCCGCGATGCCAACGAGGCGCTGAAGGAAGACGAGAAGAAGAAGGACATCTCCGAGGACGAGCGCAAGCGGCTGGAGGAAGAAGTCCAGAAGATGACCGACAAGTACGTCGCCGAGGTGGATGCCGCTGCTGCCGCCAAGGAGAAGGAAATCCTGACCCAGTGATCGGGCGGGATTCCCCGGAAACCATGCTGTTATGACGGCCGATGCCGCCATCCCCCGCCACGTCGCCATCATCATGGACGGCAACGGCCGCTGGGCCGCGAAGCGCCACCTGCCGCGTGCACTGGGCCATCGCGAGGGCGGGGAGGCTGTGCGCCGCGCGGTGAAGGCGTGCGAGGTGCTGGGGATCGAATGCCTCACGCTCTACGCCTTCAGTTCCGAAAACTGGAAGCGCGACGAGGAGGAGATTTCCGACCTCATGAGCCTGATGCGCCGCTTCATCGAGGCAAACCTTGATGACATGGTGGAACAGGGCGTGAAGCTGAAGCTGATCGGCGACTGGCGCGCCTTTGCGCCAGATATCGTCGCCAGGCTGGAGCATGCGCTGGCGAAGACCGCCGGCGGCACGCGTACTCTGGCGGTGGCGCTGAACTATGGCGCGCAGCAGGAGATCGCCTGCGCGGCGGCCAAAGCTGCGGCTGCGGGCGCGGTTACGGTGGAGGCGATCGAGGCCAACCTCGATACCCATGACCTGCCGCCACTGGACCTGCTGATCCGCACCAGCGGCGAAGTGCGGCTGTCGAACTTCCTGCTGTGGCAGGCGGCCTATGCCGAGATGCTGTTCATGGACGTGCTGTGGCCCGATTTCGGCGAGGAGCACCTGCGCGAGGCTGTCGAGGAATTCGGCCGGAGGGAGCGGCGTTATGGCGGGCGGTGAGGCTCCCGCGAAGAAGAGCGACCTCCGCGTCCGCACCGCGTCGGCCGTGGTCATGCTGGTCGTGGCGGGCGGGGCACTGTGGCTTGGCGGCTGGTGGTTCGACACGCTGGTATTGCTGGTTGCGCTTGCCTGTTTTGCCGAACTTGGTCGGCTGGTGGTGAGTGGTTTCTCCACACCCACAGCGCGCATGGCTGGCCTGCTGGCCGGGTTGTTCTATATCGGCCTTGCCGGGTGGTTCCTGATCTGGAGCGGGCCGGATTTTCTGGTGGAAGTTGTTCTGGGCGTAATCGCTACCGATATCGGCGCCTATTTTGCCGGACGCAGCATAGGCGGGCCAAGAATTGCACCGCGCATCAGCCCCTCCAAAACCTGGGCCGGGCTGATTGGCGGTATGCTTCTGGCGGGATGCGTTCTGGCGGTGGAGGCCTGGGCAACCAGCCAGTCCTATCCGCAATTGTCCCCCGATATGCTGTTTGCCGCCCTGTTCGGAGCCTTGATCGCGGTGATTGCGCAGGCGGGCGACTTTCTGGAAAGCTGGCTTAAGCGCCGGGCCGGGGTGAAAGATTCCTCGCGCCTGATACCCGGCCATGGCGGAGTTTTTGACCGGGTTGATGGGCTGGTGGCGGTTAGTTTCGTGCTGGGCTTCATGGTAATGGCGGGGATCGCGCAATGACCCGCTCCCTCACCATCCTCGGCGCGACTGGCTCCATCGGCACCTCCACGCTCGACCTGATCCGACAGAGCCGCGACCAATGGCGCGTCAAGGCGCTGACCGCCAATTGCTCGGCCCGTGCACTGGCGGCTCTGGCCATCGAATTCGGCGCGGAGATGGCGGTGGTGGGGGATGAGACCTGCCTGCCAGACCTGCGTGATGCGCTCGCCGGCACCCCGGTCAGGGCCATGGGCGGGGCGCAGGCGCTCTGCGAAGCCGCAGCTTCGGGTGCCGATGTCACCGTGGCCGCCATTGTCGGCTGTGCAGGCCTTGCCCCGGTGATGGCGGCGGTGGAGCAGGGCGGGACCATCGCGCTAGCCAACAAGGAAGCGCTGGTGTCCGCAGGCGATATCCTGATGGATGCCGTCAAGCGCCACGGGGCAACGCTGCTGCCCACCGACAGCGAGCACAACGCCATCTTCCAGTGCTTGCAAGGCAATGACATCAACGAGGTGCGCTGGATCACGCTGACGGCCAGCGGCGGACCATTCCGTGAGTGGAGCCATGAACAGCTTGCCCGCGCCACCCGCGAACAGGCGCTGAAGCATCCCAACTGGGACATGGGCGCCAAGATCACCGTCGATTCCGCCACCATGTTCAACAAGGGGCTGGAGCTGATCGAGGCCTGGCACCTGTTCCCCGTCGGGCTCGACCGGCTGCGGATCGTGGTCCACCCGCAAAGCGTGATCCATTCGATGGTGGAATACCGCGACGGATCGACGCTTGCCCAGCTTGGCCCCAGCGACATGCGCGTGCCGATCGCCAGCTGCCTTGCCTGGCCAGCCCGCATGGACACGGCGTGCAAGCCGCTCGATCTGCCAGCCATCGGCACGCTCAGCTTCTTCGCGCCCGACGAGGAGCGGTTCCCGGCGACCAGGCTGGCGCGAGAGGCGGCCGAGGCGGGCGGGGCGACACCTGCTGTGCTGAACGCAGCCAACGAGGTTGCGGTGGCGGCCTTCCTGAAAGGTCAGGTCACATTCACGCAAATTTCGGCAATTGTCGCCAGAACGTTGGACAGCCTGGTCTTGCCTGCCCCGGCGAGCCTTGCGGAAGTGCTTGCGGTGGATGCCGAAGCGCGCCAGCGTGCGATACAGATGTTGGAGCCTGCCTGACTTGACCGAAACGCTGCCGTCCGTCCCCTTGTGGATGATGATCATCGGTTTCCTGCTGGTGCTGGGGCCGCTGGTCACCCTGCACGAGCTGGGCCATTATCTCGTCGGCCGCTGGTTCGGCGTGAAGGCCGATGTGTTCTCTGTCGGCTTCGGCAGGGAACTGGCCGGTTTTACCGACAGGCGCGGCACCCGCTGGCGGTTGTCTGCCCTGCCGCTGGGCGGTTATGTCCAGTTTGCCGGCGACATGAGCCCGGCCAGCCAGCCGAGCGAGGAATATCTCGCCCTGCCGCCGGAGGAGCGCGCGAAGTGCTTCCAGGCCCGGCCCCTGTACCAGAAGGCGCTGATCGTGGCCGCCGGGCCGGTGACCAACCTCCTGATCGCGGTGATCATCTTTGCCGGCTTCGCCATGGCTTTCGGACGGCCCGTGGTGCCTCCGGTGATCAACGATTTCGCCGAGAACTCGCCCGCCATGGAGGCAGGGCTGCAAGTGGGTGACCGGATCATCGCGGTCAACAACGAAGCCGTTTCGGATTTTGAACAGGTGCGCGCATTCGTGCTGCCTTATCCCGGGCGCACGATCACCGTGACCTATGAACGGGACGGTGTGACCGATACCGTGCCGGTCACGGTCGACAGCGTGGAAATGGTCGACCGTTTCGGCAACAAGTCGAAGCTGGGCATCATCGGCGTCTATTCGGTCCAGGGCGAGCTGGTCCCGGTCGGCCTTCTGGAATCGGTCGGCTATGCCTTCGGCCAGTGCTGGAATGCGGTGAAGATGATGGTCACCGGAATCGGCCAGATCATCATGGGCGAACGTTCGGTGACGGAACTGGGCGGCCCGCTGAAGATTGCCAAGTTCTCTGGCGAGCAGCTGAGCCTCGGCGCGCTGGCCTTCGTCAACTTCGTGGCCTTCATTTCGCTTAACTTGGCATTCATCAACCTGCTGCCAATCCCGGTCCTGGACGGTGGGCACCTGGCTTTCTACGCGGCCGAAGCGGTCCGTCGGAAACCGGCCAGCGCACGCAGTCAGGAATGGGCGTTCCGCACCGGCATGGCACTCGTGCTTGCGCTGATGCTGTTCGTGACGATCGTGGACATTGCCTCGCTGCCAATTTTCGGCAGCTAGGCGGGGAAAAGGAAGCAACTGGCGGCGCCAACCCGGCCTGATCGCTTGATCGCGCGGTTCGCATCGGGCAAGGGGCGCCATTCACCACGCGGCTGGTGCTACCGGGCGGTCCAGGGGATGGGGCCGTGCAGCCACAGGTTCAGCAGTCGCGAGGGTACAGGCGCAATGTCGTTGGGAATGGACGAATGATGAGCTCGAGGGCGCCGACGGCGCAATTCAAGACTGCCTCGCATTTCGCCGCGGCCCTCATGGGATGCACCATGCTGGCCGGCCTGCCCGCCGCTGCCCTGGCGCAGGATGCCCCGGCTCCGGCCGCCGTGCAGGAGCAGGGAGATGTCATCCGCTCGATCGTGGTCGTGGGGGCCCAGCGGCTCGAACCCGAAACGATCCTCAGCTACATCCAGCTGCGCCCCGGCCAGGTCTACACCCCGGTGCGGGCCGACCAGGCCCTGATCGATCTGGCAGCGACCGAACTGTTTGCCGACTATGCCATCGCCAACAATGGCGGCGTGGTGACCATCACGGTCGAGGAAAACCCGATCATCAACCGCGTCCTGCTGGAAGGCAACCGCCGGCTGGATGACGAGGAACTGCGCGAGGAAATCAACCTTGCCCCGCGCCAGATATTCACCCGCAGCCGCGTGCGCGCGGACGTTGCCCGCATCATCGAGCTGTACAAGCGCCAGGGCCGCTATGCCGCCGTGGTCGAACCGCAGATGGTGATGCTGGACCAGAACCGCGTCGACGTGATCTTCGAGATCACCGAGGGGCCCAAGTCCAAGGTTCGCCAGATCAGCATCATCGGCAACGAGGCGTTTTCCGATGGTGATCTCAAGGGCGAGATGGTTACCCAGGAATCCGGGCTGCTGAAGATCTTCAGCTCGGCCACCAGCTATGACCCGGACCGCCTGCAGTATGACCAGCAGCTGCTGCGCCAGTTCTACCTGACCGAAGGCTACGCCGATTTCCGCGTGGTGTCCGCCGTGGCGGAGCTGACGCCCGACAAACGCGATTTCATCATCACCTACGTCCTTGAAGAGGGCGAGCGCTATCGTTTCGGCAACGTGGAGGTGATCAGCCAGCTGCGCGATTTCGACAGCGACCGGCTGACCCAGTCGATTTCGATCGCCGAGGGTGACTGGTACAATGCCGAACTGGTCGACAACACGATCGAGGCGCTGACCGAGACGGCCGGTGCATTCGGCTATGCCTTTGCCCAGGTGCGGCCGGAATTCGTGCCCAACCGCGAAACGCTGACGATGGACGTGCGCTTCACGCTGACAGATGCGCCGCGCGTCTATGTCGAAGCGATCGAGATCAACGGCAACACCATCACCCAGGACAAGGTGGTGCGCCGCGAGTTCCGCATCGTGGAAGGCGATGCCTTCAGCTCCTTGCAGGTTTCCCGGTCGACCGCCCGCATCAATTCGCTGGGCTATTTCCAGGAGAATTTCGAGGTCGAGCAGGTCGAGGGCAGCACACCCGACCGCATCATCCTGCAGGCCAACCTGCAGGAAGAGCCGACCGGCGAACTGACCCTTTCGGCCGGTTTCTCCAGCCTTGAAAGCTTCATCTTCCAGGGTTCGATCCGGCAGAACAACTTCCGTGGTCGCGGCCAGTCGGTGGGCCTGTCGCTCAACTATTCGCGCTATTCGCGCGCCGGTTCGATCAGCTTCTCCGAACCCTACCTGTTCGATCGCAACATTTCCGCCGGCATCGACATCTACCGGCAGGATTACAACAACGGCTATTTCAACCGCCAGAGCGCGACTTACGAGCAGGCGACTACCGGTATCTCGATGCGGGCCGGTGTTCCGCTTACCGAATACATGTCGGTGATCGGCCGTTACACCCTCAACTACGAGCAGGTGTCGATCGACGAGCAGCAGTTCTTCGCCGACTTCGATGGCGACGGCGTGCGCCAGTGCGAACCGCTGCTGGCTGGCCGCTACCTGTGCGATGCCATCGGCAACCGCACCAATTCGATCCTGGGCATGTCGGTGGTGCATGACACGCTCAACAGCCGCCAGCGCCCGAGCGAGGGCGGCCTTTACAGTCTCAGCATCGATTTTGCCGGTGTTGGTGGCAATACCCGCTATCTGCGCGCCACGTTGAACGGTGCCCAGTACTTCCCGCTCGGAAGCGGCTTCATCTTCTCGCTTCGGGGCGAGGCCGGGGCGATCAGCGGGCTGGGAGACCAGGTGCGCCTGACCGACCGTTTCTTCCTGGGTGAACCGGATATCCGCGGCTTTGATATCCGCGGCGTGGGCCCGCGCGTGATCCGTCGCTTCTACGACCGCGACGAGAACAACCAGCCGGTGCTGCGCCCGCTGGATGATCGCAACAACCAGGACGATGCGCTGGGCGGCCGCTATTTCTACTTCGGCCGTGCGGAAATCGAGATTCCGCTGGGCACCGGTGCACGGGAACTGGGCCTGAGGCCCTCGATCTTTGCCGACGTCGGCTCTGTCTGGGGCATTCGTCGCCCGCCGCTCACCAACAGTCCGCTGCCCGACGGCCTGTTCGTCCCGCAGCGCAATTCCGAAGGGCTGGCGCAGTACACCCAGATCAACAATTCCGCGCTCAACACCCAGGGCCAGTGCGTGGGTACTGCCGCAGTGGTGACCTCTCCGGTCAACCCGGCGCCGGGCTGCCTGCCGTCTGCCGCCAACAACCCGATCGGCCTGCAATTGCCGCCGTTCGTGGAGGAATACTACGGCGATACGCCCAGTCCGCGCCTGTCGGTCGGCATTGGCGTGAACTGGAACTCGCCGTTCGGCCCCTTCCGCATCGACCTCGCCTATGACCTGCTCAGCCAGCCCGGCGATGAAACCAAGACACTGTCCTTCAACGTAGGAACCGCATTCTGATGTCCAAGACCTTGCTCAAGTCGGCCCTTGCTGCCGCAGTCGCCCTTTCCGCCGTGGCCGTTGCCGCGCCGGCCGCAGCCCAGGTCAACGGCATGGCCGTTACCGAACCGGCAGTGGCCGTTGCCAGCTCGCAGGCGTTGCAGAACGCCTTCCAGCTGATCAACACCACCTACACCACGCAGATCCAGCAGCGCGACCTGCTCGCCAACCAGCGCAACGACGTGCTGCGCACGCTCGACGTCAACAACGACGGCCAGCTGGACGAGGCCGAGCAGGCTTCGCTGACCGAGACCAGCCCGGTCGTGCAGCAGATCAACGGCATCGACCAGCAGATCGCTGCCGCTGAAGCACCTGTGCAGCTGGCGCGCCTCTTCGTGGTCAACCAGGTTGGCCAGCAGTATGCCGCCGCCGTGCAGCAGGTGATCAGCGACCGCAGCATCCAGGTGATGCTTTCGCCGGAAGCCATCGTCTATGCCGCTGACGGCATGGATGTGACGCAGCTTGTGGTGACCGCGCTCAACACCCGCCTGCCTTCGGTTTCGATCACCCCGCCGGCCGAATGGCAGCCGACCCAGGCCACCGTGACGCTGTTCCAGCAGGTCCAGCAGGTCTTCGCCCTCGCTGCACGTGCCCAGCAGGCCCAGGCCCAGGCCGCTGGCGGTGCCCAGCAGCCCGCCGTCGAAGGCCGCTGAGCTTCGGGAAGGGAGCCGGGGCATGAGCGAGGCTGAAGCCGCTTACGACATTCCGCGCATCCTGAAGGCCCTGCCGCATCGCTATCCGATGCTGCTGGTGGACCGGGTGGCGGAACTGAAGAAGGGCGAGGAGATCACCGCGATCAAGGCGGTGACCTTCAACGAAGGCTTCTTCCAGGGCCATTTCCCCGGCCGACCGATCATGCCCGGCGTCCTCCAGATCGAGGCGCTGGCCCAGGCGGCCGGCATCCTTGCCGTGGAAACGCTTGACCTCGCCGGCAGCGGCAAGCTGGTCTATTTCATGGCCATCGAGGAAGCCAAGTTCCGCGCCCCCGTGGAACCTGGCGTCCTGCTGGAACTGAAGGCCGGCTTCCTCCAGCAGCGCAGCCGCGTCTGCAAGTTCTGGGGCAAGGCCAGTATCGAGGGCAAGGTGACCTGCGAGGTGCAGTTCACCGCCATGATCGCGGACGCGCCCGCATCCTAGGGTGCGAGGGGCCACCCGGCCTCTCGTCCCCGGCGATCTTCCCTCCGCTTCGTTAAGGGGCACCTGCGGGCCGTTTGGCTCTTGATCTTGGCAAGGGTGACCGGTAAGGGCCGCGCTTTCCAAGTTACCCCATGCAAGGCCGGTCGGAACCGGCCACACGCAAAGGACTACCGCCATGAAGGCCGATACGCATCCCGATTACCACATGATCACGGTCAAGATGACCGATGGCACCGAATTCCAGACCCGCACCACCTGGGGCAAGGAAGGCGATACCATGAACCTGGAAATCGACCCGACCAGCCACCCGGCATGGACCGGCGGCCCGCAGCGCCTGCAGGATGGCGGCCGCGTTGCCCAGTTCAACAAGCGTTTCGGCGGGCTCAGCCTCAAGAAGTCGTAAGGCTTCGCGCCAACAGCACACGATAAGGGCGGTCCTGCGGGGCCGCCCTTTTGCATTGTGGTTCAGTTGTCAGGTGCCGCCTCGAACCGCAGCATGCCTGCCAGCCGCGTCTTTCCGCCATGATCCTTCATGTGGTGGACCCCGTCATTCACGCGGATTTCGGGAAAGTCCTCGTAGACGCGCACCCCGTCGAGCGTCGCGGCGTTCAGGGTGTAGATCGTCGGATCGCTGCGCGGGCGGTGGTAGACGTGAATCCCGCACTGACGGCAGAACCAGTGCTCCGCTACGCGGGTGTTGAACTGGTAACAGGCAAGGGCATCTGAACCCTGCTCGATTGTCAGCCCGGCCTGCGCGATGTGCACCATGGCCACGCCCTTCATGGCGCAGATCGAACAGTTGCAGCGCCCTGCACGCAGTGGTTCGGCCACCTCGGCGCGATAGCGCACGGTGCCGCAATGGCACCCGCCGGTGCGTGTGGTCATTCCCTCATTCCCATCCCCACGGCCTTTCCCGGTACCACTTGGTGATCACGTACTTCATTCCCGCGCGCACCTTCATCCCGTGGTGGAGGGTGTTGGGGTTGAGGCGGCCATCGCTGCGCTTGTTGTTCCAGCAGACCAGCTTGCCCGCTTCCGGCTGGAATGTCTTGCCGATGACCTTGAACCGCGTGGCGCCGCCCGCCTCCACCGTGTTGAGGTAGATCATGAAGGTCCAGGTGCGGTTCCCGGCGACCGAGCAGTAGCGCAGGAAGTCCGCGCCATCGGGCTCGAAATAGTCGGTGTGGGCCTTGAATTCCTGCCCGGGGGCATAGCGCTGGCCCTGCACCGGCTCGCCATGGGCGGGATCAATGCCGTTGAGCGCGAACAGCCGTTCCTCCAGCTCGCGCACGGCAGGCTCATCTGCCGGCAGGTCGCAGGTCTCGCTGGTGCGGAAGGCATAGTCGCCGTTGGGATCGGCAATGGTGGAGGGGCGGCGGCCACGCTCCACCAGTGCCACCAGTTCCGCGCACAGGGCCGGAGGCAGGAAGCCGGGACAGTCGAACAGTTCCAGCCGCTCGCTCGGCACGCGCCTTACGCCGCGGTGCGCCAGCAGGGTCTCGGCAGCGGTTTCCCCGGGATTCGGCATGGCCTGAGTGATAGGCGTGGCAGGCCGGCAGGCAAGCGCGAAAGATTCTTGCGTGGTCGCGCGACTGGCGCACTTTTCACTTTGCAAGCGGGGCCTGCTGTGCAAGAGGCGGCCTCCCGCGCGGCAAGGGCTTGACCCTGCGCCGCAGCGGCCTATTCAGCCGCGCATCTTGGCATGCGTGCCTGGGATATGGCGATCGTAGCTCAGTTGGTTAGAGCGCCGGTTTGTGGTACCGGAGGTCGCGGGTTCGGATCCCGTCGATCGCCCCATTTCCCAAGTCACCCCTGCCCGAACAGTGTCGTGAAAACGGGCAGGTGCGAGTGACGGCTTTCTGGACCAGCGCTGATTGGGACGATCACGAGCGCGTGGAGCTGGTGCATGACCGGGCAACCGGCCTGACCGCGATCATCGCGCTGCATTCCACTCACCTTGGCCCGGGCGCGGGCGGCACCCGCTTCTGGCACTATGCCGATCCCGCCGATGCCATGAAGGACGCCCTGCGGCTGTCGCGCGGGATGAGCTACAAGAACGCCATGGCCGGCCTGCCGATGGGCGGGGGCAAGGCGGTGGTCCTGCTCGATCCGGACGGTACCCGAACGCCCGGCATGCTGGCCGCCTTCGGCAATGTCATCGAGTCGCTTGGCGGTCGCTATGTCACGGCGGAGGATGTCGGCGCGACAGAGGCGGACATGGTGGCGATCGCACAGCGCACCGCCCATGTCTGCGGCCTGCCTGCCGGCATTGGCGCCGGTGGCGGCGATCCCGGGCCGTTTACGGCGCGCGGCGTGTTCCTTGGCATCAAGGCTGCCGTTGCCCACCGCCTGGGACGCGACAGCCTGGAAGGTGTTCACGTTGCTATCCAGGGGTGCGGCAGCGTGGGTGGCGGGACTGCACGGCTGCTTGCGGCAGAGGGCGCGCGCCTTACCCTGGCCGATATCGACCGGGTGCGCGCCAACAAGCTGGCCGCCGAACTGGGCGCGGCCGTGGTCGATGCGAGCGAGATCATCGGCACCCAGTGCGATGTGTTCAGCCCCAATGCCCTGGGCGCGGTGCTGGATGGGCAGGGCGTGGCGCGGCTGGCCTGCCGGATCGTGGCCGGCGGGGCGAACAACCAGATCGCCCGGCCGGAGCATGGCGTGGTGCTGGCAAAGCGGGGCATCCTCTATGCCCCCGATTACGTGATCAACGCCGGCGGAATCATCAACGTCAGCCTCGAATACCTTGCGCGGCAGGGCGGGAAGCCATGCGAACTGGCCGAGGTGCAGCGCATGATCGACGGCATTCCGGGCCGCCTTCAGGCAATCTGGCGCGAAAGCGAGGTGACCGGGCTGGGCGCGGACCTGGTGGCGGACAGGATGGCGCAACTGCTGATCGGCCGGGGTTGACCTAAGCCGCCAATTCCCGGCTTCCCTGCTTGAGATTGGCGGGCGCACCTGCCAAAGGGACAGACGCAATCTCCCGATCGGTCCCATAACGCTGCGTCATGCACGGTTTCGCCAATCCCGCACGCTTCCTGAGGCTCGCCCGCTGGCTCACCCCGCTGTTGCTGGTGGGGGGCATCGTGCTTGTCGCCGGGTCGCTGCTGCACAGTTACTTCAACATGCCGCCGGACCGGTTGATGGGGGATTCGGTCAAGATCCTCCCCCTTCACGTTGCCACGGCGTGGCTGGGCATGGGCGGGTGGACGACAATTGCAATCGCCAGCCTGGTGGAACTGGTCTGGCGTCACCCGCTGGCCGCCATCGCCGCCCGCGCTGCCGCCGTGCCGGGCGCGGTGTTCACCTTCATCTGCCTTGCCACCGGATCTATCTGGGGCCGGCCCACCTGGGGCACTTGGTGGGTGTGGGACGGGCGGCTGACATCGATGCTGGTGCTGCTGTTCCTCTACTTCGGCTATATCGCCCTGTCCGGCGCTCTGGCGCGGGAAGGTGGCTCCAGCCGCATCGCCGCCATCTTCGGGCTGGTTGGCGCGATCAACATCCCGATCATCAATCGCAGCGTGGTGTGGTGGAATTCGCTGCACCAGCCGCCCAGCATCACCATGGGCAATTCCGCGATCGACCCGGTGTTCCTGTGGCCACTGCTTGTCTGCACGCTGGGCTTCTCGCTATTGTTCGGCGGGGTGATACTGGCGCGGATGCGCACCATACTGGCCGACATGCAGGCCGAAGCGCGGCTGCGGCGCAAGGCGATGCAGGTGGCGGAAGGGCTGTAGAGACAATGCGCGAAGCAGTGGACATGATGGCCTTTGTCGATGCTGCCTATGCGGTGGGCATCGTCAGCACCCTCGGCCTGGTGGTGTGGAGCTGGCTCGCCATGCGCACTGCCGAGCAGCGGCGAGAGGAGACTCGCGAGAAATGAGCGCCGTGAAGCCAGGGATGATAAAGGCGAAGCACCAGCGCCTCGTGCTGCTGATCATCGCGCTTGTGGCGCTGGTGGGTGCGGGCCTGCTGGCGGCCTGGGCGCTGCGCAGCCAGGCAAGCTACTTCTACCTGCCGAGCGAGATCGTGGCCGAAGCGCCTGGGCCTGACCAGGGCGTCCGGCTTGGCGGCATGGTGGAAATGGGTTCCATCCAGACCGCTCCCGATGGCGTGACGGTGAACTTCGTGGTCGGCGATGGCACGACCCGCGTGCCGGTGACCTTTGCCGGCATCGTGCCGGCGCTGTTCGTGGAAGGATCGGGCGTGGTGGCCGAAGGGCATATGGGCCCGGATGGCACATTCGTTGCCGATAACCTCCTCGCCAAGCATGACGAGAATTACATGCCGCGCGAACTGGAAGGCATGACCACCGAGGAAGTCCGCGCCCAGATCGAGGCAACGCTGGAATGATCGCCGAACTCGGCCTTGCCGCCCTGTGGCTGTCTGCTGCGCTGGCCGCCTTGCAACTGCTTGCCGGTTTCGGTGCCCTGCGCCCCGGCGGCGAGGGCTTGGGCGTGCTGGCGCGCCCTGCGGCACTGGTCCAGGCGGTCCTGTGCGGCCTGTCGTTTGCCGTACTGCTCTACCTGTTCGCGGTCACCGACCTGTCGGTCAACCTGGTGGTGGCCAATTCCCATTCGGACAAGCCGCTGATCTTCAAGCTGTCGGGTGCTTTCGGTAACCACGAAGGATCGATGCTGCTGTGGGTCACGGTGATGGCGCTGGCTGGCGGCCTGATCGCTGCGGTAGAGCGCCGCCTGCCCGAGCGGACCATGCTGGCAACGCTGGGCGCGCAGGCTTTCGTGGCGCTGGGCTTCTATGCCTTCCTGCTGCTCAGCTCCAACCCGTTCGAGCGGATCAGCCCGGCCCCGCCGCAGGGCAACGGGCTCAATCCGCTGCTGCAGGACATTGGCCTGGCCTTCCATCCGCCCACGCTTTATTTCGGCTATGTCGGCCTGTCGGTCGCCTTCAGCTTCGTGGTCGGCGCGCTGATGACGCGGCAGGTGACCCCCGAATTCGCCCGCGTGATGCGGCCGTGGATCCTGGGTGCATGGGTGCTGCTGACCATCGGCATCGTCGCCGGATCATACTGGGCCTACTACGAACTGGGCTGGGGCGGCTGGTGGTTCTGGGACCCGGTGGAGAACGCCGCGCTGATGCCGTGGCTGGCGGCGACCGCGCTGCTCCATTCGGCCAGCGTGCTGGCGGCGCGCGATGCCTTGCGGGCCTGGACCGTGCTCTTGGGCGTGATTGCCTTCTCGATGAGCATGCTGGGGACGTTCCTTGTCCGCTCGGGCATCCTTACCAGCGTCCACGCCTTCGCCGTCGATCCGGAACGCGGCAGCTTCATCCTTGCCCTGCTGACGATCTACATCGGCGGAGCGCTGGTGTTGTTCGCCCTGCGCGCCGGGACCGTGGCGGAGGGCGAGCGGTTTGCCCTGACCAGCCGCGAAGGTGCGCTTGTGGTGAACAACGTGGCGCTCTCGGCAATCCTCGGCATTGTCCTGCTGGGCACGCTCTATCCGTTGCTGACCGAGGCTTTCGACGTGCGCGTTTCGGTGGGGCCGCCCTATTTCAACCCGGTGGGGGCGATCTTCTTCCTGCCCATGCTGCTGGTACTGGCCGTGGGGCCGCTGCTGCGCTGGCGGCAGGACAGCTTTGCCCGAATCCGCGTGCCTGCGCTGGTGCTGGCGGGAATTGCGGTGGGCGTGCTGGCGGGGGTCTGGCTGGCGACCGATATCGACCTCTTGCCGCTGCTGGGCCTGGCCTTTGCCGCGATGATTGCCGTTGCCAGCGTCCTCCCCTTGCGCGGGCGCAGCCTTCGGCGCCTGCCGCTGGCGGTATGGGGCATGGTGGTGGCGCACCTTGGGGTTGCCGTGGCGCTGTTCGGCATGGCGGCGGACACCGCCTTCCAGCAGGAGCGGCTGGTCGCGGCCAATGTCGGTGACGTGATCGAGGTCGGCCCGTGGACCGCCACGCTGGAAAGCGTGGTTCCTGTTGCCGGGCCCAACTGGCAATCGATCGAGGCATCGCTCACCGTGCAATATGGTGATGGCCGCGAGATCATGACCCACCCGCAGGCGCGCGCCTTCTGGTCGCCGCCGACCGAAACGAGCGAGGTGGCACTGGTCACCCGCTGGAACGGCCAGCTCTATGCCGCCCTCGGCAACCAGGCTGAAGATGGCCGCTGGCAGGTGCGGCTGTGGTGGAAGCCGTTTGTCACCTGGATCTGGTATGGTGGCCTGATGATCGCGCTTGGCGGCGCGCTGGCGCTGCTCGGACGGCTTTCGACGGATCTGCGCCTTCGGATCGTCGCCCGCAAGATCGCGACCCGCAAGGCCGATGGCGCGGAGGCGGCGGCATGAACCTCTATCGCCTGCGCCTGTTCCTGTGGGGCGTTGTCGGGGTGGCGGCGCTGCTGTTCGGCCTGTTCGCCTATCAGCTTAGCCAGCCGAAGGACGAATTCGTCGCAAGCGCCATGATCGGCAAGCCGATCCCCGCCTTTGACCTCAGGCCCGCGGTAGACGGCCAGCTGGGCCTTTCCAGCGCTGACCTTGCCGATGGCAAGCCGCGGCTGGTCAACATCTTTGCCAGCTGGTGCGTCCCCTGCCGGGCTGAAGCACCGCAGCTGGAGACCTTGCGCGAACAGGGCGCGGAGATCGTCGGCATCGCCATCCGCGACCGGCCGGAGGACGTGGCCGCCTTCCTCCAGGTCTATGGAAATCCCTTCACCCGCATCGGTGCAGACGACATCAGCGAGGTCCAGCTCTCGCTTGGCTCCTCGGGTGTGCCGGAGACTTTCGTGGTCGATGGCAATGGTGTGATCACCTACCAGCACATCGGCGACATCCGGCCCGAACACGTCCAGACCCTGCTTTACGAGCTGCGGGAGGCGGGGGCATGAGGGTGCTGCCGATCCTGCTTGCGATTGCTCTTGCTGCCCCCATGGCCGCCCCGGTCGCAGCGCAGGACAGCCTGCCGCCCGCGCCCTATGCCTATCGCCAGCTCGACGATCCGGAGCTGGAAGCGCGCGCCACCGAACTGATGCACACCCTGCGCTGCCTCAAGTGCCAGAGCCAGTCTATTGCCGACAGCGATGCGCCGATGGCGGGTGACATGCGCCACCAGGTCCGCACCCGCATCGCCGCCGGGGAAAGTCCCGAGGAAGTGCGCAACTGGCTGATCGAGCGTTATGGTGACTATGTCAGCTACGAACCGCGCCTGACCGCCAGTACCTGGCCGCTGTTCGCCCTGCCGGTGCTTGTGCTGCTGCTGGCGGCCTTCATCCTGCGCGGACGGCTGGGCAAGCGGCGCGACAAGGCGGGGAGTGCCGAGCAATGACCTGGGCCATGGTGATCCTGCTGGCGCTGGCTTCCTTTGCCATGGCCGTGCTGGTATTCCGCCTGCCGCACGCGACATGGACGAGCATTGGCGCGGCGCTGGTCTTCGGCCTTGCCGGTTACACCATGCAGGCCAGCCCGGACCTTCCCGGCGCCCCGCAGAGCGCCGTGGCGGAGACTTATGTCGATGAGTGGCAGCTGACCGATGCCCGCCGCCTGCTGGTGGGCGAGGGGCTGAAGTCGCGCAGCAATTCGCTGGTCACCGCAGATGCCTTTGCCACTCGTGGCCAATTCACCGATGCCGCCGGTTTCCTGCGCAATGCGCTGAGCGAGAATCCGGACGATTTCGAGGTCTGGCTGGCGCTGGGCAATGTCCTTACCGAGCAGGCCGATGGCGTGCTGACGCAGGCCTCTGTCTATGCCTATCGCGAGGCGAGCCGGATTGTGCCGGAAAATCCCGCGCCGTCCTATTTCCTCGGCCTGGCGCTGATCCGCCAGGGACGCATGATGGAGGCGCGCGGCGTCTGGCGCGGTGCGCTGGAACAGATGGGCGAGGAAGAGACGCCCGCCCGGGCCTTCATGGCCGAACGGGTCGCGCGGCTGGAGTCCATGCTGGGACAGGCCGGTGCCTTGCCACCTGCTGATGGCGGTGCCCAAGGCCAGCCTCCAGGGACTGACGCTCCTGCCCCCTGACGCTTCATTGCGACCTGTTGCGGGCGCCCGATTGCGCTGCTAGAGGCCGCGCTCGCTCACGCCGGCAACGGGGCTGGCAAGGGGCAATGGGGCGTCAATCCCGATGAGCACATCCAGTCACGGCAGCCACAGCGATTCTGCAACTGCCAAGCTGAAGCTGGCAGTGGGCGCGGTCGGTGTCGTCTTCGGCGACATCGGTACCAGCCCGCTCTACGCCTTTCGCGAGACCTTCGCCTCGCACGGTGATGTTCCCGGCATCCAGGCGGACCCCGTACACATCCATGGCGTGCTGAGCCTGGTTTTCTGGTCGATGATGATCGTGGTGACGTTCAAGTACGTCCTCACCATCATGAAGGCCGACAACAAGGGTGAGGGCGGCAGCCTGGCGCTGCTGGCCTTGCTGAACCGGAAATCGGCCGGGGGGCGCGGCACGGCCGTTTTCGTGCTGCTTGGCGTGTTTGCAACCGCGCTGTTCTATGGCGATTCGATGATTACCCCGGCAATCTCGGTGCTGTCTGCCACCGAGGGCCTGCAGTACATCGTCCCCGGTTTCGAACCGTGGATCGTGCCCACGGCGGTGGCGATCCTGTTCGGACTGTTTGCGCTGCAGGCCCGGGGCACGCACAAGGTCGGCAGATTGTTCGGCCCTGTCATGTGCACCTACTTCGCCACTCTGGCGACGCTGGGGGTTTATCACCTGTCGGCGAATCCCGCGATCATTCTCGAAACGCTCAACCCGCTGAACGCCGTCAACTTCTTCGTCACCGATGGCTTCCGCGCCTTTGTGGCGCTGGGCAGCGTTGTGCTGGCTGTTACCGGGGCGGAGGCGCTTTATGCCGACATGGGCCACTTCGGAAGGAAGCCGATCGGGATAAGCTGGCTGGCCTTTGTCCTGCCGGCGCTGATGCTCAACTACATGGGGCAGGGTGCTTTCGTCCTGTCGATGGACGCGGCAGGGGCCGCGCGGGTCATCCAGGATCCCTTCTTCCTGATGATCCCGGACCTGGTACGCATTCCGGTGATCATCCTGGCCCTGATGGCCACGATCATTGCCAGCCAGGCGGTGATTTCCGGTGCTTTCAGCCTTACGCAGCAGGCCATCCAGCTGGGCTTCATGCCGCGGATGGTGATCAAGCACACCAGCGCATCGGCGGCCGGACAGATCTACATCCCGGCGGTCAACTGGGGCCTGATGGTCATGGTCATCCTGCTGGTGCTGTTCTTCCAGTCCTCCAGCAACCTGGCTGCGGCCTATGGCATCGCGGTGACGGGCGCTATGTTCATCGACACGCTGCTGCTGGCGGCAGTCCTGCTGACCTTGTGGAAGTGGCCGCTGTGGAAGGCCCTGCCTCTCATTGCCGTGTTCATCGTGGTGGATGTGGCCTATTTCGGCGCCAACCTGATCAAGGTTCCGGCCGGCGGCTGGGTGCCGCTGGTGATCGGCCTGATCATCTTCACGCTGCTGACAAGCTGGTCGCGCGGACGCGCCCTGATGCGGGCCTCGATGGCGGAAGTGGGCCTGCCGCTCGATATCTTCGCGAAGAGCGCGCACAACTCCTCCAAGCGCGTGCCCGGTACCGCGATATTCATGAATTCCGGTTCCAGCGGCACCCCCTCGGCCCTGCTGCACAACATCAAGCACAACAAGGTCCTGCACGAGCGGGTGGTGGTGCTGACCGTGCGTATCGCCGACGTGCCCTTTGTGGAGGAGTGCAACCGGATAGAGACCGCCGATCTTGGCGAAGGCTTCTACCGGGTGATCCTGAACTACGGCTTCATGGAGGAGACCGACGTTCCCGCGGCGCTCAAGAAGGTCGAGATCTGCGGCGGCAAGTTCGACATGATGCACACCAGCTTCTTCCTCAGCCGCCAGACGCTGCTGACCGCAGAGAAGCCGGGCATGGCGATCTGGCGCGAGAAGCTGTTCAGCTGGATGATGCGCAACGCGGCAACGCCGATGGAATTCTTCCACCTGCCGACCAACCGCGTGGTGGAACTGGGCAGCCAGGTGGAGATCTGATCCGCCCGATGGCGCGGGCCGACCGCCTTGCACGCCTCGATGCGCGACGACTGGATGCCGAGGCAGAGTACCTGGCCATGCTGCTTGATGCGCTTCGCACGGCTGCGGCGGGGCAGTGGGGCCTGTTCGGCCATAACGAGTGGCAGGGACGCAGCTATCGCCCGCCAGCGGTGCTGGCCGACCTGTGCGATCTGGGCGAAGCGATCGACGAGATGCGGGAAGGCCTCTCGCTCGAACCCTTCGCGCTTCATCACGAATTTCTCGCGGCGCGCGGGCGGCGGCAATCCTCCAGCGAGGTTGGTGAGCCCAGGCAGGCGCAGGCCTGGCTTGACCGATTGAAGCAGGATGGTGCCGGTCAATAGAAAAGGGCGCCCCGGCCCGGCCGGAGCGCCCCTTTCCCTGTCCTGCGGAAAATCAGCCGAGGTTGGCGCTGACCATCGCGTAGAGCATCGGCAGGCTGAGCAGCGCATTGGTGCGGCTGGCGATCAGCGCGCGGGGCGCAGCGGCCGCCTTCTCCTCGTCGGTCGCTTCGACGATCCCGAGGATCTTCTTCTGGGCCGGCCAGATGATGAACCACACGTTGAAGGCCATGATCAGCGCCAGCCACATGCCGATGCCGATCAGCTGCACGCCACCTTCGCCGGCGAAGGTCAGTGCGGGGACCAGGTAGCCATTGTGCCCGGCAACGACCAGGCCGGTCACCACGGTCAGCAGCGCGGCCCAGCGGAAGAAGAAGAACACCTTGGGTGCGATGTATCCGGTCACGCCCTTCTTCAGTTCGGCCGGGATCGACGGCATCGTCGGCACCTGCACGAAGTTGAGGTAATAGAGCAGGCCGATCCACAGGATGCCGAAGAATGTGTGCAGCCAGCGGAACACATCGTCCGTCACGGCCTTCGCGCCTTCGCCGGTCCAGCCGGTGAACGACACGATCAGCACGATCGCCGCCACCAGCCCGACGGCCAGCACGGCATGCAGGTTACCAAAGAATTTCGTCATATCTCGTTCCCCCCTTCGCTTTTGCGATAGATTTACTCTTGTAAGCCCAGCCGCGCCGTGACGGCAAGGGGCCTTGGTGGCTGAGGCCGCAAGGTGGCCGCGATGCCTGTTGGCGCCAAGTTTCCTCTGGACCTATTCGTGCGGCGGGTTCTGCACCACCTCTTCCTCCTCGGTCAGCTTCAGCCCGTGCTTCAGCAGCATCGGGATCTGGGTGAAGGTGAACAGGAAGGACACCGGCATGAACAGCCACAGCTTGGCCGCCAGCCAGGCTTCGAAGCTGATCGTATACATCAGCACGGTGTTGAGCAGGGCCAGGAACAGGAAGAAAATCGCCCAGTTGAACGACAGCTTGAGCCAGCCCTCGTCGCTCAGGCCTTCGAAGGCGGCTTCCAGCAGGTACTTGAGCAGCGGCTTGCCTTTCAGCCAGCCACCGATCAGCAGCACGCCGAACCCGACATAGATGATCGTCGGCTTCCACTGGATGAAGCGCTGGTCCTGGAAATAGATCGTCAGGGCGCCGAAGCCCACGATCAGCACTGTCGACAGCCACAGCATCGGCGAGACCTTGCCGAGCCTGAGCTTCGATATCGCCAGTGCGATGAGCGCGGCAACGATGAAGGCCCCCGTGCCGCGGATCACCGCCATGATCTCGCCCGCGGCATCCTCTCCATCGGGGGAGAAGTACTTGTAGGTCAGGAAAAACACCAGCAGCGGGCCGTAATCGACCGCCACGTTGATCCAGCCGGACTTCGGCTTGGGTTCGGCAGACTGGGTTGCCTGGGCTTCGGCCATCACGCCACTCCTGCAATTACGCGCGCCACCAGGTCGGGATCGAAGGGGCGCAGGTCGTCGATCTTCTCGCCCACCCCGATCGCGTGGATCGGCAGGCCGTATTGCTCTGCTGCAGCAACCAGCACGCCGCCGCGCGCGGTGCCATCCAGCTTGGTCATGATGAGGCCGGTCACGCCCGCCACTTCCCGGAACACGTCGATCTGCGACAGCGCGTTCTGGCCGTTGGTGGCATCCAGCACCAGCACCACGTCGTGCGGGGCTTCGGGGTTGAGGCGGCCGAGGACGCGGCGGATCTTGGCCAACTCGTCCATCAGTTCGCGCTTGTTTTGCAGGCGGCCGGCGGTGTCCACCACCAGCGCGTCGATCCCGGTGTCGGTGGCCCGCTTGACCGCGTCGAACACGATCGAGGCGGGGTCGCTGCCTTCCGGCCCGGTCACGATCGGCACGCCGATGCGGTCTGCCCAGACCTTCAGCTGGCCGATAGCGGCCGCGCGGAAGGTGTCGCCAGCGGCCAGCATCACGCCGTAGTCATCCTCCTGGAACAGGTGGGCCAGCTTGGCGATGGTGGTGGTCTTGCCCGATCCGTTGACCCCGATCACCAGGATCACCTGCGGACGGGGGAAGGCGGTGATTTCCAGCGGCTTTGCCACCGGGCGCAGGATCTCAGCGATCTCTTCGGCCACGGCTTCCTTGAGTTCCTGCCCGGTGATCGACAGGCCGAAGCGCTTTTCCGCCAGCTTGTCGCGAATGCGCCGGGCGGCTCTTGGCCCGAGGTCGGACATGATGAGCGCGTCCTCGACCTCATCCAGCGTGGCATCGTCCAGCTTTGCCGTGCTGACCACGGAGGTGAGGTTTTCGGCGAGGCGCTCCGATGTCTTGCGGAAGCCTCCGAACAGGCGCTCGGTCCAGCTTTTCTCGCTCATTGCAGCAGGCCCTCGCTGACCATCCGGGGTGTCACGGAAACGATCGTTCCCGCAGGCGTGCCGGCGGGAACCGCGACACGGGCGAAGTGCGGCGAATAGCCGTTGCCGTCGCGCTCGGTAAGGACTTGCATCGTGCTTCCCACAAGCGAGGCCAGCCACGCGGCCTGTTCGCGTGCCACATCGGCGCGCAGTTCAGCCGCCCGCGCCTTCACCAGCCCAGTGTCGACCTGCGGCATTCGCGCCGCCGGTGTTCCGGGGCGGGGCGAATAGGGGAACACGTGGCCGTGGACGATGCCGAGTTCGGCAATGATCGTGCGGTTGGCGCGGTGATGCTCCTCGCTTTCGGTGGGAAAGCCGGCGATGAGGTCAGCGCCCACGGCGATCTCGGGCCGCAGCGCCTGAAGCCGGGTGACCAGCTCCACTGCATCGCGGCGCAGGTGGCGGCGCTTCATCCGCTTCAGGATCAGGTCATGCCCGTGCTGCAGCGACAGGTGGAGGTGGGGCATGACGCGCGGTTCACTTGCCAGCAGTTCGAACAGCAGCGGATCGATCTCCACCCCGTCGAGCGAGGACATGCGCAGGCGGGCAAGGGTAGGGAAGGTATCGAGCACGGCCCGCACCAGTTGGCCCAGCGGCGGCTTGCCCGGCAGGTCATGACCCCAGCTGGTCACGTCGACCCCTGTCAGCACCACCTCGGGCGCGTCCTGGGCCAGGTGTCGCTCCACCTCGGCCAGCACCTGCGCCACGGTCAGCGAACGGCTGGCCCCGCGCCCTTGCGGGATGACGCAGAAGGTGCAGGCATGGTCGCAGCCATTCTGCACCGCGATGAAGGCGCGGGTGCGCCGGGGCGGGGCGGGGGCGGCTTGTTCGGCCACGTTCCAGGCCCGGGCGTCGAGCTTGGCGGCATTCGGCACCAGCCCGTCCACTTCGGGCATGGCGGCCAGTTGCTCGCGCTCGATATCGGCAGCGCAGCCTGTCACCAGCAGCCGCGCATCGGGCCGCGCCCGGCGCGCGCGGCGGATCGCCTGTCGCGTCTGGCGCACGGCTTCGGCGGTAACCGCGCAGCTGTTCACCACCACCACGTCCTCGCCCGCCAGGAGGGCGCGGATTGTCTCGCTTTCGGCAATGTTGAGGCGGCAACCCAGGGAAATGACCGTGGGCGAACTGACCGGGGGCGAAATCACCTGTGCCCCGCTCATGCATAGTCCTCCCACAGGAAGGATCCGCGGAAGCTCTCGGTCGCAGGGCCGGTCATCGTAATGCGGTTGTCCTCGCCCCAGCTGATGGTCAGCGGGCCGCCGGGAAGCTGCACTTCCACCGCGCGGTCCACCAGCTTGCGGCGCATCGCGGCAACGGCCGTGGCGCAGGCTCCGGTGCCGCAGGCGCGGGTAAGGCCCGCGCCCCGTTCCCACACCCGCAGGCGGATGCGGGCGCGGTCGAGCACGGTCGCGACATTGACGTTGACGCGGGCGGGAAACAGCGGGTCGCGCTCTATCTCCGGGCCCAGGCGGTCGAGCGGAACCGCATCGCAATCGGGCACGAAGAACACCACGTGTGGGTTGCCGACATTGACTGCGACAGGATTGTCCAGCTCGTCCCAGCCGACCGGCATGGACAGCGTGTCCATCGCATAGGCCAGCGGGATCGCCTCCCAATCCAGTCGGGGCTCGCCCATGTCCACCGCGATCCCGCCGGGCCCGCAGTGCGTTTCCAGCAGGCCGCCGGCCGTGGCGATGCGCGCCTTTCCGCCAACCAGCAGGCCCACGGCGCGGGTCGCATTGCCGCAGGCTTCCACCTCGCCGCCGTCATGGTTGAAGATGCGCATGGCAAAATCGGCACCGGCGGCCGGTTCCAACACGATCAGCTGGTCGCAGCCAATCCCGGTGTTGCGATCGGCGAGGGCCGCAGCGATCCGCGGGGTCATTGCGCCGGGCAGCGACCGCGCGCGTGCATCGAGCACGACGAAATCGTTGCCCAGGCCATGCATCTTGATGAAGTCGACGCGCATCGCCGCCAGTTAGGGCGCAGCGCAGGGCTGCGCAATGGTGCTGTCGGCCACTGGTGCCGGCTGATGGTCAGCTGGCGTGGATACGCGACAAGGGCAGCGGCAGGTCCGATACGTCCGGCGCTGCTTCGGCAGCTTCTGCATCCTGCGGCTGCACCGCCAGCAGTTTCAGCGCCGCGAGCCGCTCACGCGTCGATTCGGCGTCTTCCGGCAGGCCGTAGAAGTAGCCCTGGCCCTTGAGTTGGCCCATCCCCTTGAGTGCGCCCAGCACTTCGGAGCTCTCGATCCCTTCGGCGGTCACCGGCAGGGCGAGGCCCCGGCCAAGCGAGATGATCGCTGCCACAAGATCGGCACTGTTGCCGTCGCGGGCGAGGTCAGACACGAAACTGCGGTCGATCTTGAGCCGGTCGAACGGCAGCGAGCGCAGCTGGCTGAGGCTGGAATAGCCGGTCCCGAAATCGTCAAGGCAGACGCGGATACCCTGGTTCTTGAGGCTGGAGACGATGGTGCGCACGGCACCGATGTTCTCGTGCAGGCAGCTCTCGGTAATCTCGATTTCCAGGCGCTTGGGCGGAAAGCCGCTTTCCAGCAGCATGTGCAGCAGCTTCTGGGCAAACCACGCATCGCGCAACTGCAGGGGGGAGATGTTGACCGAAAGCGTCAGCCGCGGATCCCAGTCGCGCGCATCGGCCAGGGCCTGGCGGATCAGCACTTCGGACAGTTCCGCGATCAGGTCGATTTCCTCGGCAATCGGGATGAAGACTTCCGGGCTGACCATGCCGTATTCCGGCGAACGCCAGCGGGCGAGCATCTCGAAGCCGGTCAGTTCGCCGGTCTCAATGTCGATCTGCTGTTCATAGAACGGCACGAATTCGCCCGCCTTGATCCCGCGACGGATCGCGGTTTCCAGCTGGTTGCGGACGCGCAGCTCGTCTTCGAGCAGCGGATCGAACCAGAAATGCCGGTTCCGGCCGTTCTTCTTGGCATGATACATGGCGATATCGGCGCGATGAAGGATCGTCGCTGCGTCGCCTGCAGGGTCAGAAAGGGGCTGTTCGGTGCTGATGATGCCGACAGAGACAGTCGGCTGGACCATTACCCGCCCGTCATCGATCGGGGCACCCACTTCGCTCAGCAGGCGGCAGGCCAGTTGCTCGATCTCGCCGCGAGTTCCGGGCGCATGGGTCGTGGCGCAGACGAATTCGTCTCCGCCGATGCGGGCCAGCACGCTTCCCGGAGGGGCGGCATTGCGCAGCCGTTCGGCCACGATGCCCAGCACCTGGTCGCCGGTCTGGTGGCCGTTGAGGTCGTTGATCTGCTTGAAGTTGTCGAGATCGATCATGAACACCGCGACATGGCGGTTCGCTTCGCGTGCGTTGGCGAGCATTGCATCGATCGCGGGCGTCCCGCTGCGGCGGTTGAGGCACTGGGTCAGCGGGTCGGTCTCGGCCAGCTGGCGGGCCTTCTCCTCGGCGCGGCGGCGCTCGGCAATTTCCCGATGCAGCTCGCGATAACGGCGCCACCCAAAGATGAGCAGCGCGATATTGAGCAGCAGGGCATTGGTGAGCATCATGTCCGGCGCACTGCCGGTGCCCATCCAGGCCCGCAGCACCTGCGGCATGACGGTGCCGCCCGTGCCCACGAACAGGATTATCGCCGCCGCTGCGATGCCAAGTGCAACCACATCGCGCTCAGCCGAACCGAGCGCTCCGCTTGCTTTGGTCGTATCGTCCACAGTTTTCGCCAAGGCGGCTTGTTCCCCTGAGTGCCCGCAGATTATGCAAAAGCATGATCAATTTTTGGTTAACTCCGGTGTCTTGCGAGTGCGCGCCGGGATACGAAGGGCAGGTTGGAACCTCATGACGCGCTACTGGCTGATGAAATCGGAGCCGGAAAAATATGGCTGGGAGACACTGGTGCGCGATGGCGAAACGGTGTGGGACGGGGTGCGAAACCACCGCGCCAGCAACAACATGCGAGCCATGCAGGTGGGTGAGCTCGCCTTCCTCTACCATTCGGTCACCGGCAAGGAGATCGTCGGCATCATGCAGATCAGCGCGACCGGGCTGATCGACCCTACGGACCCTGAAGGCAAGTGGGCTACGGTGAAGGTCAAGCCGGTCCGTGCGCTGGAGAGGCCGGTGACACTGGCGGAAATCAAGGCGGAGAAAGGCCTTGAAGGGATCGAGCTGGTGCGCCTCTCGCGGCTGTCGGTGGCGGAGATAACGCCGCAGGAATGGCAGCATGTGCTGGAGATGGCCGCGCGCTGATCCGGAACGACATCCGGTCGTCGTGCATTAGTCGGTCAGGGGCGGGAATTATCCCTCAACCAAGGAGCACCGACATGGGCGAACTGACCGACAAGGCCAAAGGCAAGGTCAACGAAGCGATCGGCAAGGCCAAGCAGCATTCGGGCAATGCCGGCACACGAGCCAAAGGGGCCGCGCAGGAGACCAAGGGCAAGGTCCAGCAATTCAAGGGCGAAGTGAAGGGCAGGCTTGGCGACAAGATCTGATCGCCGCGCGCCAGAGGAAAGGAGGGGGCCATCGTGACGGTGGCCCCCTTTTTTCATGCCAGAACCCCTGCTTCAGCGGTCGCGCAGGCCGCTGATCGTCGCGCCGCCGGCGCTCAGTTGCTCGATGTCGGTAATGCAGTGGATCAGCCGCACACCTTTGCGGCCGAGCGCTTCGGCCAGAGCAGGGGCAAAGGCCTCGGTCGTCTCCACCCGTGTTCCCCAGCCGCCGAATGCCGTGGCCATGGCGGCGAAATCGGGATTGGCAAGATCGGTGGAAGACACCCGGCCGGGATACTCGCGTTCCTGGTGCATGCGGATCGTGCCATAGGCGGAATTGTCGAACAGCAGCACGATCAGGTCAGCCCCGTGCTGCACGGCCGTTGCCAGTTCCTGCGCGTTCATCAGGAAATCGCCGTCGCCCGCCGCGGCGATCACAGTGCGTTCGGGATGGCGCAGCGCTGCCGCCACTGCAGCGGGCACGCCATAGCCCATGGCCCCGCAGGTTGGCGCGAGCTGGCCGGGCGACCCGTGGTAATGCCAGAACCGGTGCCACCAGCCCGAGAAGTTGCCTGCCCCGTTGCAGATGATGGCATCGGCCGGGACCTGTTTGCGCACGGCTGCCATTACGCGGTTGAGGTCGAGCCGGTAAGGTGCTTCGGCCGGTGTGGACCAAGCGAGCCATTCGGCATGGGCCTGCGCCCCTGAATCAAACGGGATGATCGATCCATCATCCCACAGTGCGGCGCTTTCGGCGAATTCGTCCGGGTCGGCGCAGATGGCCAGATCCGCGCGGTAGACGCGGTTCAGTTCCTCCGGGTCCGGGTAGACGTGGATCAGTTGCTGCCCCGGGTGATCCGGAGTGACCAGGGTGTATCCGTCGGTCGTCGCCTCGCCCAGCCGTGCGCCCACCACCAGCAACAGGTCGGCAGCCTTGACCCGTTCCACCAGCTTCGGGCCGGGACCATAGCCCAGATTGCCGGCGTAGACGCCGCTGGACGGCGCAATCGCATCCTGCCGGCGGAAGGCGGTGGCGACCGGCAGCCCGATCCGTTCGGCAAATGCGGCGAAATGCTCCCGCGCCTTGGCGTGCCAGCCGGCACCACCGATGATTGCCAGCGGGGCCGAGGCATCGGCGATCATGGCCATCATCGTGGCCATGGCATCGGGGCAGGGCGGCTGGGCCGGCCGGTGGACGAAGGGGCGCACTGTGGCCTCCACTCCGTCTTCGTGCAGCATGTCTTCGGGCAGGGCCAGCACGACCGGCCCGGGACGGCCGGAAATGGCAGTGGCATAGGCGCGGGCAATGTATTCGGGAATGCGCTCTGCCCGGTCGATCTGTGTGGCCCACTTGCAGATGGGGCCGAAGAAGGCCGGGAAATCGACTTCCTGGAATCCCTCGCGGTCGCGCATCTCGCGGCCCACGTCGCCCACGAACAGGATCATGGGCTGCGAATCCTGGTGCGCCACGTGAACGCCGATGCTGGCATTGGTGGCGCCGGGGCCACGCGTGACGAAAGCCACGCCCGGCCGCCCGGTCATTGTCCCGTCGGCGCAGGCCATGAACGTGACCCCGCCTTCCTGGCGGCAGGTTACCGTCTGGATCGAAGTCCGGTCGCGCAGGGCATCGAGCACGGGGAGGAAGCTTTCCCCCGGCACGGTGAACACACGGTCACAGCCCTGGGCCTCAAGGCAATCGACCAGCAAAGCGGCAGCATGGTTACTCATGAAATCAGCCTCTAGCCCCGCGCGGGGCTGCGGGCAATCGCGGCGTGCGCGCAACCTGTCCGGAATGTGGACATTAACTCACAAGCCCCTCGCCAATGGTTACCCAGCGGTTAACATCCTGCCTCATGAGACGCGCACTTGTCCTGACCGACGAATCGGCCCGCCACCCGTTCCGGGCTTCGCTCCCCATGCACTGGCGTGCGCTGGACGAGATGGAGAACCGGCGAAGCTGGCGCCTGCGGTTCGGGCTGGATGCGGGTGATGCGCGGCAGTTCGCCGCCACCTACGTCGCCTGTTTCCTGGCGGTCAGCGTCTTCTTTGCCTGACGCCTATTCGGCAGCAGCCGGGGCCAGCTTTTCCGCCATGTAGAGCCGATGGCCGAGCCATGCGGATATCAGGCACATCCCTGCGCTGAGCAGCAATTGCTCGACCAGCGGCACGCCTGCCGCGCTCAGCCCGAGCGCCAGCACCGACCCTCCGACCATCGCGCCCGAATTGACGATGTTGTTGGCCGCCACGGTGCGGCTGGCTTCGGATGGATCGACCTTCGTCGTGAGGAAGGCATAGAGCGGCACCACGAACATGCCGCCGGCAATCGCGATCAGCAGCAGGGTGAACAGCACCAGCGGGGCAAGCGGCTGGGCGATGAAGGTGCCCACGTCCATCAGCTCATTTCCGTGCGGCTGTCCCGCCCACAAATGGCAGACCCAGTAGAAGGCTGCCACGAACAGGCCCATGAAGATCACCGAGACCGGTGAATAGCGGGCCGATACCGAGCCCTTGAGCAGTGCGTTGATCGCCACCGATCCCAGCGCCACGCCGATCGAGAAGACCACCAGGAACAGGCTGGCCACTTCCTTGCTGGCCATCAGCACGTTCTTGGCCAGTGGCGGGAACTGGATGAACAGCACCGCGCCGATGGTCCAGAAGAAGCTGATCGCCAGGATCGCATAGAACACCTCGCGGTTGTGCATGGTGTTGCGGACCAGCGCGATCGAGGATCGAAGGATGTGCCAGTCGACCGGCTGCCCCGCGATGTAGGGCGGGGCGGGGGGCACGTGGCGGCTGGTGAGGTAGCCGATCACCGCTATCCCGATCACCAGCCCGGCGGCCACCTGCACCGACACGAACCCGGCTACGATGGTACCGCCCATGATGGCGATGTAGGTGCCTGCCTCGACCAGCCCGGTGCCGGCCAGCACTTCCTCGCGCTTCAGATGCTGGGGCAGGATGGCGTACTTGATCGGGCCGAAGAAAGTGGAATGGACGCCCATGGCAAGCAGCGCCACCATCATCAGCGGGATGGCGACCAGCTCTGTCAGCATGCCCTGCCAGGCCATCAGCAGGCCGGCGGCACCCACCGTCATGATGACGATTTCCGCGGCCTTCACGATGCGGATGATCTGCGCCTTGTCGCGCATGTCGGCCAATTGCCCGGACATGGCCGACAGCAGGAAGAACGGCAGGATGAACACCGCCGAGGCGATCCCGCTGAACACGGTTTCCGCCGCGGCCGAATTGTACACCTGGTACACCACGAACAGCACCATGGCGTTCTTGTAGAGGTTGTCGTTGAAAGCATTGAGCAGCTGGGTGGCGAACAGGGGCGCAAAGCGGCGCTGCTTCATCAGGTGGGTCGATGTGAACATGAAAATCCGTGCAGAACCCTGTGCCGTTGCGCCTGTCCAACCGCGTTTACCCGCATTGTCATGACAAACAAGAAACAGCGGGCTCTTTTTTGCCGCAGGATTGTGGCCTAAGGCGGTGGGCGATGCTGAGCCTGCCCAACATCCTTACCCTGTCGCGCATCGCGATGATCCCCCTCCTGGCGGCGCTGCTGTGGTGGCCGGGGTGGGAAGCGGGCTACCTGATGGCCTTCGTGCTCTACTGCCTGATGGGCTTCACCGATTACCTCGACGGGATGCTGGCGCGCAGCAGCGGGGCGGTGTCCAAGCTGGGCATCTTCCTCGATCCGATTGCCGACAAGATCATGGTGGTAACGGTGATCCTGGTACTGGCCGCCATGGGCGTGCTGCGCGGGCCGTACGTGGGCGACATGCACGTGATCGCGGGTATGATCATCGTGATGCGCGAGATCGCGGTATCGGGCCTGCGCGAATTCCTGGGGCCGCTGCAGGTCTCCATTCCCGTCAGCAAGCTGGCCAAGTGGAAGACGACCTTCCAGCTTGTGTCGCTGGGCGCGCTGATCCTGGGGCAGGGGTTGCCGGGCTGGAACCTGGACGTGGCGGGAGAGGTCATCAACCTTCCGCACACCGTGGGCCTGACAACGCTGTGGGCCGCGGCTATCCTGACGGTGATTACCGGTTGGGATTACCTGCGGGTGGGGTTGAAGCACATGGATTAAGGGCAGGGCTCAGCCCGCCTTCAATTCCTGCGCCAGCAGCCTGAATTCCTCCGCGCGGGGGGAATTGGTCCGCCAGACCAGCGCGATTTCGCGGCTGGTGTGGCGGCCTTTCAGCGGCCGCGCCACCACGTTGGTTTCGTGCAGGATGCCTGCCGTGATCGCCATTTCCGGCAGCATGGTCAGGCCAAGGCCGTTGTCGACCATCTGCACCAGCGTGTGGAGCGAGGTGCCGATCATCGTGGCGCTCGCGCGCATTTCCGGGCGGTTGCAGGCGGCCAGCGCGTGCTCCTTCAGGCAGTGACCGTCTTCCAGCAGCATCAGCCGGCCTTCGTCGATCATGCTGGGCGGGATCTCGTCTGGCGGGTCACGCGGGTCGTTCTTGGGGAAGGCGACGTAGAGGCGGTCCTCGCCGATTGTCTCCTTCTCCACCTCTCCCGTCGCAAAGGGCAGGGCCATCAGCACGCAGTCGGCACGGCCATGGTGGAGCGATTCCACTGCATGGTCGCTCGTCTCCTCGCGCAGGAACAGTTTTAGCTGCGGGCGCTCGCGGCGCAGGCGCGGCAGGATGCGCGGCAGCAGGAAAGGCGCGATCGTGGGGATCACGCTCATCCGCAGTTCGCCGGACAAGGGCTTGCCCGCGGCCTGCACCAGGTCGGCCAGCTCCTCCGCCTCGCGCAGCAGGCGGTGCGCCTTTTCCACCACCTGGTTGCCCAGCGGGGTGAAGCGCACGACACGCCGGCTGCGCTCCACCAGCACAACGCCCAGCAGTGATTCGAGCTCACGGATGCCGGCCGACAGCGTCGACTGCGATACGAAGCTGGCATCCGCCGCACGCCCGAAATGACCATGTTCGTGCAGCGCCACAAGGTATTGCAGCTGCTTGATGGTGGGCAGGTAAGTGGACATGCGCCAAGGCTATGCCATGGCACCCACCGTTGGCCAAGCTCCTAGCCAGACCGCGCTTCCTGAATGTTGCGAACCAGCTCGGTGTTGTAACCCCTGAAGGCCGCGCGGACCCATTCACGCCACGCGGTCATGTCCACGGCATATTCGTCAATCCGCGCGCGCCCGAGGCGTTCGGTCATGTCGGCAGAGGGCGCCGCCACGCCGGAATTGAGCTGACCGGGCAGCCGTTGCGGAGAAATCAGGATCCGCCCCCGTGGGGTAAGGCTGCCGCCCAGCATCTCGATGCTGCGCTCACCGCCGGCCATGTAATAGGTCGACGAATGCGGCTTGAAGCCAAACAGGATATCGCCCCCGGTCCAGCTGGTTGCACCTTCGCTACCGGACCTGACCGAGCCGGAAATGGTCGAGAATTCCAGCAGCAGATTGGGGATCACCACCACTGCATCCAGCGCGCGGCTGGGTGCTGCCATGCGGTTGATGATTGTGAATTCAGCGTTGCCGCTGGTCGATCCCCAGCGGTTGAGCACCGGCAGGCCCGGACCACTGGTATTGTACCAGATGCGGCGGCCCATCGGATCTGGCGTGCCGTCTTCCCAGTGCGGCTGGCCCCAGTCGAGCGCGGCCACGACTGGGTTAGCCATCATGTCGGCCTGGCTCATCACCGGCAGGCCGATGGCCTCGAGCCGCTGGGCGAGGTCATCGCGAGCCTCGCCGGCCAATTGTGCCATGTCGGCCTCGGTCGGGCCGCGCAGGGTGAGGAAAATGCCGACCCGGCCACCGCCATTGCCTTCGCCGGCCATGATGAAGCGGATCGGATAGGACATGATCGCCGCTTTGGGGTGCTTGGTGAAGGCCCGCCGTGCGCCGGACATCGACAGTTCAATCGGCACGTCTGGCATGGCGCTTTGCGCAAGCAATCGAGCGCCCGGCGCCATCATCAGGCCCGATGCTGCAGCAAGTTTGATCAGTTCACGCCGATGTAAGGTCTTCGCCATGCCCAAGTTCCCCATTCCAATGACATTCTAGAGCCGCAAACACACGGTGCGCGGCCTTCCAAGTCAATCTGGCTGGTCAAGGCTAACGGTAGCTTTGGCAATCCTGACAGGGATTGTCATGAAGAGGGTGGGCTACTGGGCCGCGTCCGCCTCCGTATCGGAGCCTTCTTCGGCTTCGGGCTGATAATCGTCGTCGGCTTCGGCTTCGGGCTCGCCCCAGTCCTCGACCGGATCGTCCTCCATTTCCGCCACGGCGTGGACGCTGGCGCTGCCGTTGGCGACATCGTCGATGTGGGTCATCTTCAGCCGCCCGCGCTCCACCGCGAAGGCGAGCTTGCCCTCGACCAGTTCGAGCGCGTCCTTGC
>CAZTED010000017.1:0-32363 GCA_964612175.1 uncultured Sphingomonadaceae bacterium
CGTTCCACCAGGCGGGTGCGGCGCTCGATCTTGTGGGACTGAACTGGGAAAGGCATCAGCTCCGCAAGCTGCCCGTGCGGCCGGAGTTCTACCCCGCCCTGGTCGTCATGGACGATGGCTCTGCCGTCGCCGTGATGGACATCGCCGATCGTGATCTGCTGGTCTGGCGCGCCGGGCAGGAGCAGGCGGAATGGATGCCGGTCGCCGACCTTGAAGCCGGTTACGGCGGCGAACTGGTGACCGTAACCGGCAATCCGGACATGCTGCGGGAAGAGGCTGCTCCCTGGCACGCCAAGGCCCGTGGGCACTGGTTCTGGTCGGAACTGCGCAAGGAGCGAAAGGCCTTCCGCCCGATCCTGCTGGCATCGCTGCTGGTCAACATGCTGGCTCTGGCCCTGCCACTGTTTTCCATGAACGTGTACGACCGCGTCATTCCCAACCAGGCGGAAGCCACGCTGTGGGTGCTGGCCACCGGCGTTCTGCTGGCCTTCGCGCTGGAGTTTTCCCTGCGCTCTGCACGGGCTGCCGTTGTCGACCAGATCGGCAAGCGGCTCGACCTGCGGTTGTCACAGAAGATTTTTTCCCGCCTGCTGGCCTCGCCGATGAGTGAACGGCGCGGCAGCACCGGTGCGCTTGCCGCGCGGGTCAACGAGTATGCGGTGGTCCGCGATTTCTTCGCATCGACCACGATTGTCACGATCGTGGACGTCGGCTTCCTGCTCCTGTTCATCGCAGTCATCGCCTATATCGCCGGCTGGCTGGCGCTGGTCCCGATCGTTGTTACCGCAGCGATGGCGGCGGTCGGCATGTACCTGCAGCGCAAGGTTACCGATGCATCCCGCGATGCTCAGGCCGACCACGGCCTGCAGCAGACGATGCTGGTTGAATCGATGGCCGGTGCCGAGACTCTCAAGAGCATCGGGGGCGAGCGGGCAATGATGGGCCGCTGGCAATCCCTGGCCGAGATGGGCAGTACTTCGCAACTGCGCCTGCGCCGGATCAATGCCCTGGCAGTCACCCTTGCCACGACATTCCAGCAGTTTTCCAGCGTGGCCCTGGTGGTTGGCGGCTACTACCTGTTCGCCGCCGGCGAGATCACGATGGGGGCCATCATCGCCATTGTCATGCTGGCATCGCGCTCGCTTGCTCCTGCCGGCCAGCTGGCATTCCTGCTTACACGTGGCCGGCAGGCGCGAGACGCGCTGGCCTCGATCGAAGACCTGTTCGCAAAGGAAGACGAGCGGCAAAAGGGCAGCATGGCCTTGCCCGCGGTGGCTGCAGGACACTCCATCCGGCTCGAAAACCTCTGCTTTGCCTATCCGGAAACCTCGGTGAATGCCCTGGACCGGATCAATCTCGAAATCGCGCCGGGAGAAAAGATCGCCATCGTCGGCAGGGTAGCGTCCGGCAAATCCACTCTCGGGCGGGTACTGTGCGGGCTGTACGAGCCGGGCGAAGGCGCAATGTACATAAGCGGTGTCGACAGCCGGCAGTTCAGGCCTGCGGAATTGCGAGCATCGTTCCGCTTCGTAGGCCAGGATGCCAGCCTGTTCACCGGCTCGCTCAAGGACAACATCGCGATCGGCAAGCCCGGGGCCAGCGATGCGGAAATCCTTGCTGCCCTGAACAGGAGCGGGGCTGCAGCCTACCTTGCCAAGGACGAGACGGGGTTCGACCGGCAGGTTGGCGAACAGGGTCGCCGCCTGTCAGGCGGGCAACGGTCATTCCTGTCGCTGTCGCGCGCTTTCGTGACCCCTTGCGACCTGCTTTTCCTCGATGAACCCACCGGCGCCATGGACAGCCAGACGGAGCGCCTGTTCGTTGAACGTTTGCAGCAGACAATGTCCGAAAAGCAGACACTGATCGTTTCAACCCACCGTCCCTCGCTGTTTTCCTTATGCAGCCGCATCATCGTGATGGATCAGGGACGAGTCGTTGCCGACGGTCCCAAGGACGAGATCCTCGCAAAGGGAGGCCGGCTGGCGGGTACCGAACAATGAGCGTTGTGGCAGTGGAACAAGCGCCGAGACGGGGCGAGACGGGCAGGGCGGTTAAGGCTGCAAGAGCTGCGGTGTGCCTCCTGTTGTTCTTTTCGCTGGGCGCGCCGGCCCATGTATCGGACAGCCTCAGTGCCGCGCAGACTGCCGCGCTTGCCAGTTCTGTGCAGGCAGACCAGCTGAGCCAGCTTGCCAGCCTGACGCTGGCCGAGAACGCCCGGATCATCGGCACCGGCCACAGCGCGGAAGAGCGCAACGCCGAAATCCCGTTCGCATCGGGCCCGGTGGTGGCGATGAGCGGTTTCCGTGCGATTGCCCCATCCGCCGCGGGGTACGATGCGGCGCTGACCTGCCTTACCCAGGCAATCTATTACGAGGCCGCCAACGAGCCCGAGCAGGGCAAGCGGGCCGTTGCCCAGGTGGTGCTTAACCGAGTCCGCCATCCTGCCTACCCCGCGTCCGTCTGCGGGGTGGTCTATGAAGGCTGGGACCAGCCGGTTTGCCAGTTCAGCTTTGTTTGCGATGGTGCCCTGCTGCGCGCGCCGATGGCGCTGCAATGGCGCCAGTCCGAAGCCGTCGCGCGCGCTGCTCTTGCTGGCCATGTCGAGAAATCGGTTGGTACGGCCACCCATTACCATGCCGATTACGTTCTGCCGCGCTGGGCCTATACGCTTGCCAAGGTCCGCCAGATCGGCAGACACCTGTTCTATCGCTTCCCCGGTCGGGGAGGGCGTCCGGCAAGCTTCACCACCAGATGGAGCGGTTACGAACGCATTCCGCAGATCGATTTTTCCGGTTCGCAGATTGAACTGGCAGAGTTGGCCGGTCTGCAGGACGAAAGTGCCGACCAGTCCCTGCTTCCCCCGGATCCGACCGATCGGCGAGCGGACAATGACGTGGGCGGGCGGCTTGATCCCAGCAAGGGCTGGCGCCTCACCATCCCCGATCCGGTCAATGCCAGTGCCAGCTACCAGGCAGCCCGGATTGCCCAGGCGGGCAGCGAACGGGTTTTGCTTTCGGCCAGTCATGCCTCGCAAGGGGGTGCGCCCCAGTGACCATTCGTGACAGGATCGCTTCGTGGGATTCGAGCCAGCGGCTCATTGCGGCGTCCGCTGTCGGCATGGCTGCCCTGATCCTGTGGGCGAGCCTTGCGCAGGTCGATGAAATCACCAGGGGCACGGGCAAGGTTATTCCATCGAGCCAGGCCCAGCTTGTGCAGGCAGCCGAGCCTTCCGTCGTGGCCGAAATCCTTGTCAGGAGCGGCGAGCGGGTCTCGCAGGGGCAGGTCCTTGTCCGCCTTGACGATACGATGGCTGATTCCGAGCTGGGCCAGCTGGAGGCCGAGAACGAGCGGCTTGCGGCCCGTGCCGACCGGCTGGCGGGCGAAGCCACCGGCGCTGCCCTTGGTTGCGCCGAGGGAACGGTCTGCTTTGAAGAGCGCCGCCTGCAACAGGCGCGACTGGCTTCTGCGCGGAGCCGCGAGGCTGCCCTTGGCGCGGCCGTGGAACAGCGCCGCCGCGACCAGCGCGAGGCCGAAGCCACGATTGCCTCGCTCGAGGAGAGCGTGCGCCTGGCGCAGCAGGAGGTATCCATGCTGGAGCCGCTGGCGGCCCAGGGCATCGTCCCGCAAACCGAGCTGCTGACCGCCCAGCGTGACCTGGTGGATGTGCGCGGCCGCCTGTCCGCTGCCCGTCAGGCGAGCGCGCGCGCCTCTGCCTCGATTGCCGAGGCGCAGGCCGAACTGCAATCATCGCGGCTCGATTTCCGCCAGCAAGCCCTTGACGAGCGCAGCGAAGTGACGACCCGCATGGCGGTCAACGAACAGAGCATTCGTGGAGCCGAGGCGCGGCGCAACCGCAACGAATTGCGGGCACCCACCGACGGCATCGTCAATGACGTGCAGATTACCACCGTCGGCGGTTTCGTGAATGCCGGCGAGATGATCATGCAGGTCGTGCCTGTCGGTGACCGGTTGCTGGTGGAAGCGCGGGTCAGCCCGCGCGACATCGGCTTCGTTGCCGTGGGTGATCCCGCCAACGTCAAGGTGACCGCCTATGACTTCTCCACCTATGGCGGTCTGCCGGGGCGGGTGCTCGAAGTGTCGGCCGACAGCATCTATGACGAGGTAGAGCGCGTGGCCTACTACCGCGTCCTGATCGAGACCGATCGCAGCTATGTGCAATCGCAGGGAAGGCGTTACCCGATTGTGCCCGGCATGATCACCGATGTGGAAATCATCACCGGGTCAAAGAGCATCCTGTCCTACCTGCTGAAGCCGATCACCCGCGGGCTGGGCATGGCGCTTACCGAACGGTAGGCGATCTGTGGCAGCGGCCTTGCCACCCGGCCGTGCAGCCAGGCAGATTCGCTGTTGAAGCTCAGCGTCGGCCGGTAATCATAGGACAGGTTGGCCGGCAGGATCGCGTCGGTCGAATTGTCCAGCATGAAGAAGCGGTTGCCCAAGCGAACCACCAGGACGGCGTGATCTGCATTGCGGGCCAGATCCCGGGCAAGGGTCAGGTACATGTCCTGCTGGTTCACGCCCATCGCCAGCAACATCTGGTACTTGAGGATCGCCAGGTCCTCGCAATCGCCCCTGCGCAGGTCCAGCGTCTCTTCGGCCGTCGCCCAGTAATCGCGGGCGCCCCAGATTTCGCGGTCCTCGCCATAGGTGATCGACCGGTTGACCCACCGGTTCACGAACTGGATCCGGGTTGCAGCGCTCCTCGGCGAAAGCCCGATGATGGAGGTGACTTCGGACCGCGCAAGCCTGGCGCCCGAGACCCGCTGCCATTTGTCCGAGAATGCAGTCTGCCGTATCGCGACCCTTGAGGAGGCCAGGAAGTTGTCTGCTGCCGGCTGGGCACTCGTGATGTCCGGCAAGGCGGGCCTGGCCGGAACCGGAATGGCCAGCCCCATTTCCGGGCAGCGCATGGCAAGGGCGACATCGGGCAGGGCAGAGGGAGCCGATGCCGCGATGGTCGGCTGGGGCATCTGCAAGCCGGCCTGCTCTGCCCGGATACGCTCCAGCGCGCTCATCGTCCCGCCCAGGATCGCTTCGGACTTGCTCTGCGGACGTTCGGCCACGATGCCAGAGGAAGCCGGTGCGAAAGTATCATGCCGGCTGCAGTTGCTGGTCAGCATTCCTGTCACCGCCAGCGTCAGTGGTGTCGCCAGGGCGGATGCCTGTGCCGTTGCCGGCATGGCCAGACCCAGCACCGCGAGGGTGCCGGGCAGGGCCATCCGCTTCCACTGCGGGCTCAGGAGAAAAGCCTTGGACATGGATGCACCATGGACCAGGAGGCAATAAGGAAACGCCGACGCCCTTGGTTAATGGCGCGATAAGGTTCGCCGCCTAGTTCCGGCCGTGATGCCCATGCATTGGACGGGCGATCCCATGTCCGGACCGCAGGCGATCCGTCCCGGAGCGGATCGCCATCGCATTGCATCTCGCAATTGCGCGGTGGCATGGTAGATTTCCGGCTCTATCGAGCGGGTGAGGGTAGTGGCATCTTGGGCCTGAGCGACCATTCCGGCTGGGGCGAGCAGGCCAGGACGGCCCTGCTGGCGCTGCCGCTTGTGCTGGTGGTCCTTGCCGCTGCATTTGCCGCAACATCGGGAAACGGTGCCGCAAACAGCCTGTCTCGGATGCTGACCGGTTATCCGATCCGCATCGACCTGTCGGAAGTAGAGCAGATCACCAACCGTAAGGATCTGGCCCGGCGCAGTCCCCTCGCTTCCGGACAGGAGGCGGAACAGGAGGCGAATGGCGCGGCGGACCAGGATACCTTGCTGATCGATCCCCTCCTCGTCCCTCCGGCAGCAGCGAACGAAATCGCGCCAGCCGCCGGAGAATCCCGGCAGGTCGATCGTGTTGCGCCATCCGCCCCATCCGCCAGCCGGGCAGCGGCAGGGTTGGCCTCGGGTGGCGTGATGGCGCTCGATTACGACCTTGCAGGAGGGCCGCAATCCGCATCGGCCCTGCAAGTCCGCAAGGAAGTGCAGCATGACGGCGAGACCGTTGGACGGGTCGAGATAAGGATAGACAACAATTCGGCGATCTATGTCGCCCGCGCGGACCTGGTGCGGATCGTGCCTTCCGCATCGGACGAGGCGGAGCGTCTGGGCAGCGACTTCGTTCCCCTGGTCGCCTTGCGCGAAGCAGGGATCAATCTGCGCTACGACCCGGTGAGCGACAGGCTGGTCTTGCGCGATTGAACCGAGGCGGCGGCGCTGGTTGATGTGCTGCACCCTGGCGTGGGCGGAGGACTACAATCGGTCAAAGGAGAGTGTGGCGCAAGATCGGACATTGGGAAGGAGCAGCCGCTCGGCGTGCCATGGCCGGCGAGATGAAGGAAATGGTGTGCGGAAACAGGCGATTTCACGAGCAGCCGTGGAGGAAGGGTTGCAATGGGATGTCGCCGCGGGTGCGAAGCCAGGACGAACGGTTGTGAGGTCTGCGCAGAATGCCTGGTGCGCCCCGAGCTTGCTGGAATCTGTACCGACCGCTGGTTCTCGTCATCAGGCAGCGGGGTCGGGTACCTGAATCGATGCCGATCTTCCAAAGGCACGGCGCAGGGCATCGTTCATCGCAGCGACGAAGCGGATTGAGACAGGAGCCTGAGGCACTGCGCCGTAAAAGCCGTGGTAGGCACCGGGCACGACCAGCAGATCGGTCGGGACCCCCGCATCGATCAACCTTCGAGCATATTCGATGTCCTCGTCAACAAAGAGGTCGATGGACCCGACGCCGATAAATGCCGGTGCAAGGCCGCGGAGGTCTTCGACGCGTGCGGGCACCGAGCCATATGGAACCGTCGGCGATCCTGCAGGCATGCCAAGAAACGAGCTCCAGCCGAAACGGTTCTGGGTGGGCGTCCAGCCAATTGCTCCGACAGGATCACGCGGCATGCGCGTGCTGCCGGTGCGATCGTCCAGCATCGGATAGATCAGCATTTGCAGGACTAACGGCACTTCGCGGCGATCGCGCGCTGCAATCGCGAGCATCGCGGCATGGCCGCCGCCTGCGCTTTCGCCCAGAAGTGCGATGCGCGACCCATCAACTCCAAGGGCATCGGCATTTTGGTAGAGCCAGAGCAAGCCCGCATAGTTATCCTCCAGGGCTCCGGGAAAGATGGTTTCGGGTGCCAGGCGATGCTCAACCGTCACGATGACACAATCATGCTCACGCGCCAGATTCTGGAGATCGCGTAGTGCATCTGCGGCCTGCATCAGGACATAGCCGCCGCCGTGCGTGTGCAGGATTGCCGGCTTGCGTTCACCGGGCTGACCCTGATTGATAAGGAACAGTTTGACCGGCGGGGCATCACCGCGGCCCGGAATTGTGTGGGTCACGACCGGGGGCGTCGGAAAGGGTGGGGCCGGTATGATCGAGGCCCGGGCTGCAGGAAGGACCGCAAGGTCAAGATGCGTGCCGCTGAAATCGGCCTGGTGGGCAAGGGGGCCGCGCAGGTCCGGATCAACACTGGCAAGAAGAAGGGCGCGGCGATCAGTGTCTGCTTGTATCGCCGCGCGGACAGTATGTGGCACCATTGCCGCCGACAAGGCGGTTGCTGCCGCCTGCGTGAAGCTACGGCGTGAAATCAACATGTCAGTCTCCACTAACGCAATGTGCATTTGCCTTGCGGCACGAAATCATATTTTTCTTCGAGGCTGAGCATGCCGCATCAGGCACCGCCCGCCCGATCGGAACAGACGACCTGCCCCCGGGTCTAATGATGACCGGTCATCAAATATGATTTTATATTCGTGGGTAGCAGGACTGCAAGCAAATTGCTCGCAGGGCGGGCATTCGCTGGAGGTAGGGTGCAATCCGGTGTCGAACTTCGGCGCGCCTGTCGCTAGTCCCGCACCACCATGACGGACCGCGAGGCGTGGCGCACGACCCGTTCGGCATTCTCGCCGATCAGGAAGTCCTTCATCTGCGGTCTATGCGATGCCAGGACGATCAGGTCCGCGTCGATCGTTTCGGCAATTTCCAGGATTCCGCGAAACACGCGGCCGGTTGCAACGTGCGTGGCCATGTCCTGCCCTTCGCCGATATCGCTGGCGATCAGCTGCAGGCGGGCCTGGGCTGTTTCAATCAGCCGGCGCAATGCCAGGCCGGACCATTCCGCCTCCACCTCCAACTGCAGCTCAGGAACCACGTAGCCCAGCGCAAGGCGGGCGCCGAAGCATTTGCCCATTGTCACTGCCACGGGAACGGACTTTTCCCACGAACTGGGTTCATTGATGTCAACAGCAACGAGAATGCTGGAATACATGACAGCTGCCTCCCCCGATCGTGCCTGGTTGCCGTTTACCGAATGCCGCTGGCGGACTGCTGGATGCCAGGCCGTCAACCAAGGTCCTTCCCAGCCTGCCTGTGCCCGGCAAGGCATTGCTCCAGATAGGCCGTACCGCTTGCCAGCGTAAGCAGGTTCTTCGCATCGGCATCGGGAATGTCGATCTCCAGCCGCTTGCTCAGCGCGATCAGGAGGTTGAGCACATCCATCGAATCCAGATCCAGCGCCTCGCGCAGGTCAACATCGTCGGCCAGCGGAACGCCTTCGGATTCGGGCGCCAGGTTGGCAATTTCTTCCAGCATTATCGCTCGCAAGTCGGATCTGGTCATAGCGTGGTCGGTTCCTGCAGGAGTTCGGCAATACGCAGCAGCAGCAAGGCGCCGCGATGGCCGTCGCTGGCGCGATGATCGGCCCCGAGGGTGACCGTCATCACTGGGCGGGGTTCCACCTGCTCCCCCACTACCCAGGGCAGAAGGCGCGCGGCGCCGAAGCCGATGATCGCTACTTGCGGCGGGTAGATTACCGGCATCAGCAAATCCACGCCGCGGTCGCCGAGGCTGGAGATGGTCACGGTGGGGTCGGACAGTTCGGAAGACCGGAACTGCCCGCGCCGGACCCGGGCAGTCAGGTCGCGCAAGAGCGTCATCAATTCGGAAAGCGACAGATTGTCCGCGTGATGGATGGCCGGGGCCGCCAGGCCGCCACCGCGAATGGCAATGGCGAAGCCGACATGGATCGCCTTGCCGGGTTGGAAGATTTCCCCGTCATGAAAGCCGTTGAACTCCGGGAAGTCGCGCAAGGCCAGCGCTGTTGCCCGGATCAGCAATGGCGCCTGCAGCATGCGGTCAGCCGGTGCCCGATCGGCGTTGTATTCGGTCACAAAGCGGGCCAGCGCGGAGCAATCGAAGCTGTGACCCAGGTAATAGTGCGGGATTTCGCGTTTCGACCGGGCCATGGCGGCCGCGATCGCGCGGCGCATGGGGGATCCGTCACCAGTCACAGTTTCCTTGCGCGCCCCACCGGCCGCAGCAACGTCTGCCATGACGATGGCACCACCGGGCCCCGAACCGCGCAGGGCAGCCAGGTCTATCTCGCGTGCCCCGGCGAGTTGGCGGGCGGCGGGGGAGGCACGCAATCCTGTTGGCGCGGGCGGCGTTGGAGCTTGCGGGATTGGTGCTGGCGAGGCTGCCGGACTTGCCGGGGCCGGCGTGGCCGGCGGCACTGCAACCGGCCTGGCGGATGCTTCCACATCCTGCGCCCCTTCCTGCGCGATCAAGGCCAGGGGCATGCCCACGGGAACACTGGCCCCTTCATCGACCAGCAGGCGTTCGATTCTGCCGTCCTCGAAGATCTCGACGTCGATCGCGCCCTTGTCCGTCTCGACCACTGCGACAATGTCGCCGCGACTGACCATGTCACCGGGCTTCTTGAGCCATTCGACCAGCGTACCCGCCTTCATGTCGGCACCCAGCGAAGGCATGGTGAAGGTGCCCATGCGTCAACGCCCCGTGATGCGCCGGGCAGCGGCAACAATATCAGGCACGCCGGGCAGGGCCGCGTCTTCCAGGTGCCTGGGATAGGGCAGGGGCACTTCCGCGCTGCATACGCGGGCGATGGGGGCGTCCAGTTCCCAGAACCCGCCTTCGATGATCCGGGCCATGACCTCTGCCGAGATCCCACCCGATCGCCAGCCCTCATCGACGATCAGGGCGCGGCGGGTGCGGGCAACGCTGGACAGGATCGCAGCTTCATCAAGCGGACGAAGGACGCGCAGGTCGATCACTTCGGCCGAAATGCCTTCGCCGGCCAGTTGCCCGGCGGCAGACAGGGCCTTGCCCAGCGATCCGCCGTAGGTGATCAGGCTGAGATCGCTGCCTTCGCGGCGGATTGCGGCGCGGTCGATATCAACGGTCAGTCCTTCATCGATGTCGGCGCTGTCGTTGTAGAGCAGGGCGTTCTCGAAGATCAGTACCGGGTCGGGATCGGTCAGCGCCGGACCGAGCATGGAGCGGGCATCCTGGACCGTGGCGGGAACCAGCACGCGAAGGCCGGGGATGTGCGCGAACCAGCCCTCCAGGCTATGCGAATGCTGCGCCGCCAGTTGCCGCCCGCCGCCGGTGGCCATGCGTATGACAAGCGGGACGTTGAACTGGCCGCCCGACATGTGCCGCAGCGTGGCGGCCGTGTTGAGGATCTGGTCAAGCGCCAGAAGCGCGAAATTGCAGGTCATCAGCTCAACGATCGGGCGCATGCCGCCCAGCGCCGCGCCGATACCCGCCCCGGTAAAGGCACCTTCGGACAAGGGGGTGTCGCGAATGCGATCGGCCCCGAACTCTGCCAGCAGGCCCTTGCTGACCGCGTAGCAGCCCCCGTAGTGCCCGACGTCCTCGCCCATCAGGAACACGCGGGGATCGTGCAGCATGGCTTCGCGAATGGCTGCGCGCATGGCGTCGCGGTAGGTCATCTCCGTCATGGCCGTGGCTCCGCGCCCACGTGCTTCATCAGGTTCTCGACCGGCTCAAGGGTGCCGGCTTCGGCAAAATCGATGGCTGCGGCCAGTTCTGCCGCCACCGCTTCCTCGATAGCTGCAACGTCGGAAGCGTGAAGCTCTCCCGCTGCAAGGGCCCACTCGCGGAACTTCGTGATGGGATCGTGCTCCATGGCCTTCTCCACCTCGGCCTTGTCGCGGTATAGTTGCGGATCGTACATCGAATGAGCCCGGAAGCGGTAGGTCCGGCATTCCAGGAAGCGCGCCCCCTCTCCGCCTCGGATCGCAGCAACGGCGCGCCGGGCTGCGGCCTCCACTTCAACCACGTTCATGCCATCGACCGCTTCCGCGCCGATCCGGTAGCAACTTGCCTTGCGGGCGATGTCCGTTTCGGCCTGGGAGATATCCAGCGCGGTGCCCATGGCGTAGAGGTTGTTCTCGCACACGAAGAGCACCGGCAGGCCCCACAGGGCGGCAAGGTTCAGGCTCTCGTGAAACGCCCCTTCGGCCACCGCGCCTTCACCGAAGAAGCAGACTGTGACGCCGGGCCGGTCCTGCATCCTGTCTGCAAGGGCAAGGCCAACGGCCAGCGGCAGGCCGCCACCCACGATGGCATTGCCGCCGTAGAAGCGCGTTTGGGCATCGAACAGGTGCATCGATCCACCCCTGCCGCCGCTGCACCCTTCGGCCTTGCCATACATTTCCGCCATGATCCGGCCTGCCTCCACGCCGCGGGCAAGGGCATGGCCGTGCTCGCGATAGGTGGCGACGACGGCATCGGCAGTATCCAGCGCCTGCATCACGCCGGTCGCGATCGCTTCCTCGCCGATGTAGAGGTGCAGGAAGCCGCGGATCTTCTCGCGTGTGTAGAGTTCGGCGCACTTTTCCTCGAAGCGGCGGATGCGCAGCATCTGGTGCAGCAGTTCGCGGCAGTGCCGCGGGTCCAGCCTGACTTTGGGATTGCTCATGTCGGCGTCTCCAGCGTCGAGAGGTCACCTTCGGGCAGGCCAAGTTCGCGCGCCTTGAGCAAACGCCGCATGATCTTGCCGGAACGGGTGCGTGGCAGATCAGCCCTGATTTCCACCTGCCGGGGCGCGATGGCAGCGCCCAGGCGCTTGCGTGCATGCCCAAGCAGTTCCTTGCTGAGCGGCTCTCCTGGCGCGTGCCCCTGCTTCAGGGTCACGAAGGCCTTGACCACCTCGCCCGCACGTTCGTCGGGCAGGCCGATCACGGCTGCTTCCGCCACGGCGGGATGTTCCAGCAGGCAGGCTTCCACCTCCGTCGGGCCGATGAGGTGGCCAGCTGACTTGATCACATCGTCCGCCCGTCCGGCGAACCAGAAGTATCCGTCAGCATCGCGCCGGGCCAGGTCGCCGGTGAGGTACCAGCCGTCCTTGAAGCACGCCGCATAGCGCGCTTCCTCCTTCAGGTAGCCGCGGAACATCGAAGGCCAGCCCGGACGCAGGGCCAGGTGCCCGGTGGTCATAGACGAATCTTGCGGTTCCACCCGGTCGCCCTCGACCTGGACGATCGCCGCTTCCACGCCGGGGATGGGCTTGCCCATCGAACCAGGCTTTACATCCATGCCGGCGAAGTTCGCGATCATAATGCCGCCTGTTTCGGTCTGCCACCAGTTGTCGTGGAACGGACTGCCAAGCACATCGCGCCCCCAGATGACCGCCTCGGCGTTGAGCGGCTCGCCAACGCTGGCCATGTAGCGTAGCCGACCAAGATCATGCTGGCGGGGCAGGGCGTCCCCCGCCTTGACCAGCAGGCGGATCGCGGTTGGTGCCGTGTACCAGACAGTGACCTGTTGCTCCTCAAGCGTTTCGAACCACCGCTGTGGATCGAACTCCGCCTCGTCGAGGATCATGGTCGTGCGGTTGGTAAGCGGGGCGATGATGCCATAGGAGGTACCGGTCACCCAGCCAGGATCGGCGGTGCACCAGAAGACGTCGCCCGGGTGCAGGTCCAGCGCCAGTTTGCCCGTGGCATGGTGGGCAACAACGGCCTCATGCACGTGGACGGCACCTTTGGGCTTGCCGGTGGTGCCGCTGGTGAAATGCAGCAGGGCCATGTCGTCTGGTCGGGTCCGGACAATGGTGAAGTCGGCCTCCGTATCGGCGAGGGCGGCAGCAAGATCGACGGTCCGGTCCGCGCCCGCTCCATCCCCGCCGACAAGCAGCACATGGCGCAGGCTCAACAGTGCGCCGTACCAGGGTTCGACCTTCCTTGCGAAATCGCTGGCGGTGGTGACCAGAACGTTCGCCTCGCCGATGGTCATCCGCGACTGGACCGGTTCCGGACCGAAGGCAGAGTATAGCGGACAGAAGACGCCGCCCGCCTTGAGGGTGCCAAGCGCGGCGATGATCGTTTCCGGTACGCGGCCCAGCAGCGAGAACACGCGCACGCCGGGCCCGTGCCCCAGATCGGCCAGCAGCCGCGCAAACCGGTCCGTCTCGTGCTTCAGGTCACCGTAGCTGAAACGGCGCTGCCCGCCCTCGCGGCCAAGCCATCGCATGGCTTCCTGGTCGCCGAAGCCCTCTACGACATGGCGGTCGATCGCCTCGTAGGCGATGTTCAGCCCACCGCCGGGCAACCCGTCGATCCACGTGCGATAGGTCGCCCACCCAAGGCCGGTCGCGCCCTCGTCACCGCGGCAATTGGCGGCCCTGCGCTGTGCATCCGTCTTGCGGATGATAGGATAGATCGCTGCGTCAGACACCAACTCGCCGGCACCCCGCTTCCACAAGGGGACATCTAGCGCGGTTGCCGGGAGGGCGAATTGATCCCCGTCATATTTGAATCTGCTGGCGCAGGTATGAAGGCGCGGGTGGCATTTCCGCCGGAGAAGCCTTGCAGTGATCACGGGGCTGCGTGTTCCGCACCGGACCAGATCGTGGAGTGCGGCCACGGCATCTGCCCCCGGATCCATGAACGGGAAAGGGAGAGCAATGACCGGCATGGATCGTGCGTCCGCAGTCATCTGGTTCAGTGATATCGGGATTGGCGATGTCCCGTCCGTTGGCGGAAAGAACGCGTCACTGGGCGAACTGCTGCGCGCACTGGGTCCGCAGGGCGTACGGGTGCCAGATGGCTTTGCGACCACGGCGCAGGCCTATCGCGACTTTGTTGCGGCCAATGGCCTGGAACCCCGGATGCGCGATCACATCGTCCGCTACAAGGCTGGCAGCGAGACATTGCAGGAGGCAGGTCATGCGATCCGCAGCCTGATCATGGCGAGCCGCCTGCACGATGATCTGGCCGAAGCCGTCAGGCAGGCCTACCGCAGGCTCGCCGAAATCACCGGGACGCGGGACCCTGCAGTCGCCGTGCGCAGCAGCGCTACTGCCGAGGACCTGCCGGATGCGAGCTTCGCCGGGCAGCACGAGACCTTCCTCAATGTCCGCGGCGAACAGGCGCTGCTGGATGCGTGCCTGCGCTGCCTGGCCTCGCTGTTTACCGATCGCGCCATCAGTTACCGGCAGGCCAGGGGCTATGACGATTTCGACGTGGCGCTTTCTGTGGGAGTGCAGCAGATGGTCCGGGCGGATCTTGCGGGCTCCGGCGTGATGTTCACCATCGATACCGAGACAGGCTTTCCCCGGACGGTGACCATCAACGCGACCTGGGGGCTGGGCGAAACCATTGTCCAGGGCGCGGTCAATCCCGATCGTTATGTCGTATTCAAGCCCCTGCTGGACAATCCGGGCGCTTGCCCCATCATCGACAAGGCCTCCGGCGAAAAGGCGATCCGGATGGTCTATGTCGATGAGGGTAGCGCGCGCACCCGGATCGTTGCCACTTCTCAGGCCGAGCGCGAGGCCTTCGTGCTGAGCGACGGGGAGATCATCCAGCTCAGCCGTTGGGGCGTACTGGTGGAAGCCCACTATGGCCGGCCGATGGACCTGGAATGGGCCAAGGACGGCGAGAGCGGGCAGCTCTACCTGGTCCAGGCCCGACCGGAGACGGTGCACGGGGCCATGCAGATGGAGACCCGCTTCCGGCACTATTCGCTGAAGACCAAGGCAACGCCATTGCTGACAGGCGAAGCCATCGGCAGCGCGATCGCCGTCGGCAAGGCCTGCCTGATCCAGCAGGCTGCCGACCTGGCGAACTTTCAGGACGGGGCCATCCTGGTCACCGGCAACACCGATCCGGACTGGGTGCCGGTGATGAAGCGGGCCGCGGGCATCGTTACCGATCACGGCGGCAGCACCAGTCACGCCGCGATCGTCAGCCGCGAACTCGGCGTTCCGGCGGTGGTGGGCACCGGAACGGCCACGTCGCTTGTCCGCGATGGCCAGGAAATCACCGTGTCCTGTGCCAGCGGCGACAAGGGCCAGGTCTTTGCCGGCAAGCTGGACTATGCCGTCGAGGACATCGACCTGTCCGCCATCCCCGAAACCTGCACCCAGGTGATGGTCAACATCGCCGATCCTTCTGCGGCCTTCCAGTGGTGGAAACTGCCCGCCAGGGGGGTGGGGCTGGCGCGGATGGAATTCATCATCAGCAACCTGATCAAGGTCCATCCGATGGCGCTGGTCCATCCGGAGCGGGTGTCGGCGGAAGACCGGGCGCGGATCGCCGAGCTGGCCAGAAGCCACGCCAGCCCGGCGGAATACTTCGTCGACCGTTTGGCCCGCGGCATCAGCAAGCTGGCCGCACCCTATTACCCGCATCCGGCCATTGTCCGGCTCAGCGACTTCAAGACCAACGAATATGCAAACCTGGTCGGCGGCGCAGCGTTTGAACCGCACGAAGAGAACCCCATGCTCGGCTTCAGGGGCGCGTCGCGCTATTACGATGATCGTTATCGGGAAGGTTTCGCCCTGGAATGCCGGGCCTTGCGCAAGGCGCGGGAGGAACTGGGTTTTGCCAATATCATCGTGATGGTGCCGTTCTGCCGCACGCCGGACGAAGCAGACCGCGTGCTGGCCGAAATGGCGAAGAACGGCCTGGCCAGGGGCGAGAACGGGCTGCAAGTCTACATCATGTGCGAGATTCCCGCCAATGTGATCCTGGCGGAACAGTTTGCCCAGCGGTTCGACGGCTTCTCGATCGGGTCCAACGACCTCACCCAGTTGCTGCTGGGGGTGGACCGTGATTCAGAGCTGCTGGCCCGCCTGTTCGACGAACGTGATCCCGCCGTGATGCATTCGATCGCCGAAGCCATCCGCAAGGCCCACGCTGCCGGCAGCAAGATCGGCATCTGCGGTCAGGCGCCAAGCAACTATCCCGAGTTCGCGGAATTCCTGGTGCGGGAAGGGATCGATTCCATTTCGCTGAACCCGGACAGTTTCGTCAGGACCAGTGCTGCGATTGCCGCTGCCGAGGCCAGTGGGCGCTGACCTGAGGGGTGCCGTCCGATCATCGGCACCCGGGTCAGGTCATTGTTGCAGGCGCCCGGCCCACAAGGCCTTCATGCGCTCGATCGCCACAAGCATCCCGATCCCGGCCAGGGCCATGAAAAGCAACTGCCCACCCGACACAGGGGAAAAGGCAAAAAGCTGCGCAACAGGGGCAACCAGTTGGGTCACCACAATGATGATGGCCACGATGCCCACGACCAGGGCGAGCACCGGGTTGCTTCTTCCCAGGGCCGAGGACAGCGAGGTGCTGAAGCGCCGGTTGGCGAGGATCAGGCTGAGTACACCCAGCACCAGGGTCAGGAAGGCAACGGACCGCAATTGTCCGGCTGGCGCACCGGCCATCCAGAACCACAGCGTCGCCCCGCCAACGACCAGCAGGATGCTGCCGCCCTGAACCACGGACCATCCCAGCAGCCACCGCGAGAACAGGGGGCTGTCTGGTCGGCGGGGCGGGCGTTGCATGATGTCGCGCTCTTCCGTCTCGGCCTCGAAGGCCAGCGAGCAGACCGGATCGATGATCATTTCGAGAAAGGCGATGTGAACCGGACCGATCAGCAGCGGCATGCCGGTCAGCAAGGGCAGCAGCGCCAGCCCGGCAATCGGGATGTGCACCGCCACGATAAAGGCCATCGCCTTGCGCAGGTTGTCATAGATCCGGCGACCCATGCGAACCGAATTGACGATTGACCCGAAATCATCGTCCAGCAGCACGATTGCGGCCGCCTCGCGCGCAACGTCGGTACCGCGCCCGCCCATCGCGATGCCGATGTTGGCCGCCTTGAGCGACGGCGCATCGTTCACCCCATCGCCCGTCATGGCCACGATCTCGCCCGATGCCTTCAGCGCCTCGACAAGGCGCAGCTTCTGTTCCGGCATGATCCGGGCAAAGACGCTGACCGTGCCGATGCGCTGCCGCAGTTCCTGGTCATCGAGGCTGGCAAGGGCATCGCCGGTAAGACAATCGGTCGCATCGATGCCCGCCTGCCGGGCGATGGCGCGGGCAGTCTGCGGGTAGTCGCCGGTTATCATGACGATGCGAATGCCGGCTTCCCGGCATTGCCTGACGGCATCGGGAACGGACGGCCGCAAGGGATCTGCCAGGCCCACCAACCCGCGGAAGGTGAAGGCGAAATCGCGCTGGGACGGCGGCAGCTCTGCCCCCGTCCAGCGGGCATCCGCCACGCCGATCACGCGCAGGCCCTTGCCCGCCATGTCATCCACGAACTGCCTCAGCGCGGCCTTTTCCTCGCCTGTCATCAGGCACAGGTCGGCGATGGCTTCGGGTGCGCCCTTGGTGGCGACCACGTGTTGTGCCCCGGCCTGCTCCTGCCCCCAGACGTGGGTCATCGCCAGCAGGTCGGGTCCCAGCGGGTAGTGATGGATAATGGACCAGCCCTTGTCCCGGCCCGGTCCCTGCATCGGGCCGGCAAGGTCCGCCCTGATTTCGTGGAAAGCCATGTCCATCGGGTCGGTCGGCTGCTGGTCGCTTGCCAGGATGCCGAACTCGGCGAGCAGGTGGAACTCGTCTTCCAGCACCCGGTCCGACCCTTCCGCACGATGCAGGATGCGCTTGTCCGGCAGGCGCAGCTCGGCGATGCGCATCCGGTTCTGGGTCAGGGTGCCGGTCTTGTCGGTACACAGCACCGTGGCCGCGCCCAGAGTCTCGATGGCCGCGGCCCGGCGGGTCAGCACCCGTTCCCTCGACAGGCGCATGGCCCCCATCGCCATGAAGATGGTGAGGATGACGGGGAACTCTTCCGGCAACAGGGACATGCCAAGGGCAATCCCCGTCAAGGCGGCCTCAAGCCAGGTGCCGCGGAACAGGCCATAGAGCAGGCCCGCGGCCACGCTGGCGGCAAGGCCGGCCGCCGCGAACCCCAGAACCAGCCGCCGGGTCTGCAGCCGCAATCGGGGAACTTCGGTTTCCACACTGGAGAGGACCTGGCCGATGCGGCCCATCTCGGTGGCGCTTCCTGTGGTCGATACCGTGCAAAGACCGCCCCCGCGCACCACTAGGGATCCGGAATAGACAAAAGGGAGGTCATCGCCGCCGGGGCGCACCGCCACCGGCGCCTCGCCGGGTGCCAGTACCCGCTTGCGGACCGGGACGGATTCCCCCGTGAGCAGGGATTCGTCGATGTGAAGCCCGTCATTCTCGATCAGCCAGCCATCCGCCGGCACACGGTCTCCTTCGACCAAGACGACGATTTCACCACGCACGACCTCGCGTCCGGCGATGCGCTTGCGGATGCCATCGCGGATCACCAGCGCGCGCGGACTGCTCAGTTCACGCAGCGCCTCAAGGGCCCGTTCGGTCCGCGTTTCCTGGACGACGGTGATCAGGATCGAGAGGCCGGCGAAGGCGACCAGGATCATGGCCTCCTGCTTGTCGCCAAGGACCATGTATATGAAGCCCGCCCCCAGCAGCATGGCCAGCATGGGGTCGCGCACCACGTCCAGCAGGATGCGCGGGATTCCGCGCCGGCCCTGCCTTGGTAATTCGTTGTAGCCATCCGCCTGCAGGCGCCGTGCCGCCTCCTGTTCGTCGAGGCCGGTGGGCTGCGATGGCACGGGTGGGGCCGTCATGGGCCGGGTGGCGACTGTTCGCCAGGTCCGCGGCGCAGGTAGATCAACCAGTAGACCAGTGCCACCAGCCCTCCGCCGCCAACGATATTGCCGGCGGTCACCGGGGCGAGGTTAGCGGCGAGCGCCCAGGGGTCGATCGCGCCGTCCCGGTGCAGCATGCCCACGGGGATGAGGTACATGTTCGCCACCGAGTGCTCGAAGCCCAGCGCAACGAACGCGGCGACCGGCGGCATGATGACGGCGACCTTGCCGATGGCGGTGCGCGTTGCGAAGCACATCCACACTGCCAGGCAGACGAGGATGTTGCACAAGATGCCGCGCGTGAAGGCGACAAACGGATCCAGCGCCAGCTTTGCCTGCATGATCGTCTCGGCCGTTGCGCCTACCGAGCCGCCACCCAGCGAGAGCGCCTGTGCTGCGTGGACCAGCAGGGCAATGCCCGTTGCGCCGATCAGGTTGCCGGCATAGACCAGCCCCCAGTTGCGCAGCACCGCCCGCAGCCCGATCCGGCGACTGGCCCAGGCCATGACGATCAGGCTGTTGCCGGTGAACAGCTCCGCCCCGCCGATGATGACCAGCACCAGCCCGAGCGAAAAGGCCAGCCCGCCCAGGAGCATTGTCGGTCCATAGCCGAGCGCGCTGCCGGTAACCACCACGGTATGGAACATTGCCCCGAAGGCGATGAAGGCACCGGCCAGAATGCCGAGGGTCAGCGTGGTGACCGCGCCAAGGCGCACCTTGCGGACGCCTACGTCTTCAACCAGCCGGGCGATATCCGCGGGGGCCACGATGTCGAGCGGGGGCTGTTCGGCGGTCATGGACTGGTCCCCCGGGTCCTTTCCATATCCGATCCCCCGTCAGGTGGCAGCGAATGCAGGGCGGCCCATGGCATAAGCCGGTTCACCGTGATCTGGCCTTGATGCGATGGCCATCCTGCAGGGTATTGGCGGGATTGACTACCACCGTGTCCCCATCTGCGAGGCCCGCTGTGACTTCGGCATATTCGTCATTGATCTGTCCAAGTTGGACCGCATGTTCCCGCGCCCGTCCATCTTCGTCAAGAAACACCATCCAACCCCCATCGGGGCCGCGGAACAAGGCGCCGATCGGAAGGCGGAGGGCGCTTTCGCTCCGCCACAGGATGATCGTTGCATTGACCTGATAGCCGTGGCCAAGGCGTGCGGCCGCCTGGCGGGACTGTTCGGCAAAGTGGATGATCACGTTCACGCGCTGCTCCTCGATCCCGAGCGCGGATATCTTCAAGCGGCCGAAAGGTTCGATCCGGTCAACCACGCCGATCAGCGGCTGCGGCCCGCCCCATTGGGTGATTTCCACCCGGTCGCCCGGCGTGACCCGGACCGCCTGGCGCGAAAGCAGGTCCACCACCACTTCGATCCGTCCCGGATCGCCGATCGTGACCAGAGGGGTCCCTTCGGCGATCACGCCTTCACTCTCGTTGATGATGGCCATGACCGATCCGCCCTCGGGTGAGCGGACTGCCACCGCTTCCCTACCAGCCTGGCCCGAGGTTGCAGTCAGGAGGCCGCGGAACCGACTGATTTCCGCCTGGGCCTGCGCTACTGCCGCCTCGCCAGTCCGGACCCTGGTCTGGATGGATTCGAGCTGGGCGCGCGACACGAAGCCGCGGTCGGCCAGCGCCTGGGCGCGTTCCAGGTCTCGTCGGGCCTGGTCCAGCGAGGCGCGGGCACCCGTGCCGGCGGCCTGCGCTGATGCCAGAGAGGCACGCAGTTCGCGCGCCGACCGGGGGTCTAGCGGCGCGGACGGGCGGCCATGCATCATCGCCACCACCGCGCCGCCCTGAACCAGGTCGCCGGGCTCAAGTTCGATCCGGTCTAGGTAGCCGGTAACCGGTGCCGAGATGACGAAGTAGTCCTCGGTCCGGATGATGCCGTCATCGGTGATCCCCACCGCCATGGGTCCGCGGCTGACCGTCGCCGTATCCACCAGCGTTGCCGCGGGCCAGAAGGCAAAGGCGAGCCCGGCCAGCAGCACGGCCGCAATAGCCAGGATCCAGCGCCAGCGTCTGACAAGGTCCATCATGCTTCCCGCGCCTTCAGAACTGCGATCATGTCCAGCCGCCCGACGCGCCGGGCAACGATGGCTACTGTGGCGATTGCGGCCAGCGAGATGATCAGGGAGGCATAGCCATAAGTCGACCGATTGGGCGCAAAGGGCAGGCGGAACAGGTCCGAACTGAACATCGCAGTCATCAGCTGGCCAAGCCAGTATCCGGCCAGGCAGCCTACGGGGATGGATGCAATGACCAGCAACGCCACCTCTCCGATCAGGATCATGGCCACCTCGCGGCGATGATAGCCCAGAACGCGCAAGGTCGCGAGTTCATGTTCGCGCTCGGAAAACAGGATGCGTGCGCTGTTGTAGACCACACCCACCGCGATGGCCGACGCGAAGGAGATGTAGAAGAACAGCATCGTGAATATGTTTTCGTCGATCATGTCCTCGAACTTGCGCAGTGCGGCATCCCGTTCGGTTACGCTGAGGACACCGGGCATGTCTTTGAGCCGGATCAGAACGTTGCTGCGCTGGGCAGGGTCGATCCGCAGCAGGGCCGATCCCGCAGGCGCCGCGTCACCGGCCAGGCGCTCGAGCGTCTCTGGCGAGGCATAGGCGCGGGCTCCCACGAATTCCTCGACGATCCGCGCCACGGGCATGGTCCGGCTGGTCCGGCGCCCGCCGAGCATCTCGACGTGGACGTCGTCGCCCGCGCGGACCTGCAACTGGTCGGCCAGTTGCCGGCTGAGCATCAGGCCTGCCACAGGCATAGGGATCTCCGCGCCCGACCGGTCGATGTGCGCGGCAAGGAGCGAGCCGGGTTCGGTGCTTTCGATTGCCGTGCGTTCCCGCCTGTTGCCACTGGCCATCACGACCGGGATCGCCCGGGTAGCTTCGGCCCGCAACACGCCGGGAACTTGCGCCAGTTCCAGCAGCGCGCTGCGGTTGCGCGGTTCGATGAAGGTCACGGTAAGGTCCTGCCGCTGTGCGCGGAAGAAGAAGGAATCCAGCATCGTCCGGCTGGCATCCATGAACTGCATGGTCGAAAACAGCAGGCCCAGCGAAAGGGCGATGCCCGTCACCGTGATGGCTGACCGGCCCGGCCAGCGCGCGATATGGCGGATGATCATCTGCCCCACGGCGGAAAGCCCGGCCCATTGGCCCAGGCGCTCGGCGGTTCCCGACCGGTAGATGGGCGGTGGTGGCGGGGACATGGCCACGGCCGGGGCCAGCCCGATAGCGGAGCGCACCCCGCCAAATGCGCCCAGTGCGGCAGATGCCAGGGACAGGATGCCGGCCGTCAGGAAAACATCTCCCGAGATGCTGTAGCGCAGGAAGGGGAACTGGAAGTATTCGGCATAGAGCCGTGTCATGCTCCGGCCCATCCAGACCCCGGCCGCATAACCAAGGATCGTGGCGAGTACCGCGATCGCCAGGGCAAATTTCAGATAATGCCAACCGATTTCGCGGTTGGTGTAACCGAAGGCCTTGAGCAGGCCGATCTGGGCCCGCTCCGTACGGATCATTCGTCCCAGTACGATATAGACGAGAAACGTTGAAACCAGCAGGAACACGGGCGGGATGACGCGGGTCATCGCATCCAGCTGGGTCAGTTCGTTGTCGAGGAAGGCATGGCTGATGTGGTCTTCGCGGCCATATGCGCCCGTTCCGCCATAGGGTTCCAGTATCTTGTCGACCTGCCTGATGACATCCGCCCGCACGGCCCCGCGGCCCAGCGTCAGGGAGACGGCGTTGATCGCTTCGGTGCGGTCGGTCGCCGCTTCCAGGGCGCGGCGCCCCATCCAAAGGATGCCGAACCGCTCGCTGTCTGGGATCAGGTCGCCCGGCGCGATGGAATAGATGTGATCCGGGGAAAGGCCCACGCCCACGACAACCAGTGCCTGGCGCTTGCCGTAGATCAGCGCATCAAAGGTGCTCCCGGGGCGCAGGGCATTGGCCCTGGCAAAGGCTTCATCGATCACCACCTCACCCGCTTCGCCGGGCCGGGGCATACGCCCTTCGCGCAAGACGACCTGGTTCAGGCGGGCGGCGCCCGGCTCGTCCACCGAACCGATCAAGGCGCGCACCGGCAGGTCCCGCCGCGGAAGTTCCAGCGTGGCATACTGCTGGATGGTACCTTCAACCCGCTCCACGCCGGGTATCGCGGCGATCCTCTGCGTGACCGCGCGGGGTGCCCGTGTCATCGTGACGAACACCTCGGCAAATCCGTTGCGTTCGTAATAGGCATCCCGGGTCTCTACCAGCGAGCGATAGACGCCCAGCGACAGCACGAAGGTTGCTACCGCTGCCGCCAGCACGATGGCGATGGCCAGGACCTGGCCCCGCATCCGCCACAGTTCGCGCAGAAGCTTGCGGTCCAGCGCTCTCACCATTGGATCTCGCTGGCACCGATGCGCCGATCGTTCACCTCGATCTGGGCAATGCGCCCATCGAGGAAATGGAGGATGCGGTGGGCCATCCTGCCGATCCCGCGATTGTGGGTGATGATGACCACGGTCGTGCCAAGTTCGCTGTTTGCGTGGGCAAGGGTTTCCAGCACGCGCATGCCGGTTCTGGAATCGAGGGCCCCGGTCGGCTCGTCGCACAGCAGCACGCCGGGCCGCTTCGCAATCGCCCTGGCCACGGCAACGCGCTGCTGTTCACCGCCGGAAAGCTGGGCGGGATAATGCGCTGCCCGATCGGCAAGGCCCACCATGTCGAGCGCTTCCATGGCATCCATCGGATCCTGGGCGATATCGGTGACCAGCCGGACGTTCTCCTCCGCCGTCAGGCTGGGGATCAGGTTGTAGAACTGGAAGATGAAGCCCACCCGATCGCGGCGGAACTCCGTAAGGTGCCTGTCGTCGAGCCGGGTCAGCTCAAGATCGCGGTACCACAGGTCTCCCTCCGTCGGCCGGTCAAGGCCGCCGATAATGTTCAGCAGTGTGGACTTGCCGCTGCCCGAAGGCCCCAGCAAGACCACCATTTCCCCCGGAGCAATGGCCAGATCTACCCCGCGCAAGGCCTGCACCTGGGTTTCGCCGGCGCGATAGACCTTTGTCAGCCCGGTTCCCCTGAAGACCAGTTCTGTCCCCAGTCCCTCAGCGCTCTTTCTGTTGTTCATCGCCGGGATCCGGGTGAATGGATGGACTTTGTGCGAAACCGGCTGTCCCGGCCTTTGCCTGGCGAACAAAAGTCTGCGAACTCAGCAAGCAGGCCACCCGCAGCATGCGTTTCAAACTTGACCATGCAGTCGCTCCTTGCGCCCTCGGCCAACCCTTTGCGGGAGCTTGGCTGGCGGTTCATTGACTTGCGGCAATATGGAGACCCATGCTCGCCTGCGTTCTCGACAAGGTGTTGTGAGAACGACTGCACTTGATGGAGGGCCAGAGCAATTTGGCTGGGGCAAAGGGATGCCATGCGCTCGCAATATCCCTGCCATTGTAGCGGGCGCCGCGAGGCGCAGGCAGGCGAACCGACCGGTCTCCTTAGCCCCGGATATCAGATAGACGATTTCTTCACGCCGCCGTTTTGCGCGTCTTTACAGGGGTATCTACCGGGGTAGGCTTCTTTCAAGGATGTGAAAAAACATCCGGAACGGGGAGATACAACGCATGCGCAAGCTCATGATCGTGCTGGCGGCTTCAAGCTGCCTTTATACTCAGGCCGTCCTGGCCCAGGAGGAAGCCGCAGCCGAAGCGGACAGCCTGGACAGCGGGGAAATCATCGTTACGGCGCAGCGCCGCAGCGAGCGCCTGGTCGAAGTGCCCATTTCCATCACCGCGCTGAACGGCGACATGATGGAGCGCGCCGGCATCCGTGGCACCGAAGACCTGACAGCGGTAGTGCCGGGCCTCAATTTCGCCACCAACGGCGCCTTTGCGCAGCCGACCATCCGCGGGATCGGGACCACGGTTACCTCCGCTGGCAATGACGCGAACGTCGCGATCTACATCGACGGGGTCTACCAGCCCAACCAGATCGGCAATTTCAGCGAACTGGTCGATCTGGACCAGGTGGAAGTGCTGAAGGGTCCGCAGGGAACCCTGTTCGGTCGCAATGCCACCGGCGGTGCGATCCGCGTGACCACCCGGCGCCCGTCCTTCACGCCCGAAGTGCGCACGACGATTTCCTATGGCCGTTTCGACGATCTTCGCCTGACGGCCTTCGGAACCACGCCGATCACCGATGATCTGGCAGTCAGCCTGTCGTTCTCCCATGGTGACGACAACGGTTATACCCGCAACGTGGGGACCGGGACCGGGTGTCGCAAAGCACGTCGTTCACTGCGCGGGGCCGGATACTGTACCAGCCGACCGACAGCGTGGAGTTTCTGCTCACCGCCAGCCATTCCGATCGCGAGAACAACCCGGCCTTTGCCCTTGGCGTGCTGAACGGGAACAACAATGCGCTGACGGGGTCGATCCTGGCCAATGGCCCGCGCGAAGTTTCGCTTACCTTCGATCCGTCGATCCAGGTCAAGAGCGATCAGGTCGGCCTGACCAGCAATTTCGACCTGGGCTTTGCCGAGCTGTCATCGGTCACCAGCTACTCCAAGGTTACGTCCGACCTGCTGACCGATATCGACCGCACCAATCGTGCACTCGTCCGCGTGGCAGTACCAAGCGATCAAAGCACCTGGAGTCAGGAATTCAACCTGGTGTCGCAAGGTGACGGGCCGGTGCAATGGTTCCTTGGCGCATTCTATTACAACGACGATGCGTCAAACTCGGTGATCATCAACAGCGCCGCGGTGTTCAATACCTTCAGGCTGCAGACCGAGGCGATCGCTCCCTTTGGCGAGGTGAATGTCACCTTCGGCAATGTGACGCTGATCGCAGGCGCGCGCTACAACATCGAAAGCAAGGACTACACCTTTACCCGCGGTGCCTTGTCGACCGAGCGCAGCGACACCTTCAAGACCTTCACGCCGCGGCTCGGCATCCGTTACAGCCTGTCGGATGATGCCAACATCTATGCAACCTATACGAAGGGCTTCAAGAGCGGCGCGTTCGACGGGGTGATCGATGGTGGTGGGGCGCAGGTCGTCAACATCATCGAGCCGGAAAAGGTCAATTCCTACGAAGTGGGCTTCAAGTACGGCAGCGGGCGCAACAGCCTTTCCGTCTCTGCCTACTACTATGACTACAACAATATCCAGTTCCAGGCATTCAACCCCGCATTCGGCGGGCTGACCCAGGTGTTCAACGCGGCGGCTGCGGAAATTTATGGCGCCGAAATCGAAGGCACGGTCGAGCTGGCCGACGGGTTCATGCTGAGCGGTTCGGCGGCCTACACCAACAGCGAGTACCTGAACTTCCCGGGCGCCTCGATCCTGTGTCCGCGCGGTGCGCCTACCTTCGGCAATGCCCTGATCCCGCTGGGTACGCTCAACCCCTGCACGGGCCAGCTCAACACCACCGGCGCCACCGGCAACAACCTGATCCGCACGCCGGAGTTCACCGCCTCGCTCGGGCCGAGCTACAGTGTGGACCTGAATAACGGCGGCACGCTGGACCTGTCGGCCAATGCCTTCTGGTCGGGCAGCTTCTTCTGGGATGCCGGCAACCGCATCGAGGAAGACGCCTATGTGCTGGTCAATGCCGAGGTGGCCTATACCTTCCCCGGCGACCACCTGAAGGTGGCCTTGTGGGGGCGCAACCTCGCCAACGAACTGTACTCGCTCTACGTCACTGAATCATCCTCACCGGCTGGCGGCGGGGACTCGGTGGCCTATGCGCGGCCGCGTACCTTCGGCATAAGGGCAGAGCTCAACTTCTAGGGCTGGGCCTGCAGGAGTTCGAACGATGATCAAGGGTCTGCCACACGCCCCGGCCAAGCTGGACGCGGCCGAGTGGCGGACCCTTGTCATGCTGCTGGTGATCTACACCCTGGCCTATCTGGACAGGCAGATCCTGACCTTGCTGGTTGACCCCATCCGGGGCGATCTTGATGTCAGCGACGTAGAAATGGGCTTTCTGCAGGGCCTTGGCTTTGTCCTGTTCTATGCCCTGTGCGGACCATTCGTCGGCTGGATGGTGGACCGTTACAACCGGCGGATGGTGATCTTTGCCGGCGTCATCGTCTGGTCGATGAGCACGGCAGCCAGCGGTTTTGCCAACACCTATACCCACCTGCTTATTGCCCGCTTCGGGGTTGGGGCAGGGGAGGCGGCGCTGTTGCCAGCGGCCTATTCGATCATCAGCGACATGGTCGACAAGTCCCGGCTGGGGCGGGCCATGGGCATATTCTCGCTGGGCGGAATAGCGGGCGGGGCACTGTCCTATGCGGCGGGCGGTGCGCTCATCACTTATGCCGGCCAACTCGCCGGCGCGGACCTGCCGCTCATCGGTGCCTTGCGCGACTGGCAGCTGGTATTCCTTGCGATTGGCGCGCTGGGTGTGCCGATGGCCTTCCTGGCCTTTGCCTTTCCCGATCCGGGCCGCCGTCGCCAGACGGGCTTTGCCGCGGACAAGGCAGTGCCTGCGTCACCGCCGCATTTCAGGCAGCACTGGCGCTTTTATGCCTGCCATTTCACGGCCTTCTCGCTGTTCTGTTTTCTGGCCGCTGCCACCATGGCCTGGTCTGCCACCTACATGATGCGCGAATTCGCATGGACGGTGGGCGGCGTGGGCGCGCTGCTGGGCATCAAGACGCTTGTGGCGGGCGCCGTGGGAATGGTCGGGGGCGGCTTGCTGGCCGACTGGCTGGTCAGGCGCGGTTTCCAGGACGCGCACATGCGGATGTATATCTACATCATGCCGGTCTACGCGATCGCCGGGCTGGTCGCCTTCCTGTCACCCGACATGTGGGTGGCCTTTGCCGGGCTGGTGGTTGTCGGCCTGATTTCCCCGTTCATCGCCGTTGCCGCGGCAGCCCTGCAACTGGCTACCATACCAGAGAGACGCGGCATCGCTTCGGCCGGCTTCCTGCTGGTCTACAACCTGATCGGCTTCGGCCTGGGACCGGCCATGGTGGCCCTGGCTTCGCGGCTGGTCCTTGGTGAAGGGGACAATCTTGGACCTGGGCTTGCCCTTGCCTTCGCAGTGCTTCCGCCCACCATCATGATCCTGCTTGCGCTTGGCTTGCGTCCGATGCGCGCGGCCGTGGCTGATGTGGCTGGCCAAACCGCAGGGGGTACAGATCCCCGCCAAGTGTAGCGGCCTTGTCCCCTTTCAGCCTTGCCGCTCAGCCTTGACTATCATCCATGTCGGTGAAGGCGGGGACGGGATCGATCCGGTCGGCAAGGTTTATCCCGTCAAGCAGGTCTGCCGTCCGGTCACGCACCTCGAGCATCAGGGCGCGGGTGCGGCACTCGCCTTCCTCCAGGCAGTTCTTGCACTTTTCGTGCGCATAGCGGCTGGCGCAGGGCACCAGGGCAAGTGAGCCGCGCATGATGCGGATGAGGTCGCCATAAGTGATGTCGATCGGCGACAGCGCCAGCCAGTACCCGCCATCGCGCCCGCGCTGGGATGCAACCAGGCCATACCTGGCCAGTTCGGACAGGATGACGGTCAGGAACTTGGCCGGGATGTTCTGCCGTTCCGCTATCTCGGCCAGCTGGACCGGCCCCTGGCCATGGCGGTCCGCCAGGTGCTGCATGGCGCGGATGGCATAGCGGGTCTTCTGCGAGAGCATGACCGGTCTATCCGCCGGGGCGGGAATCGTGTCAACACGGGCAGGTGCCGCGAAGCGGAAACCTGTAAAGCCTATGTCCCCGGCTGCAACCTTGTGCGCGCGATGCATCGCGCGGCGATCAGGTAGTGGACGGCACCCCATGCATAGAGTGCCATGCTGCTGGCGAGCGCATAGCGGACGCCGAGCGCCGAGGCCTGCGCACAGGCTGCGTCGAGCGACAAGGCCTCTCCCGCACACCTGGCGTTGAACCCGCCGCCTGCGAAACTGGCATTGGCGTAAAGGTCGCTCACCAGGCCCAGCAAGGGCGGGCCAAGGCCGACACCGACCAGCGTGGAAATGAAGAAGAACACGAAGGCCGCCGTTGCCCGCATTCGTGGCCCCACCATGTTCTGGAACGCAACGAGCGTTGGGATATTGTGGAAGAACAGGAAGATGCCGCCGATGATCTGGAATGCCAGCGCCAGCTGCGGTTGGCCGATCAGGTAGCCGACGAGGTAGAACGGAACGGCCAATCCCATCCCGATTGCCGGCAGCAGGGCATACCATTCGGCCCCCCGCCTGGAAATGAAGTCGATGCCGAAGCCGCCAAGGGCATAGCCCGCGGTCGCGGCAGCTCCGCTCAAGATGCCGAAGTAGATGCCGGCTTCTGCCAGGGTGAGGCCGTGGACGCGCATGAAAAAGGGGCTGGCAAAAGCACCGCCGGCATAGAGGCCCATCGTAGCCAGGCCGAGCCCGATAAGCATATGGCGGAATTCCGGTCGCACCCACATGATCTTCATCACGGTGCCGAACGCGGGCGGATCGGCCTTTGCTTCCTCCTGCCGGTCCGGATCCGACATGCCGCGAGGCGGCTCGCGCAGGGTCAGCCTGAACAGCAGCGCCAAAACAAGGCCGGGGCCAGCAACCGATATGATCGCCGCGCGCCAGCCGTAATGGTAGGCGACCCAGCCGCCCACGACCGCTCCGAAGACCGAGCCTACCGGCGATCCCAGCTTCATGATCGTCATCACCGTGCCGCGCTGGTGTTGGGGGAAATGGTCGGCCAGCAGCGATACGCTGGGCGCCTGCACGCCGGCCTCGCCGATGCCGACCCCTATCCTGCAGAGGAACAGCTGCCAGAAGCTGGCGGCCATGCCGGAAAGGACCGTCATGCCCGAGAAGATCGCCACCGATATCGAGATGATGTTGATCCGGCTGCGCCGTTCGGCAAGCCTTGCTATGGGCAGTCCGAGGGTGGAATAAAGGATCGCGAACCCGAGACCGCCAAGGATGCCGAGCTGGAAATCGGTTAGGTCGAGGTCTTCCTTGATTGCCTGCCCGAGGGTCTGGATGATGACCCGGTCGATATAGGCGAATGCCGCCGTAAGCAGGATGAGCGTAAGCAGCCAGGCCCTGTAGGCCTTGCTGAATTGGGGTTGTTCTTGCTCATCCATGACAACTGACACACCTTTTCGAAATCAGCACAAACCTTCCTGCCGGCTGCAGCTCGTCGCCGCGACTTGCCGGGGGCGGCTCTGCAAAAGACAGCCTATTGTTGCCCCTGCGGCAACCGGCCGCAGAGCTTGGCTGTGAGGGCATCCACGTCGTCCGGTACGCTGTCCCCGCGCCAGGCGACGTGGCGGTCCGGGCGCGACAGGTACAGCGCATGGCGATAGACGGATGGCGCATGCTCTCCAACCAGATCGAGCACCTGCACCGGCATCCCCAGCCGCGTGGCACTGTCGATGAACGGCCCGGCATCCACCGCAGGGTCGAACCGCAGGAGCACGAATTCCTCGCCCATTGCATCGTACAGCGATGTCCCGTCCTTCAGCCAGAAGTGGGGCAGACGGCAACCGGGGACAGTGGAGGGTGAGTAATCGGCCATGGTGTAGCCTGGCATGTCCTCGCCATCGTACTGGATGATGGGGGAACTGTCATAGAAATAGCCATAGTTCAGGCCGGCGCAGGCGAATTGCTCGACATGCAGGGTCTCGGCTTCGTGGCCGATGGCCTCGCGCGCCCGTGCGCCGTCCGGTGTGCGGTCGAGGAAGTTGGCAGGTATCTGCGTGCGTTCGGCGATGGCCTTGGCGGCATGGCTCATGGCAAAGCGGGAAACCTGTTCGGTAATCGGTTTGCGTTCTGCCTCATAGCCATCGAGAATGGCCTCTCCGCCCCAACCGTTCAGGCGCGCGGCAAGCATCCACGACAGGTTTAGGGCATCGGCAATGCCGGCATTCATGCCATAGCCTGCGTAAGGCACCCACAAGTGCGCCGCATCGCCGGCAATAAAGGCATTCCGGTCGCGGAACTTGTCCGCCACCAGCCGGCGGCCGATCCAGTCCTCGTTCCCCAGGATTTCGTATTCGAAGGTCTCGTCCACCCCCAGCAGCATCCGCAGGCAGGCATCCCGATCGACTGAATCGAAGCCATCTTCCCCCGGCAGCAGGTAGTTGTGCAGCAGCCAGGTTTCCCTGCCGTCGATCGCCACCAGGTTGCCGGCTCTGACCGGGTTGTAGAGATAGGTCATCCAGCCCGGTATGCCCGGAGTCATGTCGAACAGTGCCGGCGCGCGGAAGTAGGTGGACTGGACCCTCTGGATCACGGCATCGCCGACAAGCTGGGCGCCGATGGCGGAACGGACCATCGAACGGGCACCGTCACATCCCACAAGGTATCGGCCGCTGATCCTTTCGGTTTTTCCCGTATCGAGGTTGGTGATGCTGGCTGTCACGCCTGCTTCGTCCTGTTCGAAACCGTCGAGCCGGGTCCGGCTCAGGATCGTGATCGCATCCATACCAGCGGCACGATCGAACAGGATGGGTTCGAAGTAGATCTGGTTGCACCGGTGGGGCGGCTCCGGAGTGGGCCACCATCCATCGGGGCTGTCCTGACAGCCGGGGCGGTCCTTGCGGCCGGGGATGCGGATACGGGCGAAATCCTCGCCAGTGGCGAATGGCCGGAAGACGACGTCATGGGGGTAATCGTCCGGCAGGCCGGCTTCGCGAACCTGCGCTGAGATTCCCATCCGGCGGAAGCTTTCCATCGTCCGCGATGACACATGGTTGCAGCGGACGGTCGGGATTTCGCGCGGGTGGCGGGTGTCGATGATCGTCACCTTCACGCCACGCATGGCAAGGTCGATTGCCAGGCAAAGGCCGACCGGTCCGCACCCGATTACGACAACTTGAGAAGAGATCATGTTCAGACAGTCCTCGTGAAATTCGCCACTGTGCCCGAAGGAGAGGGCACCTGATCTATTGTACCATCAGCCATCGCCAGGCGGGCGGTGGGCAGGCGGGGCCAGCTTGGATCATTGGCCTTCCTGCTGCCGTCCGCCTTCAGACCTGGTGGATCGATTTGGTGACAAGGCATGCGGCAAGTCCCTCCGGGCCATCTTCCGAGCCATGTCCGCTTTCCTTCACTCCCTGGAAAGGGGCATCTGGTGCCGCAAGCGAGGTTGTGTTGATGCCTACCATGCCCACTTCAAGGGCATCGGCGATGAGGTTGGCTGTGCGCGCGCTCTCGGTAAAGGCATAGCCGGCGAGGCCGTAGGGAAGGCGGTTTGCCAGTTCCACCACTTCGTCGAACCCTGCAAAGGGTGCGGTTACCACGACCGGGCCGAATGGTTCCTCGTTCATGATGCGCGCCGTGGTCGGGACGTTTGCGAGGATGGTCGGGCGATAGAAGAAGCCCCGGTTGCCCGAAGGTTCGCCACCGCTCGTCAGGTCCGCGCCGTGTGACAAGGCATCGGCCACAAGCCCGTCGACAGCCTGGGGCCGGCGGGCGTTCGCCATCGGTCCCATCTGGCTGCTTTCGTCGAGCCCGTTGCCCACCCGGATATGGCCAACCCGCTGAACGAAGGCCTTCACGAACCGGTCATGCACGCCTTCCTGTATGTAGAAGCGCGTGGGCGAAACGCACACCTGCCCCGCGTTGCGGAACTTGGCCACGGCAAGCGTCT
>CAZTED010000018.1:0-4547 GCA_964612175.1 uncultured Sphingomonadaceae bacterium
GCGCGCTCGCGTGGCTGGGCCGGGTGGGGTATGACCCGGTCTATGGCGCGCGGCCGCTCAAGCGGGCAGTGCAGCGCTACCTGCAGGATCCGCTGGCCGAGATGATCCTGTCGGGCGAAGTGCCCGATGGCTCGACGGTCAACATCGACGAAGGCGACGGCGCGCTGGAAATGCGCGTCGTCACCTGACCGGTCAGGTATAGCCGAGGAAAGACCTGAGACCGGGGGCTGCCAGTTCGACCAGCTGCTTTTGCAGGTCGTTCAGGTTTCGCGGGACATGGTCTGCGACGACGGTCAGGTTCTCGCTGGCGGTGGCGCTATGGCGCCGGTCGGAGCCGATGCGCACCCGGTCGCGCCAGTCATCGGGCACGCGGGCAAGGCCGGCTGCTTCGAACAGGCCCATGAAGAAGGCCTCGCCGGTTGGGCTGTCGAGGTCCTTCAAAGCGGCCACCAGATCTTCATAGCGGACCATTGTGGTGTCCTGCCCCAGCCAGGCAACGGCGTTGTACTGGAACAGTTCGCGCATGCTCATGGCCTTGCCGTGGATGCCAAAGATCATCAGGTTGATCAGCGCATCGACTGTCAGTTCGCCGTTCTTCACCAGCACCGAATTGTCGCCGAACTCTTCCGACAGGAAGAACCGCGCGCGCGACAGGACCCAGGTGTAGGGATCGCGCACCAGGATGATCTTGCGCGCCGGGCCGGTTTCCACGGCGGAGGCATCGGAAAACAGCAGGTGGCCCCAGCTCAGTTTGCAATCCGCCGCGCGGAAGGCGTGCTTGTACTGCTGCAGGTTGCCCCACTGGATGAACTGGTCCTTGAAGTGGTCTTCCACCGGCACGAACATGCGCATGATGTTGCGCAAGAGGTGCGAGCCGGACTTGGGCACTGAATTGAGGAACAGCGGGCGCGGCAGGCGCACATGATCGAACCGCAGGTTCTCTTCGTCCAGCGTATCGGGCTTCAGGCGGATGCGGGTCATGGTCTGGTCCTGCGATTGGTCGTGCGGTGCGAATTGCGTGGCCGCCGGATAAGGCCAGCCGACAGATAAGAGAAGGGCGGCAGGTTTGTCACCTGCCGCCCTCCTTTGTTCAAGCCCTGCGGCTGGATCAGTAACGCAGGTTGATGTTGATGAACCCGCGACGACCCAGGAGGTCGTACTGCGAGTACAGCACGCCATCACCCAGCTGGTTGATGCCATCGCCACCCACGTTCGAAACCCGCGGCGGGCGCGTGTCGAACAGGTTGGAGATGCCCGCGGTGATGCGGAAGTTCTCGCCAATCTCGCGGGTCAGCGAGAAGCTGTGGTAGAACGTCATCGGGATCGACAGGTCATAGCACGCACCACCCGGGTAGATGGCGAGGGGATTGGTGCTCGGTGCGATGCACAGGGCATCGGCAATGTCTGCAGCCGTCTGGTCCGCTTCATCGATACCGAGCTCGGCTTCGGTGAAGTCCGGTGCATCGTCGGTGGCTCCGATCACGTCGAGACCGTAGTTCAGGGACCACGGGCCGACGGTCAGTTCGGCATTGAAGTCACCCACCCACTTCGGCTCGCCGGCTTCGCCATTCAGGCTTTCCGGGAACCCGTCGAACACCGAGATGTCGTCCTTGGTCTGCCAGGTCATCTGACCCTGGACCGAGAGCTGCACATCGCCCGGGAAATCGTGGACGATGCGCGTGGTCACATCGATGCCGACGTTGCGCTGGCTGTTGATGTTTACGAAGCTGTCACGCACGAAAGCGATGTTGCTCGGGCTGCCGTCGTTATAAAACGGATCGGTATCCGGCAGGTCGCCCACGCGGGCAAACAAGGTACACAGCGGATCGTTCGGGAAGTCGTCCGAAGCATAGCAGCCCGCAACTACGCTGCCGGCACCGAACTGGGCGATCTGGCCCTGCACTTCGATGTCGAAGTAATCGACCGCGATGCTGATGTCGGTATCGGGCAGGAAGGCGAAGGTCGGCGTCAGGATGGCCGAAGCGGTCCATGCGGTCGAGGTTTCTGCTTCCAGCACACCCAGACCGCCACCGGTGATAACCGCCCCGTTGATGCCTGCGCCGGTGTGGTTGGCACCAACGCCATCAGCCGCGCAATTGTTGGCGAACTGCTGGGTGATGTCGCCATTGGCAAGCTTGTTGCCCCAGCCGATGCAGGGGTCGAGCGAGCGCTGCGGCAGCGAACCGACCTGGTCGAACAGGAACTGTTCGAACAAGGCCGGGGCGCGGTAGGAGGTGCCGTAGGTGCCGCGGAAGGTCAGCCAGTCGGTCACTTCCCAGTTGCCCTGGAGCTTGTAGGTCCAGTTGCCGTTGCGGGTGTCCGAAGCACCGTCGAGGGCGCGGACGGCCTTCACATTGGTGACACGCGCGGCACCGGTGATCGACAGCGATTCGATCAGCGGCAGGCCTTCCAGCAGCGGAATGTTGATTTCGCCGAAGGCTTCCTTGGTTTCGCCATAGCCCGAGGTGATGCCTGCAGGGCCACCCTGCCACACGTTGCCCGCCAGCGAGATGGCACCGGGGGTGTCGGTGATCTCGTCACGACGGTAGGTAGCGCCGAGCGCGAGGCCCACGGTGCCGGCCCACAGTTCCACCAGGTCGCCGCTCACGATGGCTTCGACATAGGCCTGTTCGTAATCGGTCGTGCCGGTTTCGGTATCCGTCAGGAAGTCGAATTCGGCGGGCGTGAAGTCACCGTACATGACGCGCGACGAATACCAGTCGACGAAAGTACAGGTCTTGCCGGCGATCGGGGTGACACCGCCCGGGCAGCGCGCGGTGCGGAAGCCGTTGGGGGCGTTCCCGACAGTGCGGAAGTCCTGGGTGCGGATCGAATCGTTCAGGATGCGCTGGTTGGTATAGCTGGCTTCGGACAGCGAATACTGGCCGTAGATGTCATAGGACCAGCTCGACGTGATGTCGCCGCGCAGGCCGACAACGGCGCGATAGTAATCGACTTCCTGCGAGCTGTCGCCCCAGTCGATGAAACCGGTCGGGCTGAACAGGGCTGCACCGCCAAAGCCGGTGGCGAACGGATCCCTTACGCTGCTCGGGAAGTAGCCGCCGTTGGTCTGGCCAACGCCAAACTGCCAGATCTGGCCCGAAGCATCGAAATAGGTCTCGCGCTTGTTGTACAGCAGTTCGGTGTACAGTTCGAAGCCTTCGGCCAGCTCGTAAGCTGCGTCGAGGTAGATGGTGTAGCGGTCGGTCGTCGGGATGATCGAGTCCTGGTTCATGCCCGGGTGGTAGTTGTTGTAAACCGAGCGCGAGGCACGGTCATAACCAACCGGGAACCAGCCATCCGCGATCGAGATTTGCGCCGGATCGAGCGGGGCACCGGCCGCCGGGATATAGTTGCCCAGGTTGTCGCCCGGATAGCTGAACTGGAACAGCGTCACGTCACCAAACTGACTGCTCGCCGGGATGTTGGTTCCGTTGGGCGACAGGAACACGTCGATCGAGCTGCCGTCGTCATAGGTATAGGTGTAAGCAGTGTAGTCGTAGGTCCAGATATGGCCCCAAGTGGTGTTGCTTTCGGCACCGTTACAGCTGAATTCACCGGTTCGCGGGTCGACGAGGTCGGCGCGGGTTTCGTAGCTGAGGTCGGTGAAAACATAGGATTCGGCGCACTGCAGGTAGTCGCGGTCGCCGCGCTGCAGTTCGTTCTGGCGCGAGTAGTTGGCCGAAACGAGGATGTGGCCACGATCGAAGGTCTTGCCCCAGGTGGCTGCGGCAGACCATTGTTCCCCACCTTCGTCGAACGGCACCGAACCGAAGAAGTCGAACTCGACACCATCGGTGTCGCGCGCGGTGATGATGTTGACCACGCCGGCCACGGCGTCTGAACCGTAGATCGACGAAGCGCCGTCCTTCAGCACGTCGATCGTCTCGACGATGGAATAGGGCAGCACGTTGAGATCGAACGAGGACACGGCACCGCGGGTGCCGGCCGGACCGGCGCGGCGGCCGTTCAGCAGGACCAGCGTACGCTCTGCACCAAGGCCGCGCAGCGAGACCGTCTGCACGCCCTGGCCGCCGTTCACGAGGAACTGGCTGGAGAGCGCGGCGGTGACCTGCGACGAGCCGGCCGCGATCGGCGAGCCCTGCACGATGTCGCCGGTGCTCAGCAGGCCCTGGCGCGCGGCGATCTGCGGATCGATCACGGTCAGCGGGGCGGGAGCCGAGAATTCGTCGCGGCGGATGCGCGAACCGGTGACGAAGATAGTATCACCTTCGGCTTCGACGGCGGTTTCGCCATCATCTTCGGCATCGGTGATAAGGACACCTTCGGCATCCTGCGCAAAGGCGGGAGTAGCCAGGAGCGCTACGGAGAGTGCGATGGGTGCGCTTGCACCCTTCAGAGCGGTTCGAAACTTCACAGGTTAGTCCCCATTATAGGGCCGGCAGGCGGCCAGGAATCCGAAATTTCCGTCTGGTCATGAAGAGTCCCCGGGCGACCAGACAGGGATAGCACATAGCTAGCTGCTGACCTGCTTGAAGGTAGAACTGGTTTCAATTCCAATTATACTTTCTCGCCAGCTTTGTTGC
>CAZTED010000018.1:4647-19348 GCA_964612175.1 uncultured Sphingomonadaceae bacterium
CGGCGACAAGGGAGTCATGGCAGTATGAAGATTGATGGTTCGATCGCGGCAGTGGTGACGGGCGGGGCCTCGGGCCTGGGTGAGGCGAGCGCGCGGGCGCTGGCTGCAAAGGGGGCAAGGGTGGCCCTGTTCGACCTCAATGTCGAACGCGGCGAACAGGTCGCGGCCGATATCGGCGGAACCTTCTGCCGGGTTGACGTGACGGACGAGGCATCGGTCGATGCAGGCTTTGCTGCCGCCCGCGCCGCCCACGGCCAGGAACGGGTGCTGGTCTGCTGCGCGGGTGTCGCCACCATCGGCAAGACCGCCGGTCGGGACAAGCAGACCGGTGCGCCGTCGCACCTGCCCATGGACCTGTTCGTGAAGACGGTCAGCGTCAACCTGGTCGGCACCTTCCAGTGCATCGCCAAGTCGGCCGCGGGCATGATGACGCTCGACGGGCTGGAGGATGGCGAGCGCGGGGCCATGGTCCTGACCGCCAGCGTCGCCGCCGTGGACGGGCAGATCGGGCAGGTCGCCTATGCCGCATCGAAGGGCGGCGTGGCCGGGATGACCCTGCCGATCGCGCGCGACCTGATGTCGGAGGGAATCCGCGTCAACACCATCCTTCCGGGCATCTTCAGGACCCCGCTGCTCGCGGCCCTGCCGCAGAACGTGCAGGACTCGCTTGGTGCCAACGTCCCCTTCCCCAAGCGACTGGGCAAGCCAGAGGAATATGCGAACCTGGTTACGACCATGGTCGAGAACGGCTATTTCAATGGCGAATGCGTGCGGCTTGACGGGGCCATCCGCATGCCCCCGCGCTGACAAGGGGAGGAGCGAAGGTGACCGGCTGGCATATCGGCGTGATCGGCGGGTCCGGGCTCTATGCGCCCGGCGCGCTGGATGACGAACAGGAGATTCCGGTTGCCAGCGCATTTGGCGAACCTTCCGGGCCGGTCGTCACCGGCAGGCTCGGCGGCGTGCGCTTTACTTTCATTGCCCGCCACGGCGCGCACCATCAACTGGGCCCTGGCCAGGTCAACTATCGTGCCAACATCGACGTGCTCAAGCGCTGCGGGGTAACGGACGTGCTGGCGATCTCGGCCATCGGTTCGCTGGTCGAGGACCTGCCCCCGGGCATGTTCCTGGCGGTGGACCAGATCATCGACCGGACCGGCGGAACCCGGGCGCGCAGCTTCTTCGGCGATGGGGTGGTGGCCCATGTGTCGCTGGCCGATCCGGTCTGCCCGCGGCTGGCGGCGCTGGCGGCGGATGCGGCCGAAGCGGCGGGCGCCGGGGTCCGGCGTGGCGGAACCTACCTGGCGATCGAGGGGCCGCAGTTCTCTACCCGGGCGGAAAGCCTGCTCTATCGCAGCTGGGGCGCGCAGGTGATCGGCATGACCGCCATGCCCGAAGCACGCCTCGCCCGAGAGGCCGAACTGCCCTATGCTTTGCTTGGCATGGTCACCGATTACGATTGCTGGCGCGATGCCGCGGCAGGTGTCGAGATGACCGACATCCTGTCGGTCATGCGCGCCAATGCCGATCTTGCCCGGGCCACGCTGACAAGGCTCGCTGCCGCATTGCCGCCCGTGCGCGAGGCGAGTCCGGTCGATACCGTGCTCGATCATGCCTTTGCCACGCCGCGGGAGCACTGGGCGCCAGCTGCCGTGGCACGGCTCGACGCGGTGGCCGGACGGCTGCTGCAGAAGGTACCGGAACCGGACACGCCGGCTGCCTGACGCCCGAAAGGCTTGCATTGCGCGTTCTGCTGGAACATGGATTGTCACCTATGCAACCAACTACTCCACTCTCCAAATTCCTGCCCTACCAGCTGTCGATCACCTCAAACGCGGTGAGCGGGCGGATCGCGCAGGAGTATCGCCAGCGTTTCGGCCTGAGCGTTCCGGAATGGCGCGTGATGGCGGTGCTGGGCGATTCGGGTGCGCTGACCCAGCGCGACCTCACCCAGCGCACCCTGATGGACAAGGTGGCGGTCAACCGTGCCTGCAAGGTGCTGGAAGAGCGCGGCCTGGCCGCCCGCACACCCAATGTGCAGGACGGTCGTTCCCATCATCTGGACCTGACCGATGCCGGACGCGCCATGCACGGGCAGATCATGCCGCTGGCCATGGAGATGGAACGGCGTGTCTTCGCCGGTTTCTCGGCAGCGGAGATGGACCAGTTCCGCGAGCTGCTGCATCGTGTGCGCGCCCAGGTCGGCGATCTCGACAGCGACGGTGACGGGACCGACAGCGACAACTTCGGCGTGGCCTGACAGGCCCGTTCCTGCCCGAAGCCCAGCCGGACCAGCCGGGAGAAACGCGAAAAGGCCCCGCCGGATTCCGGCGGGGCCTTTCGTTTGTGCGGTGCGTTCGGGCCGGCAAGCCGGCCCTGCGGCGATCCTCAGTTCTCGGCGAAGGCGTCGGCGATCGAACAGGCCGCCGGACCCAGGATCACGATGAACAGCACCGGCAGGATGAACAGGATCAGCGGCACCGTCATGATCGCGGGCAGGCGCGCGGCCTTTTCCTCGGCACGCATCATGCGCTCGTTGCGGAATTCGGCGGAGAGCACGCGCAGGGCGGACGCCAGCGGGGTGCCGTAGCGTTCGGTCTGCACCATGGTGGTCACCACGCCGCGCACGGCATCAAGGTCCACGCGGTAGGCCAGGTTCTCGAATGCCTGGCGGCGCTCGGTCAGGAACGACAGCTCGATCGCGGTCAGGGCGAATTCGTCGCCCAGTTCCGGATAGGCACGGCCCAGTTCCTTGGCCACACGGTTGAAGGCGGCGTCCACGGTCAGGCCAGCTTCGGCGCAGATCACCAGCAGGTCCAGCGCATCGGGCAGGCCCTTCTGGATTGCCTGGGTGCGCTTGGTGGCGATGTTCTTGAGGTAGATTTCGGGTGCCTTGTAGCCCGCCACAACCATGACGGCAAAGCCCATGAAGCGCTTGGTGCTGCCCCAGTCGGGGAACATTTCGACCCAATAGAGCATGACCACGCCGATCAGGCCCAGCACCACCGGCAGGACCATCCGGCTGAACAGCACGACAACGGCCAGTTCCTTGTTGCGGAAGCCGGCCTGGGCCAGCTTCTGCTGGATCAGCTTGACCTGGCTTTCCTGGAGGACCTTCATGCCCTCCATGGTTTCCTTCATCTTGTCGGTCGTCTCGGTGCGGCGGACAAGGCTCTGGCGCTTCTTGGACTTGCCGGTGATCATGCCCGTCTTGAGCTCTGCCCGGCGGGCGTTGAGCGACTTGACGCGCTTGGCCATCGGATCCTTCACGGTGACCGCGGCATAGATCGCCAGGAACACCGCGGCCGCGGCAATGCCGGCCAGCACGGTGCCGACGAGGATAACGTCGACGCCGAGGAGTGTGGGTCCGGATGCAGGAGTGATCATGGTCTGGTTTGCCTTCCTGCGCTCAGATCTCGAAGCTGACCATCTTGGCCATGATGAAGCCGCCGATGCTCATCCACACCATGCCGCCAAGGCCCGCCACGATCAGGCGTTCATCCTCGAAGAACCCGCCGATGTAGTTCGGGTTGACCCAGTAGATCATGATGAAGACGATGAAGGGCAGGGAGCCGACGATGTAGGCCGAGGCCTTTGATTCCGAGCTCATGGCACGGATCTTGAGCTTCATCTGGGCGCGCTTGCGCAGCACGTCGGCCAGGTTCGACAGCGTCTCGGCAAGGTTGCCGCCGGTCTCGCGCTGGATCGCCAGAGTGATGACGAAGAACTGGAATTCGGCCGTGCCAAGCTTGTTGGCGGTTTCCTGCAGCGCCTCTTCCATGGTGCGACCGATGCGGATGCGTTCGGTCACCGCGCGGAATTCCGCGCCCACGGGGCCGGGGACCTCGTTCGCCACCACACCCAGCGTCTCGCCCACCGGCAGGCCGGACCTGAGGCCGCGCACCAGCAGTTCGATGGCATCGGGGAACTTGGCGTTGAACGCGTTGGTCCGCCGCTTGATCAGCGTATTGACCACGAAGTGCGGCAGCCCCGCGCCGACAAACAGGCCGACGACCAGCGCCATGAGCAGCGCGCCGGACTGCAGGTACAGGAGCAGCGTGACAGCCAGGCCGAGCCCGAGCGAGCCATAGGCGTACTGCGTGACTGTCCAGTTCATGCCGGTGCGATCGAGCCGGAGCATGAGGGCTTCCATGCGCGAACTCGATCCGGCGCGGGAGAAGGTCTTGGGCTTGCGCGCGGCAATCGCCTTCTTGAGCTGCGATTCGACCTTGTCCTTGGTGCTTTCGGAATGGCGGAAACGGACCGCCTGCAGGCGCCGCTGGCTTTCCTTGGCGACCGAAGGGCCCGACATGAGCATGTAGCCCAGGATCATCAGACCCATCAGGCCGCCACCCACTAGCAATAGCTGTAAGATGCTCATGTCTTGCCTTGCCTTCTACACTACGTGACTGCGATCGCGGTGCGTTCGGCAGGCCCTGTCCGGGGCCTGCCGGCGCCCGGTCAATCGGCCGGTTCGGCCGCTGCCTTGTCTTTCTTCGAGCCGAGCAGCGACTTGAGATCGAGCTTGCCCAGCAGCGAACCCGACTTACCGCTGTCCTTGAGGACCGACCCGGACTCGTCGCTGGCACCGATGATCGCGGAGGCGATCTCGCGCATGACGAGGGCCGATTTGGCGGCCTTGTTCGCTTCGGCAAAGGTCTGCCCCAGCTTGGCCGCGTTGACGGCGGCCTTCTGGTCGAACGGGATCGTGAAGTTGATCTTGCGTTCGATAGAGGCTTCGAAATCGGCCTTGCTGATCTCGCTCGCGCCGGGCTGGACCTTGTTGCACACGATCATCGGCTGGGCGCCGGGCGCATTGCTCTTGAGCCACGACAGGATGCGGATCGTGTCGCGCGCCGATGCCAGCGTCATCTCGGTCACCAGCGCCACAACGTTCACTTCGGTGAGCAGGTGCGGGAAGTTGATGAGCATGTTGCGCGGCATGTCGATCACGGTCATGTCGAACGACTGGCGGAATTCCTCTTCCAGCTGCACGAATGCGCTGCCGTCGGTCATCAGCGGGGTGCTGATCGGAGCTTCCGCGCTCATGATCGCCAGGCGGTCGTTGGCGCGGATCATGGCACGTTCGATGAACAGGCCGTCGATGCGGCTGGGGTTCTCGATCGCGTCGGTCAGGCCGCGGCCCGGCTCCAGGTCGAGGCAAAGGGCCCCGGTCCCGAAGTGGACGTCAAGGTCGAGCAGCGCGGTCGAGCGGCTGTGTTCCATCGAGAATAGCCAGGCCAGCGAGGTGACAAGGGTGGAGGCACCCACACCGCCACGCGTGCCCACCACGGCCGCCGAAATGTGCTGCTTGTCGGCACTGGCATCGGCATGGCGCGGCGCGGAGAACACCGCCTGGGCATTGGTCAGCGCATCACGCAGCTGCCCCGCCGAAAGCGGCTTGAGCAGGTAATCGTGGATCCCGCTCGACAGCAGGTCGCGGTAGAGGCGCACGTCGTTGACCTGGCCGGTGGCGATCACCACCGTGCCCGGCTCGCACACTTCGGCCAGTGCGTTGATGTCGTTCAGCGGATCGCCGCTTTCGGACAGGTCGACCAGCAGGATCGCCGGGCTTGCCGAGATCGACAGAGACTGGACCGCGTTGCGCAGGCCACCCTTGTTGCACTTCTCGGGCTGCCAGCCCATTTCGACCACCACCGGACGCAGCACGTCGAGTGCGGCCTCGTCGCAGATGTAGGCGGCGAAAGGATCCCGGTTGCCCATGGGCCCGGATTTCCACGGAGCGTTCATTGCCTTAACCCCCTGTGTTCTGGCTGGAAACTTGCGGCAACCCGCCGGCACCGGTCGGTGCGGTTTCGCGATAGGTCTCGATCGCCTTGGTCGAGCTCATCACCGTGGTCTCGCCCGTGCCTTCCGCGCCTTCGAGCAGGTGCTGCGGATCGGCGACCATCGCCGCGAAGTTGCTGTTCACCGCGCAGCCGAACCCGGCCGAGGTCTGGTTGCCAAGGTTGCCGTTGGAATTGCCGTGCCAGTTGGGGCAGTTCGGCACATGGGCGGTCGAACGGGTCACCACCACGCGCACTTTGCCCGGATCGACATAGCCGACCGTAACCGGAGCCGCATCTTCCAGCAGCAGGCCATACCGGGCTGCCGCAGCGGCAACGTCCTCGCGGACAGTCACGCTGGCCATCGGGTCATCGATCGAGATGCGGTCGCCATAGCCCAGGTCCATGGTTTCGAACCACTGCGCCAGGCGGGCCCTTTCGGGGACCATCAGGCCACCGGCCGAAGCCTGCAGGTCGAGCGTGTAGTTGCTGCGCTGCACGACCGGCTGGTTCACGCTGTTGAGCGAGGTGTTGGAGGAGGTGCCGGCAGGCGTGGCGCAGGCACCCAGGCCCGCCACCAGCACAAGGGCGATGGCCGTGCCAGCCGCTTTCTTGATTCGAAGGGTCATCACAGTCACCTCTCTCAGTTCAGGCTGAAGCCGGGCGCGGCAGCGTCGGCAGCGTCGGCAGTGCGGGTTTCGCGGCCCGAGGGCGCGCCGCCGGCCAGGGCTTCGCCGCCCTGGTCGATCAGGCTGACCGACGGGTTGGCCGAGACATCCTCTGCCGCGCGCGGCATCGGGCGCTGTTGGCCACTGACGCCGTTGTGCTCGCGGTTGAGCAGGAACTGCTCGGCAGCGGACGGGGCGTTGAAGCCGTCGGTCGGCAGGCGGATCTCACGATCGCTGACCGGTTCGACCAGGTAAGGCGTCACCACGATGACCAGCTCTGTCTCGCCACGCCGGAACTCGGTGGAACGGAACAGGTTGCCCAGGATCGGGATCTCGCCGACGCCGGGGGCGCGGTCGATGGTGTTCTGGGCGTTGTTGCTCAGCAGGCCGGCGATCATGAAGCTCTGGCCGGAGCCGAGTTCGATGGTCGTCTCCGCCCGGCGGATGGTCAGTGCCGGGATCTGGAAGCCGTTCAGCGTCACCGCGCCCTGGCTCGACAGCTCGGACACTTCCGGGCGCACCCGCAGCGAGATGCGGCCGTTGGCGAGGACCGTGGGAGTATAGGCCAGGCTGACGCCGTAGTTCTTGTATTCCACCGTGGTGGTACCCAGGCCCTGGCTCAGCGGGATCGGGAATTCACCGCCAGCAAGGAACTGCGCGGTTTCGCCCGACAGTGCAGTGAGGTTGGGTTCCGACAGGGTCGTCACCAGGCCCTCGCGCTCCGCCATGTCCAACGCCGCGCCGATGTCGAGGCCAAGGAAGCGGGTCACGCCGCCAATCGTGGTGCCGGGGGAGATGCGGGTGATCGAGGTGCCGGGCACAACCGTGCCGCCAGGCAGGGTGACCGAGCACGACGGCGTGGTGCAGACAGCGGTGCCGGGTGCGAAAGTCGGGCCGAGTGCACGGCCCTGGCCGATGCCGAACTGGAAACCGCTGCTGGCATCGATCGTGGTCAGGTTGGTGCCGAGCGAACGGACCAGCGAGCGGCTGACCTCGGCAAAGCGCACGCGCAGGTTGACCTGCAGCGGGGTTGCCATGCGCAGGCGGGAGACGACATTGGTCTCGTTGCCGACGAAGGCGGAGACGAGGCGTTCTGCCTCGGCAGCGTCTTCCGGCGCGGCCACGGTGCCGGTCAGCAGCACGGTGTTGGTGCCCATCGTGGCGATCTGGATGTTCGCCTCGGGCATGGCGAGGGCCAGCATCTGGTCCACGCTGTCGATGTTGGAGCCGACGCGGACATTGGCTGACCAGATGATGTCGCCGGCAGAGTTGCTGGCGTAGATCGTGGTAAGGCCACCGGACAGGCCCATGATGAACAGCTGGCGCTGCGACTTCACCTGGACATCGGCAATGCTTTCGTTGGCGACGAAGATGTCGGCCATGTTGCCGGGCACGTTGATCAGCTCGCCGCGGCCGATCGACAGGACGATGTCCTGCGCCGGGCTGACGGTCGACTGGGCCTGGGCCGTGCCGGTGGGGATGGCAGCCAGCGGTGCAAGGGCGCAGGCGGCTCCCAGCACGGTCTTGAGAAGGCGGCTCTTCATTGTCTTGCCTCTCGAAGGGGATCCAAAGCGGGTTGCGGATCCGGTGGAGTTCATGAGCGGGGTTGCGGTGCGCGGCATGGTCATGGCGATCACCGCGAGGCCGGACGGTCGAGCAGCGCGCCCGAACCGCGGGCCACCGGCACTTCGGTGGTGGACTTGCCACGGGTCACGCGGACCGTGGGGCCGGCCGGGCGGGCCGGGGCCGCAATCCCGCCACCGGTTGCTGCTGCGGGCACGGCTGCCGGGGCGGGGGCATTGTTGCCACCCTGGCTCGGCATGGTGCGACGCTGGAAGCGCGACACATCGCCACCGGTCACGAAGGTAGAGGCTCCGTCACGCGGGCGGGACACGACCTGGCGCAGGATACGCTCCTCTTCCTCGCGGGTGGCGCCTTCGGGCATCTGGATGTCGCCGGCGGCAATGGCGCGGTCGAGCTCGGTCTGGTTGTCGGCGATCGAGCGCAGCGACAGGCTGAGCGTGCCGATCGTCTGGGCCACCGCGATCTTCTCGGCAATGCGCGGGGTCACTTCCAGCGTCACCGTGCGGAAGGCGCGGACCACGGTGCGGCCATCGTCGGTGGTGGTGGTTTCGGTGGACTGGTCGGTGGCCAGCACGCGCAGGTTGGTAAGGATGGTCTCCGAGGCGCGCAGCCCGCCGCCTTCGTCGCCTTCCACGGTCTGGGTCAGCACGAGGTCGATCCGGTCACCCGGGAAGACGAAGCCGCCGACGCCGGTGCGGGCCGAAACCGGCACGGTGACGGCGCGCATGCCCGGGCCAAGCGCCGCGGCGAGGAAGCCACGGTCGCCGGGGGCAACCAGCGAACCCTGCGTCACCGGTTCGCCGGCCGTGATCGGGTGGCGCACCACGGTTCCCAGCAGGGCTTCCATATTGGCTTCGCCATCGATGAAATAGGCGTCCTGGACCAGTTCCTGCGGCCACAGCTGGAAGCCGATGGCGTCAGCGGTGATGATCGTGCCCACCGGCAGGCCGCGCTTGGCGACCAGCACCTTGGGGCCTTGCGGCTCCACGGGGGCGGCTTCCACTTCGGGAGCGGCCGCGCCGGCAAACATGCTCCGGGCAGCAAGGGCCGTGCCGATCGCGATGATCAGCGCCCCTACCAGCAGAATGAGCTTCTTCTTGTCCATGGTGCTTCAAGCCCCCTTAGAGATCCGTCACGAAAAGATTTGGCACGGATGATTTGGCCCGCTTTAGGCCGTGATTGGTTAAAATGAGGTTCACCCCGCAACGCCTGCGACAGCAGATGCGGGCACGTAGAAACTGGCGATTGCCCAAAGGCCGGCAGCGGCGATCGCAACGCCGTAGGGTATGGCGATCTTGTCCTTCTGGCGGCGCATCACGTGCCAGCCGCCGAACACCAGGGTCAGCACCCCGCCCAAGAGGGCCATCATGATGATCAGCTGCAGGAAGTGCGACGGCGCGATCCACAGCGCCAGCGCGGTGAGCAGCTTGACGTCGCCGCCGCCCATGGCGCGCAGGGCAAACAGCACCGACAGCGCAAGGAAGGTCACCACGGCCAGGCCAAGCTGCATCGCCACCTCCGGCCACAGCGCCATGCCGCTCGCCCACCAGAACACCGGGGCACCCAGCGCGATGGCGCCGTTCAGCCAGTTGGCGATCTTGCGGCTCTTGAGATCGGTGAAGGCAGCCACCAGCAGCGCAATTGCCAAGGCGGCGAGCAGTCCGTACTTGATCGGATCGTCCAGCATAAAAATCCCCGAGGTTCCCCCTTGGACTTTGCTTGCTAGCGGCCATCACTTACCAAAAAGTAACCACAGGCAGGAGGCTGGTATTTATCACGAGGGCTCTGTGAACCCGGATGGCCAAGGCAAGGCGTTCGACCGCAGGGCCATTCCGCCCGGCGCGGTGGAAAGCCTGTGGCACGCGGACGACGCCCATGCGATCCGTCGCATCGACTGGCCCGCGCCCGAAGGCGACCAGGCCCCGCGCGGATCGATCCTGTTCCTGCCCGGGCGCGGCGATGCCTACGAGAAATATCTCGAGACCTTCGAGCACTGGCGCCGGCAGGGCTGGCAGGTCACCGCCGCCGACTGGCGCGGGCAGGCCGGATCGGGCCGGCTGGGCAGCGATCCGGTTACCGGCCACATCGGGGATTTCGCGCAGTGGGTGGCGGATCTCGCGGCCTTCTGGCGCGCATGGGCGGGTGAGCGAGGCGGCCCGCGGGTGATCGCAGGCCATTCGATGGGCGGGCATCTTGTGCTGCGCGCCGCTGCCGAGCAGGTCCTGACCCCGGCCCCCGATGCGCTGGTCCTGTCCACCCCGATGCTGGGCGTGTTCCCCGAATTCGTGCCGCCCGCGATCCAGCGGCTGGTGGCCGCGCTGATGGTCCGGCTGGGCGATCCGCGCCGGCCGGCCTGGAAATGGAGCGAGAAGCCGGGCGAATTGCCACGCGGAAGGCAGGACCTCCTGACCCACGATGCCGATCGCTATGCCGATGAACAGTACTGGCGCGACACGCGGCCGGCGCTGGTGATGGGGCCGGGCAGCTGGGGCTGGGTCCATGCGGCGGCGCGATCGATGCAGTGGCTCGGCTCCCCCGGCGTGCTGGAGCGCGTGAGCGTGCCGGTGTTCCTGCTATCGACCACTGGTGACAAGCTGGTCTCCCCACGCGCCAGCCGGAGGGCGGCTGCCCGCCTGCCGGACGTGACCTTCCTCGAAATGGGACCGGAAGCCGCGCACGAAATCCTGCGCGAGGCGGATCCGGTGCGCGACCGCGCGCTCGCGGCGATCGATGCCTTTCTTGCCGACAGGGTAAAACCTTGATCAACCAAGCGGACATTGTCGTTATCGGTGCCGGTATCGCCGGGGCCAGCATCGCTGCCGAACTGGCGCCGCACGCCAGCGTCGTGCTGGCAGAGGCCGAGAGCGCTCCCGGCTACCATGCCACCGGACGTTCAGCTGCCTTCTGGGAGGAATGCTATGGCGGCCCGGGCGTGGTCCCGCTGACGCTCGCCTCAGGGCCATGGCTGCGCCAGGGCGGCTTCCTGCGCGAACGGGGTGCGATCTATATCGCCCGGCAGGACCAGCTGGGACTGCTCGACGCATTCGAATCGAGCTTTGCCGGCACCGGGGTGTCGATCACCCGCATCGGCCGGGCCGCCATGGAGCGGATCATTCCCGGCCTGCGGACCGGCTGGGAAGAGGCCATCAGCGAACCGCGCTGCGCGGATATCGATGTCGCCGCTCTGCACCAGCACTACCTCGCCGAGGCGCGACGCGGCGGGGCGCAGCTCGTGACCGGCCACCGGTTGGCCCATGCAGAACGGACGGCGGGCCACTGGCTGCTGGGCTTCGAGAACGGTGCGGAATTGCGCGCGGCAACGCTGGTGAATGCCGCCGGGGCCTGGGCCGATGACGTTGCGCGGCTGGCTGGTGCCCGCGCCATCGGCATAACCCCCTATCGACGCACGGTGGCGCAGTTGCGCATCGATCCTGTCGCCCATGCCAGCCTGCCGCTGGTGCTGGGAATCGACGGCAGCTTCTACTTCAAGCCCGAGAACGGCCGCCTGTGGCTGAGCCCGCATGACGAGACACCGAGCGCGCCTTGCGACGCCGCACCCGAGGAACTGGACGTGGCGCTGGCCATCGACCGGTTCGGGCAGGTGATGGATTGCCGGATAGAGGCGGTCGAACGCAAGTGGGCGGGCCTGCGCAGCTTTGCTCCCGATCGGCTGCCGGTCTATGGCTGGGATGGCCTTTGTGACGGCTTCTTCTGGTTTGCCGGGCAGGGCGGCTTCGGCATCCAGACCGCACCGGCCGCCGCCCGCCTTGCCGCCCAGCTGCTGACCGGCACAACGCGTGACGCCATGACGCAAACCATTGATGCGGCTGTTTACTCGCCCGCCAGGTTTGGCTAGCCAAGCAGGGTCCGGGGCTGCAAGCCTGCGCCCCGTTCCAGAGGGGACCGACGATGGCTCACAAGTTCGAAATCTACAAGGACAAGGCCGGCGAATACCGCGTGCGCTTCAAGTACAATTCCGAGACCATGTTCTCGACCGAAGGCTATTCGAGCAAGGAAAGCGCGAAGAACGCCATCGAATCGATCAAGAAGAACGGCCCGGGCGCCGACATCGAAGACAACAGCTAAGCAGCGCTCAGGCTGCGGGTTTCCGGCCCGCCTCGTCGGCTGCATTGCTGGCGAGGCGGTCGACCCGCTCGTTCTCCACGTGGCCGCTGTGGCCGCGGACCCATTCCCAGTGCACCTTATGGCGCGCTGCGGCCTCGATCAGGTCGTGCCACAGGTCGGCGTTCTTGACCGGCTGCTTGCTGGCATTGACCCAGCCGCGCTTCTTCCAGCCGGCGATCCACCTGGTCATCCCGTCGATCACATAGCGGCTGTCGGTGTGGACGGTCACCTCGCACGGTTCGATCAGGGCATCGAGGGCCCGGATCACGGCGGTCATTTCCATGCGGTTGTTGGTGGTCTGCGGCTCGCCGCCGGCCATTTCCTTCTCGTGCCGCCCCATGCGCAGCAGCACGCCCCAGCCGCCGGGGCCGGGGTTCCCCTTGCACGCCCCGTCGGTGAAGATATCAACCTGCTTCATGCCCCGAACGGCGCAGCGCCCCCGGCCTGGTAGAAATCGAGGCGGCGCACGAAGTCCATCGGATCCTTGCGCGTGACCAGGGCATCGGCCGGGGTGTCGAGCCAGTCCTGCGCCCGGCTGGACACGAACCGCAGGCACGCGGCCTCGGCCAGCAGCGGCATGGCCGCGCGTTCCGCCGGTTCGAGCGGGCGCACGCTCTCGTACCCTTCGACCAGCGCCGTGCCCACATCCGCGCGATAGGTGCGGCCGCCATCGGCAAAGCACCATGCGGCGTGGGTAACGGCCAGATCATAGGCCATCGCATCGTTGCAGGCGAAGTAGAAGTCGATCAGCGCCGAAACCTCGGTGCCGCGCATCAGCACGTTATCGGGGAACAGGTCCGAATGGATGACCGACTGCGGCAGGCCCTGCGGCCAGCTGGCGGCCACCCGGGCGGCATGGCCGATGGTTTCCGGCAGGGCGGGATTGATCTTTGCCAGCGCCTGGCTGCCGCAATCGGCCAGCACCCGCGCCGATGTGGCGGGGCCAAGGCCATTGGCGCGGCTGCCGGGAAAGTCCATTGCTGCCTGATGCATCTGAGCCAGCACGCGGCCCACGCTGCGTGCCTGGGCGGGGCTTGGCAGGTCGACCGAGACCCCGGGAAGGAATTCGATCAGCGCTACCGCCTTGGGCCCGATCATGCGGAAGCTGGCGCCTTCGCGGTCATGGATCGTGCGCGGCACGGGGCAGCCCTTGCCGGCCAGGTGATCGAGCAGGTCGAGGAAGAAGGGCAGGTCAGCCAGCTCGATCCGCCGTTCGTACATGGTCAGGATGAAACGCGCACCGCCGCCGTCCCTGCCGCTGGTCTCGATCAGCCAGTTCGAGTTCGACACGCCTTCGGCAATGCCCTTGGCGCTGACGAGGGTGCCGACATCATAGTGCGCGATCAGCCGGTCGAGGTCGGCCGAGGAAAGCTGCGTGTAGACGGCCACGGCAAATCAGTCGGTCAGCTGGCGCGGCAGCTTGAAGATCATGTGCTCCTCGGCAGTGAGGACCGGGGTTTCCTCTACCGTGCGCCATTCGCCGAGGCGGGCGATGACCTCGCGCACCAGTGCTTCGGGCGCGGAGGCGCCGGCAGTGAGGCCGACGGTTTCCACGCCTTCCAGCCAGGCCGCATCGATCTCCGCCCCGCGCTGGATCAGCCGTGCCGGCGTGCCGCAGCGTTCGGCGACTTCGACCAGCCGCAACGAGTTGGAGGAATTGGGCGCGCCGATCACCAGCACCAGGTCCGCCTGCGGAGCGATCGCCTTGACCGCTGCCTGGCGGTTGGACGTGGCATAGCAGATGTCCTCTGCCTTGGGGGCGACGATCTGCGGGAAACGCGCCTTCAGGGCATCGATGATATCGGCCGTATCGTCCACCGACAGCGTGGTCTGGGTAAGGAAGGCTAGCGTTGCGCCAGCCGGGACCGATATCGTTGCCACGTCCTCCACCGTCTCCACCAGCGTCATCGCGCCGTCCGGCACCTGGCCGAAGGTCCCGATCACTTCCGGGTGGCCGCGGTGGCCGATGAACAGGATATGCCGTCCGGCCTCGATCTGACGTTCGGCCTGGCGGTGGACCTTGCTGACCAGCGGGCAGGTGGCATCGACATAGATCATCTGCCGCCGCTCGGCCTCTGCCGGCACGCTCTTGGGGACGCCATGGGCGGAAAACACCACCGGCGCGCCCTGCGGCACTTCGTCCAGTTCCTCCACGAAAACCGCGCCCTTGGCCTTCAGGCCATCGACGACATAGCGGTTGTGGACGATTTCGTGCCGGACATAGACCGGGGCACCATAGCGTTCCAGCGCACGCTCGACGATCTCGATGGCGCGGTCGACACCGGCGCAAAAGCCGCGCGGCGCGGCGATCAGGACCTTGAGCGGCTGCTTGTGCGCGGCGGCGGAGATATCCGGAAATGGAGCGTTCATATGACGGGCACTAGCGGTTGTCGCGGCCCAGCGAAAGGGGTAGGGGCTGCTTCTGCATAAGGACATAGGACCAGGAATGAAGCTTCGTAGCGTTTCAATTGCGGCACTTGCTGCCCTTGGCCTGGCTTCCTGCGGCGGTGCCGGCGATATCGTGGTCGAACAGGGCGT
>CAZTED010000018.1:19448-27001 GCA_964612175.1 uncultured Sphingomonadaceae bacterium
CCCTTGGCCTGGCTTCCTGCGGCGGTGCCGGCGATATCGTGGTCGAACAGGGCGTGGGTATCACCGCCCTGCGTTCGGCCTGTCCGGCGGTCGGCATTCCCGATCACACCGGGGATATCACCCTGTTCAACCCGGCCGGTTCCACCACTGCCGATGCGATCGACGTGACTGCGGTTATCACGAATGTCCGCAGCACCTGTGACGATTCGGGGCCGGAACTGCGCACCGCTGCCACCTTCGAAGTGCAGGCCCTGCGCCGCGACGTGACCGGGGACCGCACGGTCGAGCTCACCTATTTCGGTACGGTCCTGCGTGGTGGCGATTCGGTCGTCGCCAAGCGGCTGGGCACGGTGACGCTGCAATTCGCCGACGGGCAGGCCCACGCGGTGGCCATCGGCACGGCCGGATCCCTGGTCAACCGTGCAGAGGCAACCCTGCCGGCCGATATCCGCGAGCAGATCACCCGCCGGCGCGAAGCGGGCGACGATGATGCCGCGATCGATCCCCTGACCCTGCCTGAGGTGCGCGCCGCGCTTGCCCGGTCCACGTTCGAACTGCTGATCGGCTTCCAGCTGACCGAAAGCCAGCTGGCCTATAACGCAACGCGTTAGGTCCGCACGCCGGTTCGGCCCGCTGATCGCTCGCCTTCCGTTGGCGGAATAAAACCGCTAACGGCCCCACCCATGAGCGAACAACAGACCCTTTACACCGCCTATGCGGCAAAGATCGATGCCGTGCTGGCGGCGCTGGAAGCCGAAGGCGTGCTGCCCTCGGGCATTTCGCGTGCCAATGTCAGCGTGGAGCCGCCGCGCGATCCCGCGCATGGCGACCTTGCCACCAATGCGGCCATGGTGCTGGCCAAGCCAGCCGCCACCAACCCGCGCGCCCTGGCCGAGAAGATCGTCGAGAAACTGGCTGCCGATCCGCTGGTGGAAAGCGCCGGGATTGCCGGACCCGGTTTCATCAACCTGCGGCTGAAGCCGGCCAACTGGCTGTCCGAACTGGCGGCTATTGCCGCAAGGAAGGATTCTTACGGTCGCTCGCAGATGGGCCAGGGGCGGCGGGTCAACGTGGAATATGTCTCGGCCAATCCCACGGGGCCGATGCACATGGGCCACTGCCGCGGTGCGGTGGTGGGCGATGCGCTGGCAAGCCTGCTCGAATTTGCCGGGCACAAGGTGATCCGCGAATACTACGTCAACGATGCCGGCAGCCAGGTCGATACGCTCGCCCGGTCGGCGCACCTGCGTTACCGTGAGGCGCTGGGCGAGACGATCGGCGAGATTCCGGCGGGCATGTACCCGGGCGAATACCTGGTGCCCGTGGGGCAGCGGCTGGCCGCGAAGTTCGGCGCGCAGTATGTCGGCCAGCCGGAAGAGGCATGGCTGGCGTTGTTCAAGGCCGAGGCCGTGGCCGCGATGATGGACCAGATCCGCGCCGACCTCGCGCTGCTGGGCATCAGCCATGACGTGTTCTCCTCCGAGGCCGAACTGCAGGCCGCCGGCAAGCCCGAGGAAGCCGAGAAGTGGCTGCGTGCCCACGATCTTGTCTACGATGGCGTGCTGGAACAGCCCAAGGGCAAGACGCTGGAGGACTGGGAGCCTGTCGAGCTGCCGCTGTTCCGCTCCACGAAGTTCGGCGACGACCAGGACCGTCCGATCCGCAAGAGCGACGGCAAGTGGACCTATTTCGGCGCAGACCTCGCCTATCACATGCAGAAGGCCGAAGGTGCCGACGAGCTGATCGACATCTGGGGTGCCGATCATGCCGGCACGGTCAAGCGCATCAAGGCTGCCGTGGCGGCGCTGGCGGTGGGCGAAAACAAGACCATCCCGTTCGACGTCAAGCTGGTGCAGATGGTGCAGCTGCTGCGCAACGGCGAACCGGCAAAGATGTCGAAGCGCAGCGGCAACTTCGTGACCATCGCCGACATGGTCGAGGAAGTGGGCCGCGACGTGGTGCGTTTCACCATGCTGGCCCGCAAGCCCGAGGCGCAGATGGACTTCGACTTCGCCAAGGTGGTGGAGGCATCGAAGGACAACCCGGTCTTCTACGTCCAGTATGCCCATGCCCGGATCCGTTCGATCCTGCGCAAGGCGGCGGCCGAAGGGCTGGCGCCGTCGGATGCGCACCTCGCGCTGCTGGGTGACGATGACCTGGGTCTCGTCAAGTTCGCCGCGCAGTTCCCGCGCGAGGTGGAGGCCGCCGCCAAGGCGCGCGAGCCGCACCGCATCGCCTTCTACCTCTATGATCTTGCCGCCGCCTTCCACGCCTTCTGGAACCTGGGGAACGACGATGCGGCAAAGCGCATCATCGTGGCACAGGACAGGGACCTTTCGGAGGCGAGGCTTTTCCTCTGCGCCCAAATCGGGCAGGTAATCCGCAACGGGCTCGCCCTCTTGGGCGTCGAGGCTGTCGAGGAGCTTTAGGACATGGCGGTTGGGGGCACGGGTCCGGGCGGGGACCAGGGACAGGACGACACCTTCGAGGTGGACGAACAGCTCAGCCTGACCGGCGACGACGATGCCCTGCCGTGGCTCGAATCGGACGAGGAAGAGGTCGAACAGGGAAGCGACTACCGCATCCTGATCTTCGCCGCCTTGGCCGTGGTGGCGCTGGTGGCGCTGCTGTTCGGTGCCAGCTACCTGTTCTCCGGCAAGGGTGGCGGCAGCACACAACCCGATGGCAGCACCATCGCGGCACCCGAAGAAGCCTACAAGATGCGGCCCGAAAACCCCGGCGGCAGCGAAGTGGACGGCACTGGCGACCTCAGCTTCGAAGTGGGCGAGGGCGAGGGCCGCGAAGGCCGCCTGGCCAGTAGCGACCCGGCCCCGTCGATCGATCTGGAGCAGGCAGGCCCTGCCGCTCCGGCCACCGGGGCGACCCCTGCAACGGGCGCCACTGCGGCCCCGTCGCGCGCCACCGGCGTGGGCGTGCAGGTGGGGGCCTATTCCAGCCGCGCGGCCGCCGAAGCGGGATGGAACCAGTTGCGCACCCGCTATGATGCCCTGCAGGGCGTCGGCCACCGGGTGATCGAAGGCACGGCAGACAGCGGCTCGATCTTCCGCCTGCAGGCCATTGCCGGGGATCTGGCCGCGGCCGAGGCGCTGTGCCGCACGATCCGCAATTCGGGCGGCGATTGCCAGGTCAAGCGCTAGGCCCTGTTCGCAAGCCGGCCTGTCCACATGTGGCGTTGCCTGCGTGCTTGAAGCGCGGGGCCAATCCTGCGACGATTTGTGCATGACGCCTGCCATTTTCGGCCTTTCCGGCACGGTCCTGACGCCGGACGAACGCGCCTTCTTCCGCGAGGCGGACCCGGCCGGCTACATCCTGTTCGGCCGCAACGTGGAAAGCCGCGAGCAGTTGCGCGCCCTGACCGATGCCTTGCGTGCCATTCACGGGCGCGATCGCCTGCTGGTTTCGATCGATCAGGAAGGCGGGCGCGTGGCGCGGATGAAGCCGCCGGTATGGCAGGCCTATCCGTGCGGCTGGGCCTTTGCCGAATTGTGGCAAGTGGCTCCTGCCAGTGCGATCGAGGCGGCCCGGGCCAACGCGCAGGTGCTGGGGCAGGACCTTGCCGAAGTGGGTATCACGGTGGACTATGCCCCGCTGCTCGATGTCCGCCAGATGGCTGCGCATGACGTGATCGGCGACCGCGCGCTGGGCAGCGATCCGCTGGCGGTGGCGGCGCTGGGCCGCGCGGTGCTCGAAGGCCTGGCGCGGGCAGGCGTCACCGGCTGCATCAAGCACATGCCCGGCCACGGCCGCGCCATGGCCGACAGCCACAAGGAACTGCCCGTGGTGGAGGCAAGCGCCGCGGAGCTGGAAACCGACCTAGCCCCGTTCCGCGCCCTGCGCGATGCGCCCATCGGGATGAGTGCGCACGTACTCTACAAGGCGTGGGACGCGGATAACCCCGCCACGCTGTCGGCAGGCATCATCCGCGACATCATCCGTGGCAGCATCGGCTTTTCCGGCCTGCTGCTGACCGACGATATCGACATGCAGGCGCTGCAGGGCACGATTCCCGAACGCAGCGAACGGGCCATTGCGGCAGGCTGCGATGTGGTGCTCAACTGCTGGGCCAGGATGGACGACATGCAAGGGATCGCAGCAGTGCTGCCGGCGATCACCTTGCAGGCGCAGCAGCGGCTGGACGCCGCGCTCACCACTACCGCTCCGCAGGAGGCGGACCGCGCCCGCCTGCTCGCGACCCGCGACGCGTTGCTGGGGCAGGTGCAGGCGGCATGATGCAGGACGGGCTGATCCTTGGCGGGCCGGATGAAACCCTGGCCGAAACCCTGCCAGAGGCCTGGGATGGCCCCGCCGCGCAAGGGACGGGCGATGCCGCGCTCTATCTCGAACTCGACGGGTGGGAGGGGCCGCTCGACCTGCTGCTCGACCTTGCCCGGCGGCAGAAGGTCGATCTCAAGGCGATCTCGATCCTGGCGCTGGTGGACCAGTACATCGCCTATATCGAGCGGGCCGAGGCGCTGAAGCTGGAGATTGCCGCCGATTACCTGGTGATGGCCGCCTGGCTGGCCTACCTCAAGTCCGCCCTCCTGCTGCCAAAGGACGAACAGGAAGATCCGTCACCTGAAGAGCTGGCGCTGCGGCTGCAACTGCGGCTGGAGCGGCTTGGCGCGATGCGCGATGCCGCCGCACGGCTGATGGCGCGCGACCGGCTGGGGCGCGATGTCTTTGTCCGCGGTGCCCCGGAAGGGCTCAAGATCCTCAGGAAGAACCAGTGGCAGTGCGACTGGTACCAGCTGGTCCGCGCCTATGGCGATGTGAAGCTGCGGACCGAGCCGGTGGTGCACATGGTGCGCGAGAGGCCGGTCATGACGCTCGATTCGGCGATCGACCGGGTCTCGGCCATGCTCGGCGTGACGCTCGACTGGATGGAGCTGCGCGCCTTCCTGCCCACCCATGCAGACCCGCGCCTGAGGCGCTCGGCGCTCGCCTCCAGCTTCGTGGCCGCGCTGGAGCTGGCGCGACTGGGCAAGGCGGAGCTGCGGCAGGAGGATGTTTTCGGGCCAATCCACTTGCGGCGGGTGAAGGCATGAGCGGCCCGCCCGACGATCTTGTCCGCGCGGTGGAGGCGCTGCTGTTTGCCGCCGATGCGCCGATGACGGCCGAGGAGATGTCCGCCCACCTCGAAGGAGCCGAGGTCAGGCCTGCGCTTGCCGAGCTGGAAGCGCATTATGCGGTGCGCGGCGTGCATCTGGTGGAGCGCGGCCGGCGCTGGCAGTTCCAGACCGCGCCCGACATGGCCCACCTGCTGCGGCGGGAAAAGGAGCAGTTGCGCCGCCTGTCGCGCGCCGCCACCGAAGTGCTGGCCATCGTCGCCTATCACGAACCGGTCAGCCGCGCCGAGATCGAGGCGATCCGCGGGGTGCAGACCAGCGCCGGCACGCTCGACGTGCTGATGGAGGCTGGCTGGGTGCGCGTGGCCGGGCGGCGCGAAGTGCCGGGCCGTCCGGTGATCTATGCGACGACGCCCGAGTTTCTGACCCATTTCGGCCTGAAGAGCCGCCGCGACCTGCCCGGCATCGACGAACTGAAGGCCGCGGGCCTGCTCGACCCGGTGGACGATGCGTTCGAGGATATGATGGACCAGCGCGGCGCGCCTGCAGAACCCTTGGACGACCGGACGGAAATTGACGGCCAATCGGACAATGGCGGGCTGGCAAGTGGCCCGGAAAGCGCCTAGATACAGGTTTACGGGAGCCGCGCTGCTCCGCCACGCAACCTGGAGTTCATACAATGGGTGGTTTTTCGCTTTGGCACTGGATCATCGTCCTGATCGTGGTGCTGCTGCTGTTCGGTCGCGGTCGTATCTCCGACGTGATGGGTGACTTCGGCAAGGGCATCAAGAGCTTCAAGGCAGGTCTTGGCGAATCGGCTGACGACAAGCCCGCCAACCAGGCGCCCCCGGCTCCTGCTGCGCAGATCTCGCCGCCGCCGGCCGCGCCCACGGCTGCTCCTGCTCCAGCGCCTGCTGCATCGGACAACACTTCCGGCACCAGCGGCCAGTAAGCGGGGACAAGGCCGGTGTTCGATATCGGCGCGTCCGAGATATTGCTGGTCGCAATCGTGGCGATCGTCGTGATCGGTCCAAAGGACATGCCTGCCGCGCTGCGCCAGGCTGGCCGCTGGATCGGCAAGGCGCGCAAGATGTCGGCCCATTTCCGCACCGGCCTTGATGCCATGGTGCGCGAGGCGGAGATGGCCGACCTCGAAAAGAAGTGGAAGGAACAGAACGAGCGGGTGATGCGCATGCATCCCGATGGCGGACCTGCCGATGCGGCGCAGACCGGGGCCTATCCTGCGGCAAAGAATTCCGGCGCCACGCCTTCCCCGGCTCCTGCTCCCGCGCCGGCTGCGGCGGAAGCCGCAGTTCCTGCGCCCGATGCGACCAAGACCGGCGAATAGCGATGGCCATCAAGCTCAAGGACCTCGACGAGACGCAGGCCCCGCTGCTCGACCACCTGATCGAGCTGCGCAAGCGGCTGATGCGCTGCGTGATCACGCTGCTGCTGGCCTTCGCTGTGTGTTTCTATTTCGCGGACCAGATCTTCGGCTTTCTCGTCCAGCCGCTGACCGATGCCTTCCCGGAAGGGGAGGGGCGGCTGATCTTCACCCGGCTTTACGAAGCCTTCTTCGTGGAGATCAAGGTGGCGCTGTTCGCGGCCTTCTTCGTCAGTTTTCCGGTCATCGCCAACCAGCTTTGGGCATTCGTGGCCCCTGGCCTCTATGCCAAGGAGAAGGGCGCATTCCTGCCGTTCCTGGTGGCAACGCCGGTGCTGTTCACCGCCGGTGCGGCGCTCGCATATTACCTTGTCATGCCCACGGCCTTTGCCTGGTTCCTGACATTCCAGGGCGAAATGGGCGGCCTGTCGATGGAGGCGCTGCCGGGCACGGACGATTACCTGACGCTGGTGATGCAGTTCATCCTCGCCTTCGGGATCAGCTTCCTCTTGCCGGTGCTGCTGCTGCTGCTCAACCGGGCGGGCATAGTCAGCCGCCAGCAGCTGATCGCTGCGCGGCGCTATGTCATTGTCGGCTGTTTCGTGGTGGCCGCCGTTGCCACCCCGCCGGACGTCATCTCGCAGCTCATGCTGGCGATCCCGCTGTGGCTGCTGTTTGAAAGCTCGCTGTTGTTCATGGCCTTTACCGAGAAGCGCGAGGCGAAGGCGGCAGCGCGGGCGGCTGCGGCAGAGGGAGCAGCGGCGGATACGCCGCAGATCGAGCAGCAGCAGGGATAACTGCCTGTCCTACAGCCGACGCGCCGTGGCAGGCAGATGGCGGCTCCTTCAAATATTCGGATCACGGCCAACTGGAAGGCATTCAGCGGCTTGGTGCACCTGCCGGTTTTTCCGGTCCAGAACAGTGTTCCAGGTGTTCCACCCTCAGCTTCCGCTCTCCATATCGGGCTCTGCCGGCGGCTCTTCGGCGGACCATACCCTGCGCCCGCCGATCCACGTTTCCAGCACATTGATGTCGCGGATCGCGGCGGCGCCCGATACCAGCGGATCGCCATCGAGGACCAC
>CAZTED010000018.1:27101-31174 GCA_964612175.1 uncultured Sphingomonadaceae bacterium
TGATGTCGCGGATCGCGGCGGCGCCCGATACCAGCGGATCGCCATCGAGGACCACGAAATCGGCCCGTTCGCCCACGGCCAGCGAGCCGAACCGCCCTTCGGCAAACCCGGCCCAGGCGCCGCCCGCAGTGTAGGCGGCCAGCGCGGTCTCGCGGCTGACCACCTCCTGCACCTGCCAGCCGCCGAGCGGCTCGCCGGTGGCATCGACGCGGCTGACGGCCACGGCCATTCCTTCCAGCGGATCGGCCACTTCGACCGGCGCATCTGAACCGAAGGCAAGCGGTGCGCCAGCCGCCCTGATCGAGGCCCAGGCATAGGCCCCGTCCAGCCGGTCCGGCCCCAGCCGGGCCTCTGCCATCAGCCGGTCGCTCGTCTGGTGCACCGGCTGCATCGAGGCGATGATGCCGTGCTGACCGAACAGGGCGATATCGGCGGGATCGGCCACTTGCGCGTGTTCGATGCGCCAGCGCCGGTCGCCCGTGAAATCGGCGGACAGCTGGTCGATCGCGGCCAGGGCATCAGCATTGGCGGCATCGCCGATGGCATGGATCGCCACCTGGAAACGGTCCATCGCCGCGCGGCTCATCAGGTTCCTCAGCTGCGTGCCATCCAGCACTTCGAGCCCGCGATGGCCCGGCTGGTCGGCATAGGGCTGCTTGAGCAGCGCCCCGCGCGAGCCGAGCGCGCCATCGAGCCAGAACTTGACCCCGTTCAGCCGCAGCCGGTCGTCATACAGCCATTGCGTCGGCCCCGGCCCGCCGATCAGCAGCATGGCCGGCACGCCATCGGCATAGGCCATGATGCGCAGGTGCAGCCGCCCGGCGTCGCCAGCGCGGCGGAAGGTCATCCAGTCCTCGATCGAGGTGCCCATGTCGGCCACCGCCGTCACGCCATGGCGGAAGAATTCGACCTGCGCCTCGTGCAAGGCAAGGTCGGCATCGGCGGCGCGCGGCGGAGGCACGTGGCGGGTGACAAGCGCCATGGCATTGTCAACCAGCACGCCGGCCGGCGCGCGCGATCCGGCCTGTCGCACGATCTGGCCGCCTGCCGGGTCTGCCGTCTGCGCGGTCACGCCGCCTGCCGCAAGCGCCGCACTGCTGGCCCAGACGGCATGGCCGTCGGCGCGTTCCAGCACCACCGGGCGATTGCCCACCACGGCATCGAGTTCGGCGGCGGTGGGGAACCTGCCCAGGCCCCAGGTCTCCTGGTTCCAGCCGCGCCCGACAAGCCAGGGCCGCGCCGGGAATTCTGCGGCATAGGCGGCCAGCAACGCCTGCGCTTCCTCCAGCGAGCGGGTGCCCGAAAGGTCGAGCGTCAACTTGGCAAGGCCGGTGTCCATGACATGGGCATGGCTGTCGATGAAGCCGGGCAGCACGGTCCGACCTTCGAAATCGACGTAATAGTCGATCTGCGCTTCGGGCCGGTCGCCGAAATCGAGCAGCTGCACGATCCGCCCGTCTTCGTCCACGACCATGCCGGAAAAGCGGTCCACGCTGCCGTCGCGGCGGATCGACACGCCGTCGACATTGTCGAAATGGGTTCCGGCAAGGGCCGGGGTGGCAAGACAGGCCAGGACGCTTGCTGCCAGCAGGGTTATGCGGATCACTTGCCGGCCTGCGGGATATGGCGCACCAGCGCGCTGGTATCCTGCCGCCCGCCGCCCATGGCCTGCACCCGGGCATAGAAGCCATCGACCAGCGCCGTCACCGGCAGGTCCAGCCCGTGGGCCTGCGCTTCGGCCATGGCGATGGCGAGGTCCTTGCGCATCCAGTCGATCGCAAAGCCGAAGTCGAACTGCCCTTGCGCCATGGTTGCCCAGCGGTTTTCCATCTGCCAGCTCTGCGCCGCGCCGCCGCTGATCGCCTCGAATACCTTGGCGAGGTCCAGCCCGCTCGCCTCGGCCAGTCGCAGCCCTTCGGAAAGGCCGGCAAGCACACCGGCGATGCACACCTGGTTGACCGCCTTCGCGCCCTGTCCGGCTCCCGCCTCACCGATGTGGACAATGCGTGCGGCATAGGCCTGCATGACCGGCCCGGCCGCTGCCATGGCTTCCGCGCTGCCGCCGCACATGATGGCCAGCTTGCCGTTTTCCGCCCCCGCCTGTCCGCCCGATACCGGCGCATCCAGCGCCAGCAGACCCTGCGCGCCGGCTTCTTCGGCCAGACGCCGGGCAATCGCCGGGCTGACCGTGGTATGGTCGACGAACAGTGCCCCCCGGCGCATGGCAGCCAGCGCGCCGCCATCGCCCAGCATGACCCCGGCAAGGTCATCATCGTTGCCAAGGCAGGTGAGCACTACGTCGGCCCCGGTCACGGCCTCCGCCACCGTGGCGGCGAGGTGCGCCTGCAGCCCGGCGCTGCCCATCCGATCCAGCCATGCTTCGGCCCGGGGCGTACTGCGGTTCCAGCCGGTCACCTTGTGTCCGGCGCGGGCGAGGTGTCCGGCCATCGGGGCACCCATCGTGCCAAGGCCCAGGAAAGCGATTGTCTTGCTGTGATTCATCGCCGCCTGACTGCCCGCTCGCCAGCCGCAAAGCAATGATGGGGTTTCCCTCGGCGCATAATCTGCGATAGGCCGCATCCGATGAGCACTGCACCTATCCTTGAAGCGCGCCTCGATGTGGCCGACATCCGTGCGGCGGCCGACGCGATCCGCGGCTCGGTGGTCCACACCCCCACCATGCACAGCCGCACGCTGTCGGCGATTACCGGGGCGGAAATCTGGCTCAAGTTCGAGAACCAGCAGTTCACCGCCGCCTACAAGGAGCGCGGGGCGCTGAACGCCCTGCTGCAACTGACGGCGGAACAGCGCGCCAAGGGCGTTATCGCGGCCAGCGCCGGCAACCACTCGCAGGGCCTGAGCTACCATGGCACCCGGCTGGGCGTGCCGGTCACCATCGTGATGCCGCGCACCACGCCCACGGTGAAGGTCATGCAGACGCAGAGCGTAGGCGGCAAAGTGGTGCTCGAAGGCGAGACCTTCGACGATGCCTATGCCCATGCCCGCAGCATGGAGCGGCAATTAGGCCTGACCTTCATCCACCCGTTCGACGATCCGCTGGTGGCAGCGGGGCAGGGCACCGTGGCGCTGGAAATGTTCGCCGATGCGCCCGACCTTGATACCATCGTGGTGCCGATCGGCGGCGGCGGCCTGATCTCCGGCATGGGCACGGTGGCGCGCAGTCTTGATCGCAAGGTCGAGGTGATCGGCGTCCAGGCCTCGCTCTATCCCTCGATGTTCAGCCATATCAAGGGGCAGGACCTGCCCTGCGGCGGTGATACCCTGGCCGAAGGCATCGCGGTGAAGGAACCGGGGCAGTTCACCCGCCAGATCATCCGCCAGGTGGTGGACGACATCGTGCTGGTGGAGGAGCCCCACCTTGAAGAGGCGGTCTCGCTGCTGCTGCAGATCGAGAAGACCGTGGTCGAAGGCGCGGGCGCGGCTGGCCTTGCCGCGGTGCTGGCCCATCGTCCGCGGTTCCAGGGCCGCAAGGTCGGGCTGGTGCTGTGCGGCGGCAATATCGACACGCGGCTGCTTGCCAACGTGCTGCTGCGCGACCTTGCCCGGTCCGGTCGGCTGGCGCGCCTGCAGATCACCCTGCAGGATCGCCCGGGCGCGCTGTTCAAGGTGATGCACCTGTTCAACCGGCACAACGTGAACATCCTGGAAATCTACCACCAGCGGATCTTCACCAACCTGCCGGCCAAGGGCCTGATCACCGACATCGAGTGCGAGGCGCGCGACCGTGAACAGCTCGAAGCGCTGATCTCCGACCTGCGCGGCCAGGGCTATTCGGTTAGCCAGGTCGAGCTGAACTGATCCGTTTCGGGGCGGGCAAGGCTGCTTACCCGCAGGTTTGTGCAAATTAACCCTGACCTCGTGACGAATTATGGTTAAAGTGATTCCAACGGTAGAATCCGTGCGGCATACAGCGCACATGTTCAGAATTGGGATCAACTTTCCAGCCGAGAGGATCGCCAGCAGGTGACGGCGCCCGTCAGATTTCCGAGGTTCTTCGTCACCAGCCCTGCGCCGTGCCCATATTTGCCGGGCAAGACGGAGCGGAAGGTGTT
>CAZTED010000019.1:0-2652 GCA_964612175.1 uncultured Sphingomonadaceae bacterium
GTGGCGACTGCGCCGGTAGCCGAAGTTCCTTCGCGCCATTCCAGCGGCAGGTCGGCCAGCTCGGCCCTGACCTTGGCCAGGGTGAGCGGGGTTTCGAGGCCCAGCTCCGGCTCGGCATGGATGGCGCGGCGCAGGGCAACGATGCGCGGTTCGATCTCGCGGGCGGCAAGGAGCAGGCTCTCGGTCAGCATGGCCAAGGCTTGTATCGCGCCTTCGGGCCTTGCGCCAGCGGGCAAAGGCGGGCGGCAGGCAGCCTTTCGGACCGGGGCGGAGCGGTGCATTTACGGGCTGGAATCAAGGCCAACACATATTTGGCGTGGCATTTTCGCCCTGTGCGTGGTTAAGGCGGGAGGAAATGCACGGTGCAATCCATCTGTTCGACAGCCTGCCGCAGGTCGACGCCCCGCAGTCCGAAGCCGGGGGGCGCCCGTGCGCGCCCGTGCCCGGGGGCATGCGGGGGGAGCCGCTGGTCGGGCTGATCCGCAACCCGCGCAGCCACGGCAACGAACGCGCGCAGGCCGACCTGGGCGATGTTCCCGGGGTCATCGTCGCCTCGCCCTCGCGGCGTGACGAACTGCCGCAGATCCTGGCGGGCTTTGCCGGACAGGGCGTCGATTTCATCGCCATCGACGGTGGCGATGGCACGGTGCGCGATGTCATCACCTGCGGTGCGAGTGCCTTTGGGGAATGCTGGCCGGGGCTGATCGTTCTGCCCAGCGGCAAGACCAATGCCCTGGCCTATGACCTCGGTATCAGGCCCGGCTGGCTGCTTGCCGAGGCGATGGAGGCGGCGCGGCGCGACAGCCACGTGGTCCGCCGCCCGATGGTGGTGGCCCAGGCCGACAACGAGAGCGCACAGGTGCGCGGCTTCGTGCTGGGGGCCGGTGCCTATACCCAGGCGATCAGCCTGGGGCAGGATGCGCATGACTTTGGTGCCTTCAACGCCGCTGCCGTGGGCGTGACCGCGGCGTGGAGCGTGCTGCAGGCGCTGTTCGGCAGCGAGGGCAATGTCTGGCGGCGCGGCACGCGGATGCGGCTGCGCGATGCCGATGGCGCGGAATTGCGCCATGTCGGCACCACCCCGGTGGACGAGCGCTACATGATCTTCGCCAGCACGCTGGACCGTTTCCCCGCCGGCCTGTGCCCGTTCCGGGGTATCGATGCGCCAATGCGCATGGCGGTGCTCGACAATGCGCGGCGTGCCGTGCTTTTGCGCCTGCCGGCTATCTTCCGCGGCACTGCGGGCGAGGGTACCAAGCGGATGGGCTTCCAGGTCCACGGGACCGAAGCGTTCGATTTTGACATCGGTGATCGCTTCATCCTTGATGGCGAGGCCTTCCCGCCCGGTTCCTACCGGGTGACGCTGGGCCCCCGGCTCCACTTCATCGTCCCGTGAATGGCGGCGTGACGGGCGACCTTGCGGCGCGCGTGGCCACGGTGCTGGCGCGAGACGTTCACCCTGCCATCACCGGTTTCGCCGGCAGGCTGGCCGACGAAGCGGGCGGCGTGGCCGTGCTGTTCTATGGTTCCAACCTGCGCACCGGCTCGCTCGACGGGGTGATCGACTATTACGTGCTGTTGCCCGGCCCGGCCGAGACCGGGATGTGGCCGCGCGTGTCCTATCGCGAATGGGAGCATGGCGGGCAGGTCCTGCGCGCCAAGATCGCCACCATGACGCTTGCGAAGTTCGCCGCAGCCTGCCGGGGCGAAAGCCGCGACACCACCATCTGGGCGCGGTTCGTCCAGCCCTGCGCGCTGGTCCATGCAGCCGGCAAGGATGTCCAGGTTCGCGTGCTTGATGCGCTGGCCGATGCCGCCCGCACGGCGGCGCGCCTTGCCGTTGCCTGCGGCCCGGCGAGCGGGACCGAGGAGGATTACTGGCGCGCCTTGTTCCGCGCCACCTACAAGGCCGAGTTGCGGGTCGAGAAGCCGGGCCGCGAGAATGCCATCCTGGAGGCCAATGCGCAGCACTTTGCCGGCCTCTTGCCCGCCGCCCTGGCGGCGCAGGGGATTGCCTTCGCGCGGCAGGGGGAGCTGATCACGCCGGCCCTGCCCGAACGCCAGCGGCGCGCCATCCTTGGCTGGTGGGGCAAGCGGCGGCGGCTGGGCAAGGCGCTGAACGTCGCCCGCCTGTTGCGCGCCACCCGCACCTTCGACGGTGCGGGCCGCTATGCCGCGTGGAAGGTGGAGCGGCACACCGGGGTGAAGGTTGAACTCACACCATGGCGCGAGCGACATCCGCTGCTGGCCGCGCCGGGCGTGTTGTGGAAGGTCTGGCAGGCGAAGCGCCGCCCCTGATCGGGCCCTCATGGGGCCCTGACCGGGACTGCCGTTCGCGGTTTACATGTAGCGCATGTTGACGTTGATCGTGGTCACGCCCGAAACCTCGAACCGCGTCCGCCGGATGCTCGGCCGGCCGAGGTTGAGGATGTTGATGCTCGGGTTGTTGGACATGGCCCCGCCATCCGACGTGATGTCGGTGCGCCCGTTGCCGTTCACGTCATGGCGCACGGCCACGCCATAGGAGCCGCTGGCCGGCACCGGCAGGCAGAAGCTCATGTTTCCGGCACGGGCCGGCTGTTCGATGCGATAGAGCCAGCGCCCGCTTTCCAGCCAGTCGGCCTCGGTCCCGTGGTAGATCTGCACGCGGAT
>CAZTED010000019.1:2752-6658 GCA_964612175.1 uncultured Sphingomonadaceae bacterium
CCCCGTGTGGAAAATGCCCTTCGCCGCCTTGCTGCGCGAATCACCCCCGCGTATCGCCTCAAGCGACATGTCCGCCCCGCTCATTGCCCCTTCGATCCTTTCTGCCGATTTTGCGCGGCTGGGGGAAGAGGTGCGCGCGATTGATGCGGCCGGGGCCGACTGGATCCATGTCGACGTGATGGACGGGCACTTCGTCCCCAACCTCACCATCGGCCCGGGCGTGGTCAAGGCCCTGCGCCCGCATTCGACCAAGGTGTTCGACGTGCACCTGATGGTGTCCCCGGTGGACCTGTGGATCGAACAGTTCGCCGCCGCCGGGGCCGACATCATCACCGTGCATCCGGAGGCCGGGCCCCACGTCCACCGCAGCGTGCAGGCGATCCGCGCGCTGGGCAAGAAGGCCGGGATTTCGCTCAACCCCGGTACGCCTGCCAAGATGCTCGACTACCTGATCGAGGAGATCGACCTGGTCCTGGTGATGAGCGTCAACCCCGGCTTCGGCGGGCAGAGTTTCATTCCGAGCCAGCTCAGGAAGATCGCCGCGATCCGCAAGATGATCGACCAGCGCGGCCTCGATGTATTGATCGAGGTTGACGGCGGGGTGAACGCCGAAACCGCCAGGGCGTGCGTGGAGGCGGGCGCCGACGTCCTGGTGGCGGGATCTGCCACCTTCCAGGGCGGGCCTGACCACTACGCCGCCAACATCCGTGCTTTGAAGGGGCAATAGTCATGGACGATCTGTCCACGCGGCTTCAGGATGTGTCCGATGAAGGCTCGGCGGAAGGTCACCGGCAATTGGCAATACCGCTCGATGACGATCGCCAGGAGGAACTGGTCCTGACGCAGCGGACCCCGGCGGCGGAGGTGGCGCACACGGCGGAAATCCCGGAAGCGGTCGAGGTGGCCCCGATTTCCGCCGGCCGTGCGCTGGCGCTCAGCCACTTCAATCCTCCCGAGATCAGTGCGGGCGAGCGACTGATCCGGCTGGCCTATCGCCTCGGCATTCCCGGCCCCACGCTGGCCGCGCCGTTCCGCAAGGCGCTGCGCCCTCGCCTGCTGGCCACGGTCGAAAGCCCGGTGGAGGGCGACAGGGTGGCGGGCATGGCGCTCAGGGCCGGGCACTTCCTCGTCCACGGCGTCAAGGCACCGATCGGGCAGGTCGATTTCACCCCTCCTGCCAAGCTGACCCCGCCGTTCGAGCGCGTGGTGCACGGCTTCACATGGCTGCGCGACCTGTCGGCCAGCGGCACCCTGCCGCAATGCGCGCCCACCGCGCAGCGTATCCTGGCTTCCTGGTTCGCCGCCAACCCGCATTCGGGCCACAAGGGCGGGCGCGGGGCGGCCTGGAAGGTGGAGAACGCCGGCCACAGGCTGCTGGCCTGGCTGGTCCATGCCCCGCTGCTGCTCGGCACGGGTGATAAGGCGGGCCGGCAGCACCTGTATGACGCGATGGCCGATACCGCCCGCTGGCTGGACCGTCACGTCGGCCGCGCCGATGACCGGCTGGGCGAAGTGGCGGGCTGGTGCGCGATCACAGCTGCCGGCCTGCTGCTGCCCGATGGCAAGCCCCGCCGCCTCTATGGCGAGGCCGGGCTGGTAGGCGCGCTGGGCGAACTGGTGGGCGACGATGGCGGCGTGCTGTCGCGCAGCCCGCTCGGCCAGCTGGAGGCGATCGCGCTGCTGGTGGACCTGTCCGCCTGCTATCGCGCCGTGCGCCGCGATCCGCCCCGGGCGGTGGAAACCATGCTCGGCCTGCTGGTCCCGCCGCTGCTGGCCCTGCTCCATGCCGATGGCAGCCTTGGCAACTGGCAGGGAGCCGGTGCGATAAAGGCGGATCGGATCGAGGCGCTGGTCCGCGCCAGCGGGGTCCGCACCCGGCCTTTGCGCGATGCCCGGCAATGGGGTTACCAGCGGGTCGCGACGCGGTTCGCCGGGCAATCCGGCGTGCTGCAGTTCGACACTTCGCCGCCGCCGCTCGCCCGCCACGCGCGCCATGGCTGTGCTTCCACGCTGGCTTTCGAATTCAGCCATGGCGACTATCGCCTGATCACCAATTGCGGCGGCGCCGGGTTTGCCGGGGGCCAGGTGCCGACGCGCATCGAACAGGGCCTGCGCGCCACGGCTGCCCATTCCACGCTGGTGCTGGGCGATGCCAACTCCACCGCGGTGCTGATCAACGGCAAGCTGGGTGCGGGCGTTGGCGAGGTGGAGGTCGACCGGCGCACCATCGCGCTGGCCAATGCGCCGGGCGGCGGCGGGGCCACCCGGATCGAGGCGAGCCACGATGGCTATGCCCAGCGGTTCGGCCTCGTCCACCGCCGGATCCTGATCCTGCGCGACGATGGCACCGAATTGCGCGGGGAAGACCTGCTGGTGCCTTCGGGCAGGGGCGGCAAGACCGGCAAGGTGCCCTTCGCCATCCGCTTCCACCTCGGCCCGCAGGTACGCGTGACGCTGGCGGAAAGCGGCAAGGGGGCAACGCTCGCCCTGCCTGATGGCAGCTACTGGCAATTCCTCACCGGGGCAGACAGCCTCGAGAGCGAGGAAAGCCTTTGGGTTGACGGCGACGGTCGGCCCCATGCAACGGAACAACTCGTGATCCAGGGCCTGGTATCGCGCGGCGGCGGCAATTTCGGCTGGCTGCTGAAGAGAATGGGATAGCACAACGATGAGCACGGTGGCGATCAGGCGGGCACTCCTTTCGGTGTCCGACAAGAGCGGTATTGTCGAACTGGCTTCGGCCCTTGCGGGCATGGGCGTGGAGCTGGTCTCGACCGGCGGCACGGCAAAGGCGATCCGCGATGCCGGCCTGCCGGTGAAGGACATTTCGGAGATCACCGGCTTTCCCGAGATGATGGACGGCCGGGTCAAGACGCTCCACCCGCTGGTTCACGGCGGCCTGTTGGCTGTGCGCGACAATCCCGAGCACGTGGCGGCGATGCAGGCCCATTCGATCGGCGCGATCGACCTGCTTGTGGTCAACCTCTATCCCTTTGAGCAGACCGTGGCGCGCGGCGGCACGCGTGAGGAGATCATCGAGAACATCGATATCGGCGGCCCGGCCATGGTCCGTTCCTCGGCCAAGAACCACGATTTCGTGACCATCCTGACAGACCCTGCCGATTACGACGAACTGCTGGCCGAGATGCGCGACGCAGGCGGCACCAGCCTTGCGTTCCGCGTGCGCATGGCGGGCAAGGCCTATGCTCGCACCGCAGCCTATGACGCCGCCATCGCCAGCTGGTTCGCCCTCGCCGATGCCTTTTCGAACCCGCTGGGGGCAGAGGCGCTGAAGGCGACGCAGTTCCCCGAGACGCTGCCGATGGCCTTCACCCGCAGGGACGAGCTGCGCTATGGCGAGAACCCGCACCAGGCGGCGGCGGTCTATGTCCCGCGCGGCCCGGCCACGCCCGGCGTGCCGCAGGCGCGGCAGGTGCAGGGCAAGGAGCTGTCCTACAACAACTACAACGATGCCGATGCGGCGCTGGAACTGGTGAGCGAATTTGCCGGCGGCCGGCCTGCCGTCGCCATCATCAAGCATGCCAACCCCTGCGGCGTCGCCCAGGCCGGCACCCTGCTGGAGGCGTGGAATGCGGCGCTTGCCTGCGATCCGGTCTCGGCCTTCGGCGGGATCGTGGCGACCAACGTGGCCCTCGACGGGGCGACGGCGGAGGCGATCTGCCAGATCTTTACCGAAGTCGTGATCGCGCCCGGGGCCGATGACGCGGCCATTGCCGCCTTCGCCTCCCGCAAGAACCTGCGCCTGCTGCTGGTTGATACCTTGCCTGCCGCCAATCGTCCGGGCCTGCAGGTCAAGACCATCGCCGGCGGCCTGCTGGTGCAGTCGCGCGACAATGGCGATATCGGCCCTGATGACCTGAAGGTTGTCAGCAAGCGCCAGCCGAC
>CAZTED010000019.1:6758-29750 GCA_964612175.1 uncultured Sphingomonadaceae bacterium
ACAATGGCGATATCGGCCCTGATGACCTGAAGGTTGTCAGCAAGCGCCAGCCGACAGCGCAGGAACTGGCCGACTGCCTTTTTGCATGGAAGGTGGCCAAGCACGTCAAGTCCAACGCCATCGTCTTTGCCCGCGACGGGGTCACCGCCGGGATCGGCGCGGGGCAGATGAACCGCCGCGATTCGGGCCGGATTGCCACAATTCGTGCGCGCGAAGCGGCAGAGACCGCCGGCTGGGATGCGCCGCGGACAGCCGGCAGCGCCATGGCATCGGACGCCTTCCTTCCCTTTGCCGACGGGATCGAGGTGGCGGTGGAAGCGGGCGCAAGCGTGGTGATCCAGCCCGGCGGAGCCATGCGCGACGACGAGGTGATCGCCGCTGCCGACGCGGCGGGAATCGCCATGGTCTTCACCGGGATGCGCCATTTCCGCCATTGAGCGCGGGCCTGCCGGGCCCTTCATGCGACGAACGGCGCTTCCTGTACGGCCAATTTCAGGACGTTCAGTAGCCTGCAACCTGTGCCTCGCTATCAGGAGGCCAGACACCAGTTGCAGAAAGCTAGCGCCATGGGGCTGTTTACCGCCGAACTTTACCGTTCATTCCTCTTGGGCTTCGGTGTAACTGCGGTGATCCTTGCCGCCACCATCATCCCCCAGTTGGGAACAGCCTGACCGATGAACCTGAAAGCCGCCTTCGTCGCCCTTGCACTTGGTGCTGCGGCATTGATGGCGGTGCCCGGTTCCGCGGAAGAGCCGTTCAACGCCCCCGTCGCCACCCGCCAGGCGGATGAGACGGGGTTGCAGACCGCGATCTTCGCCGGTGGCTGCTTCTGGGGCATCGAAGGCATATTCAGCCATACCCGGGGGGTGCGCAGCGCGGTCTCCGGCTACCACGGCGGGACCGAGGCCCAGGCCCGTTACAGCCTTGTCGCATCGGGCGTGACCGACCATGCCGAGGCGGTGCGAGTGGTCTATGACCCCTCGGTCGTGCGCTACGACCAGCTGCTCCAGATCCTGTTCTCGGTGGGTGCGGACCCGACCCTGCTCAATCGCCAGGGACCCGACCGTGGCCCGCAGTACCGCACTGCCATCGTGCCGCTGAATGCCGAACAGCGCGCCGTGGCCCAGGCCTACATCCGGCAGATGGGCCGCTCGGGCGTTTGGGACGACCCCATTGTCGTCGCCATCGAGAATCCCCGCCGCTTTTTCGAGGCGGAGGAGTACCATCAGGACTTCATGCACAGGAACCCGGACAACGGTTACATCCGCCGCTGGGACGCGCCCAAGGTGGCAGCGCTGCGTACGATGTTCCCGCAATTGTGGCGCGCGGCATTCCGCACCGGGTGATTTGCGGACTGCGCCGGGCTGCCCTATATCGGGGGCATGACGGGTTCCCATCACCACGACCATCACACGGAACACAGCGGCCACGGCCTGATCGCCGAGGCCGAGCGCGTGCTCGAAGCCGCGGGCGAACAGTGGACCGCGATGCGGGCCGACGTGTTTTCCGTGCTTTCATCCTACGACAAGCCCGCCAGCGCCTATGACATTGCCGAGGCCGTGGGCCAGGCAAGGGGCAAGCGGGTGGCGGCCAACAGCGTCTACCGAATCCTCGACCTGTTCGTGCGCACCAACCTTGCCAACCGGATCGAGAGCGCCAACGCCTATCTCGCCAACAGCCACCCGGGCTGCCGGCATGACTGCATCTTCCTGATCTGCGATGATTGCGGGCAGGCCAGCCACCTCGACGATGACCGGCTGACCGGCGCCTTGCGCGAAGCCGGGCAGAAGGCGGGCTTTTCCAATGTCCGCCCGGTGGTGGAGCTGCGCGGCCTGTGTGCGGAATGCACCGCGTGAAAACGGACCGGAAAACCCTGCCCAAAGGGCGGTAATCTCGTTCATCGACAGGCAGGCTGCATACCTGTAGGGATTTCTCATGACTTTGCGCCCCGCGACACCGCTGCTCGATATGGTCGACACTCCGCACGACCTGCGGCAGCTGGAGCCAGGGCAACTCCGCCAGCTGGCTGACGAGCTGCGCGCCGAAATGATCGACACGGTGGGCACCACCGGCGGCCATCTCGGATCGGGCCTCGGCGTGGTCGAGCTGACCGTGGCGATCCACTATGTCTTCAACACCCCTGAAGACCGGCTGGTGTGGGACGTGGGCCACCAGGCCTATCCGCACAAGATCATCACCGGCCGGCGCGACCGGATACGCACCTTGCGCCAGGGTGGCGGCCTGTCCGGCTTCACCAAGCGCAGCGAGAGCGAATACGACCCCTTCGGCGCGGCACACTCCTCCACCTCGATTTCGGCCGGCCTCGGCTTTGCCATCGCCAACAAGCTTAACGGCATGCCGGGCAAGGCCATCGCCGTGATCGGCGACGGGGCGATGAGCGCGGGCATGGCCTACGAGGCGATGAACAACGCCGAACAGGCGGGCAACCGGCTGGTCGTGATCCTCAACGATAACGACATGTCGATCGCGCCCCCGGTGGGCGGCCTTTCGGGCTACCTCGCGCGGCTGGTCACCTCTGGCCAGTTCCTCGGCCTGCGCGAACTGGCCAAGCGGTTTGCCCGCAAGCTGCCCAAGCCGCTGCACGTGGCCGCCCGCAAGACCGATGAATATGCCCGCGGCATGGCCATGGGCGGCACCCTGTTCGAGGAGCTGGGCTTCTACTACGTCGGCCCGATCGACGGGCATGATCTCGACCAGCTGATCCCGGTGCTGGAAAACGTGCGCGATGCGGCCGAAGGCCCGTGCCTGATCCATGTCGTGACGCAGAAGGGCAAGGGCTATTCCTATGCCGAGGAAGCGTCCGACAAGTACCACGGCGTGACCAAGTTCGACGTCATCACCGGCCAGCAATCCAAGCCCGCCGCCGGCGCACCGGCCTACCAGAACGTGTTTGGCGAGACGCTGGCAAAGCTGGCTGAAAGCGATTCCAGGATCTGCGCCATCACCGCCGCCATGCCCAGCGGCACCGGGGTGGACAAGTTCGCCAAGGCGCACCCCACCCGCGCCTTCGACGTGGGCATTGCCGAACAGCACGCGGTGACCTTTGCCGCCGGGCTTGCCGCGCAGGGGATGCGCCCGTTCTGCGCGATCTATTCCACCTTCCTGCAGCGCGCTTACGACCAGATCGTGCACGACGTGGCGATCCAGAACCTGCCCGTCCGCTTCGCCATCGACCGCGCCGGGCTGGTGGGGGCGGATGGCGCCACCCATGCCGGCTCGTTTGACATCACCTACCTGGCGTCCTTGCCCAACATGGTGGTCATGTCCCCGTCTGACGAGGCGGAGCTGGTCCACATGACCTATACCGCAGCCTTGCACGACAGCGGGCCGATCGCTTTCCGCTATCCGCGCGGCAACGGCACGGGCGTGGCCCTGCCGGAGGTTCCGCAGGCGCTGGAGATCGGCAAGGGCCGCGTGGTGCGCGGCGATGCCAAGGGCGGCAAGGTTGCCATCCTCTCGCTCGGCACCCGGCTGGCCGAAGCGCAGAAGGCGGCCGACCAGCTGGAGGCCAAGGGCCTTGCCACAACCATTGCCGACCTCAGGTTCGTCAAGCCGCTCGACACCGCGCTGATCCGCCGCCTGATGGCGACCCACGAAGTGGTGCTGACGATCGAGGAAGGCTCCATCGGCGGCCTTGGCGCGCACGTCCTCACCATGGCGAGCGACGAGGGACTGGTGGACGCCGGCCTCAAGATCCGCACCCTGCGCCTGCCCGATGTCTTCCAGGACCACGACACGCCAGACAAGCAGTACGAGGAAGCCGGCCTCACCGCCCCGCATATCGTGGAAACGGTGCTGAGCGCGCTCAGGCACAACAGCGCGGGGGTCGAGGAAGCGCGGGCGTGATCCGTGGGCTTGCCGGCATCCTGGGTTGCCTGCTGCTTTCTGTTCCTGCCAGCGCCCATGAGGTAACCTGCGACGGCACGGTGGATGACCTTTGCCTTCACTGGAATCACGGCGTTCCAGGCAATGTCGATACCTCGGTCGAATGGATGGACGGCACCGTCACCGTGGACCTCGAGATTGACGTTACTGGCCATGTATCCGGCTGCACGGTCGCCGTGTCCAGCGGGGAACCGCGGTTGGACCAGGCCACCTGTGATCAACTTGCGGCTTTCGCGCATTACCGGCCGGCGCTGGATGATGACGGCAATCCGACGATCGGATCAGACACCCTGACGGTCACTTGGGTCTATCATCCGCCGCCAAAGGCGGAAAAGGACTAACCCACCCACAACCAGATCCCCGCCGGGATCCTGCCTGCGTGCACATGCGCGAAGGTTGCCGCCAGCCACAGCGCCAGCCCCACGGCCCACCACAGCCAGCCCACGCTGAACAGCGCGCCAACTTGCGGCCAGTAGCTTGTCCGCGCTTCCCAGCCCGCCCATGCCTCGCCCAGCAGCGCCCGCTTCTTGCGGTCCTGCAGGTGCGCGCCGACGAGGGCGAGCACGCCCATGGCCCCGGCGGTGATCAGCGTGCGGGTGCTCCACCACAGCACCACGTGGGCAATCGCCCACAGGCCAATACCCCACATCATCGGGTGCCGGGTGACGCGGAACACGCCTTTGGGTTCCTTGGGGATCGTGGCCTTGCCGGTGGGGTCGGGCAGGGCCGGGTTGCCGGCGAAGGATCCGGCCAGCAGCACCATGGCCGGCAGGGTCAGGGCAGTGGCAAGGATCCAGCCGGCATCTCCGCTGCCGCCAAGGTCCGCCGGGGGCGCGGCTTTGAAGGCCATGGCCACCCACGCGATCAGCGCGAAACTCACCAGCGAATAGAGGCCCAGGAACCCGCCCTGTCCCAGCACCCGCACCATCGGCCCGCGCAAGGGGTGCGACATGGCAAAGTGGCTGCCGATAAAGGCGGCATTGGCAAGCAGCAGCTGGACCAGTTCGCCCGTCATGCCCCTGCAACGCCGGCCCCGGCCGCCCGCTCCTGGTCGTCGGCGAGCGTGTCGAGGTGCATCCAGCGCTTCACGATGGGGCTCAATGCCAGCACCACCACGCCCACGCCGATGGCTATCCAGCCGATCTGGTCATAGATCGCCAGTGTCAGTTCCTTCGACATCTCGCCGCTTTCGCCGCCGGTCCGTTCGCCGATCTTGCCGGCCACCCAGCTGCCCACAGCCGTCATGTAGAACCAGGCACCCATGATCAGGCTGGCCATGAAGCCGGGGGCCAGGCGGTTCATCGCGGACAGGCCGACAGGGCTCAGGCACAGCTCGCCTGTGGTGTGCAGGAGGTAGATCAGGAATACGAAGACCACCGGGGTCATCGCCTCCATGCCCACCGAGCTCGCACCCCAGACGAAGACCAGGAAGCCGGCGCCGACCTGGAACAGGGCCAGCGCGAACTTGACCGGCGCGCTCGGCTCAAGCCCGCGCGCGCCCAGCCATTGCCACAGCGCCGCAAACAGCGGCGCGAACAGCAGGATGTAGATCGGGTTGATCGACTGGAAGATTGCCGCTGGCACTGCGCCGATATCGACATAGGCATCGGTATAGAGGTTGAGGCTGCCCGGCGCCTGGTCGAACAGCCCCCAGAACACCGGGTTGAGCGCGACAAGGAACAGGATCGCGTAGATCCGCTCGCGCGGGTGCTTCTCCAGCCGGGATGCCTGGTACAGGACATAGCCCAGGAGGGCCAGGCCGGTGACGATCAGCAGCGTCTGGATGACGTCGCGATACTGCATCAGCACCCACATCACGCCAACGGCCGCCACCCCTGCGGCATAGATCAGCATCTCCTTGTTGCGCGGCAAGGGGACGGCAGCCTCGCCCGCGCCGTTCAGCGCCTTGCGGCCGAGCACGAAGACGATCAGGCCCAGCACCATGCCGATGCCGGCAAGGCCGAAGCCGACCGACCAGCCGACCGTGAGGCCGAGGTAGCCGACCAGGATCGAGCCTGCCGCGGCACCCAGGTTGATGCCCATGTAGAAGATCGTATAGGCCGCGTCGCGGCGGCTGTCGGTCAGCGGGTAGAGCTGGCCGACCATGACCGAGATGTTCGCCTTCAGGAAACCGGAGCCGACGATGATCAGCGCCAGAGCCAGCCAGAAGACGCTGAGGGCAGGATCGGATTGCCCGCCGTCACCCTCCACCGCCATGAACAGGTGGCCCAGCGCCAGCAGCACGGCGCCGAACAGCACGGCCTTGCGCTGGCCCAGGTAACGGTCGGCCAGCCAGCCGCCAAGCAGCGGCGTGACATAGACCATGGCGCCATAGGCCCCCAGGATCAGGTTGCCCTCTCCCTGGCTGAACAGCCAGTGCTGGACGAGGTAGAAGATCAGGATGGCGCGCATGCCGTAGAAGCTGAACCGCTCCCACATCTCGGCGAAGAACAGCATGTACAGGCCCTTGGGGTGGCCCAGCACTTCGGGCTTGCGGCTGGCGGCGATCAGGCCCCCTGCCACGAGGAAGGCCGCCAGGATGACCGTGGCAATCGCTGCCACCCAGTCACCTTCGTTCCACAGGCCCAAGTCTTTCATGCCGCCCCCATCCTCGTTCCCGGCAGGCGCCACCCGCGCCCAGGCGCCGCACCCTAGCGCCTCCAGCGGGCAAGTGAAGCGGTTTCGTTGCACTCGAAACCGGCCGGTGCGGGTTGGCGGCCGGTCGTGGAACCTTGCCTGCCGCGCTGTATTATGGCACTGCATCACTTCGAAGCGAGAACCCGGCATGAGCGACACCAAGCCCGTCTACCTGCGCCTGCGCGAACGCATTGCCGCCGCGATCATTGCCGGCGACTATGCCGAAGGGTCCATGCTGCCCTCGGTCAGGGCTTTCGCGGCCGAGCAGGGCGCCAATCCGCTGACTGTTGCCAAGGCCTACCAGCAATTCCAGGCCGACGGATTGATCCGCGTGCAGCGCGGCGTGGGCATGTTCGTGCGCGAAGGCGCGGCCGCTCGGCTGAGGCAGGTTGAACGCGAGGCCTTCCTGATGGATGAATGGCCGCAGATCCGCCGGCGCATGGCCCGGCTCGACATCCGGCTCGAAGATCTTGCCGAGGACCTTCCCGCCTGAACCTGGCAGGGCAGCGGGCTCGTGCTGTTTTCGCGAACAGTTCGGTCAATGAAACCTTTCTTGCCGATGAACGAACCGTTGCACCGGCGCACTGGTTCTGCCATCGTTAAGGGCCTGCAGACCATTGCCTTCAGGGTCGCACAGTGTGTCTGCATCGATTGGGCATCAACTGGGAACATCCGGCGGTGGGCCGGATCCGGAGGGGCGACCATGATAAGATCAGAACTGTTGCAATCGCTTGCCGCGGACAATCCCGACCTGCGGCCCGAGGAGGTCGAGCAGGTGGTGGACATCTTCTTCGAGGAGATATCTGCCAGGCTCGCCGAAGGTGGCCGCGTGGAGCTGCGCGGTTTCGGCACTTTCTCCAGCCGTGGGCGCGATGCCCGCACCGGTCGCAACCCGCGCACCGGCGATGCGGTGGACGTGCCGGCCAAGCGGGTGCCCTATTTCAAGCCGGGCAAGGAAATGCGCGATCGGCTGAACCAGGATTGATCCTGCAGCATTGACGGGGCGCTTGCCCCGCCCGGGCGATAAAGAGAAAGGGGCGCGGACCAGGCAGGTCCGCGCCCCTTTCTTCTTTCAGGCCTTCCGGCCGGTGGCCGTCCCCGCCCAAGCCGGGCGGGGACGTAACCGGATCAGAAGCGGCGTTCGACCGCCAGCGACCAGGTCCGCGGACGGCCCGGCACGCCGGTGACCACGCCCAGTGCGTTCGAGGTCGTGTCGCTGACCGACAGGAAGTAGTACTTGTCGAACACGTTCTGCACTTCCAGCGCAATCCGCCAGTCTTCGTTTTCCGTGGTGTAGGTCAGGCGGGCATTGCCCAGGAACCGACCATCGACACGGGCCCACGAGGTGTTCTCGGCATTGGTGAACACTTCACCCTGATACGAACCGTCGAAACGGCCGCTGATCGTGCCCGAGGGGATCTCGTAATCGTACTGGATGCCGAACGAGTAGGCCAGTTCCGGGGTGTACGGCGTGATGTTGTTGCCGTTGATCCCGGTGCCCACCAGGTTGCCCTGGGCATTGGTCGCCGTGGTGTACTCGAAGTCCAGCACGCTGATCGAGCCGTCGATCGACAGGCCGTCAACCGGGAAGATCCCGATTTCAAGCTCGGCACCCTTCACGTCGGCAGAGCCGATGTTTTCCGGGCGCAGACACGGCGAGGGCAGGCTCGATTCCGGGCAGATCTGCTTGCCCAGGATGATGTTCTGGTACTTGTTCAGGAACACCGCGCCGTTCAGCCGGACCGTACGATCGAGGAAGTCGGACTTGAAGCCGAGTTCGTAGGTCGTCAGGGTTTCCGGATCGAACGGCAGGGCCTGGTCACCCACGAACGGACGCGGGTTCACGCCGCCGCCCTTGAACCCGGTCGAGACCGAGCCATAGGCCAGGAACTCGTCCGAGAAGCGGTAGTCTGCAACAACGCGCCAGTCGAGACGGTCGCCGCGGAAAGCGCCCGGGATGTTGAACAGGCCGGACAGGATGCAGTTCGGCGAACCGAACACCGAGCCGCCCGGGGGGTTGGCGAAGCAGACCGCCGGGTTCGGAACGGTACCATCCGGGTTGGAACGGAAGTACGTGTAGATCTTCTCGTCCTTGGTGTAGCGCAGGCCGCCCGTCAGGCTGAGGGCATCCGTCGGACGCAGGGTGAACGTACCGAACACCGCCTTGGTGGTGCTGGGCGTCGAGTCCGGACCGTGGATGAAGTCGATGGTCGGGTTGACGTAGTTCAGGTCCACACGCGCGGTGTAGGTGCCTTCCTGGTCGAGGTAGAAGCCGCCGACCGTACCCTGAAGCATGCCATCGGCCACTTCGAAGTTCAGGCGGACTTCCGAGCTCCAGGCCTCGTGGTTCAGCTCGTTGTCGAGCTGGGCAACCGGGATCGGGGTGTTGTCCTGGTCCTGGCCCCACTGCGAGGTATAGGCGCGGTACGAGCCGATGTAGACCAGCTGCACATCGTCGGTGATGTCATAGGTGACATTGCCGCTGATGCCATAGCCTTCGAACCGGGTGATCGGCAGGGCGAAGTAGGGCTTGAACGGGGCCTGCGGGTTGCCAACCATGCCGTCGGCGAAGTTGGCATAGCTGACGAAGCGCGGGTCATAGCCCAGGGCTTCGAGGTTCGCCGTATCGCAGCTGTGCGGGCCGGCGGGCACGAAGCGGCAGTCCAGCGTCACCGCGTTGCCATCGGTGCCGACCAGCCACGGGATCGGCGTGAAGGTGTTGCTCAGCGAGGTCGACGGGTTGACCGACCGCGGGTTGAACAGCTCGGCCGAAACGCCCGGGCCGACCGGGTTACCGGCAGCGATCAGGACAGTCGCCACGGCTTCGTCGTTCTGGCGGGTGTAGTCACCGGAGATGTTGATCTCCAGGCGGTCCGTCGCTTCCCAGCGCAGGGCTGCACGGCCGGCAACCAGGCTTTCGCCGCCCATGGTGCTGTAGTCGGGGTTGCCGCGACCGCGCGCCATGTTCGACGGCACGTTGTCGTTATGCAGCACGCCGTAGTCGAGCATGTCGACATAGCCATCGCGGCTGCGGCTCATGCCCGAAACGCGCAGGGCCAGGCTGTCGGTCAGGCCGATGTCGGCCATGCCGCGCATCGCGATCATGTCGTAGGAGCCATACTCGAGGCGGAACGAGCCCGAGTTGTCACCCTGCGGACGCTGCGAGAACAGCTTGATCGAGCCGCCGATGGAGTTCTTGCCGGCCAGCGTGCCCTGCGGGCCGCGCAGGATTTCGATACGCTCAAGGTCGATCAGTTCGAGCAGCGAGCTCGACAGGGTCGGGATGTAGACGTCGTCCACATAGACGCCGACGCCCGGATCGAGCGCGTAGTTGAAGTCGGTCTGGCCGACGCCGCGGATGAACGCGATGAGGCCCGAGCCACCGTTCTGCGGCTGCGGACGCAGCGACACGTTCGGCGCCTGGGCAGCGACCTGCGCGATGTTGGTCTGGCCGCGGGCTTCGAGCATCTCGGCGTTGACCGCGGTGATCGCCAGCGGCGTATCCTGCAGGTTGGCTTCGCGGAATTCCGCCGTCACAACGATGACGTTGGTGCGGTTGTCGTCGGCATTTTCCTGCGCAAGTGCAGGCGTGGCCGTTGCTGCCACAATGGCCAGCGACGACGCGACGCTGAGCGTCTTGAACTTCATCAGGTTATCCTCCCCTTGTGGCGACCCGTTGTCCCCACGCTACTAAACCTACGCCCGCCGTGTGCCGCTGTCCGGCACGGGTTAACGGGCGATAATGGGATGAGGGTACGGCAAAGCCTAAGCCAAGCCTGCTCCTCTCTCCAACTGCAACACTAACCGATGTTACAATTGTAGCAAGCATGGCAGCGCTTTCCCCGTTTCAAAACGTGCCTATTGTCGTAATCAGGCAACACCACGCTGCGGCATATCTCGCAGCCAATGATTACTCCGGTGAGACAAAAAAGGCCGGGTTCAGGGAGACAGGATCGATGGAGGCAACCACCAGCAGGCCGGGCGTGCGCCTGGGCGGATACGAGCTGACGGTCCTGCTCCTGCTGGGCTTTGCCTATGGCTTTGCCTACTTCGACCGCATGGCGATGACGTTCCTGGGCCCTTACGTCCAGGCCGAGATGCAGCTGTCGAACGAACAGCTCGGTTGGCTCGGATCGGGCCTGTCGCTCACCTGGGCACTGGGCGCCTATTTCGTCGGCCGCTGGTCGGACCTTGTGGGCAAGCGCAAGCCGTTCCTTCTGGCGGCGCTGGTGATCTTCTCCTTCGCCTCGGTGATGTCGGGCCTTGCATGGAGCTTCGGATCGCTGCTCGCCAGCCGGATCGTGATGGGCGCGGCGGAGGGGCCGTTCCTGCCGATTTGCCTCGCCATCATGGTTGCTGCCAGCGCCGAGAGCCGCAAGGGCCTGAACGCGGCGGTGGTGCAGAACGTCTTCGGATCGATCATCGGCACGGCGCTCGCCCCGATCGTGCTGGTAGCCATTGCCGAGGCCTACGACTGGCGCGTGGCCTTCTACCTTTCGGGCGTGCCCGGGCTGGTGCTGGCCCTGCTCATCTGGCGTTTCATCAAGGAGCCCGATGCCGCCCCGCGACCTGTCGGGGAGGCATCGACACCGCGCCCGTCGTTCGGCGCCCTGCTGGCGCGCGAAGGGCGGGAGGTGCGCTTGCTCATGGCCACGCGCAACATCGCGCTGTGCTCGCTGGTGTCGATCTTTGCCGTTGGCACCGTGGTGGTCGGCTCGATCTTCATGCCGCTCTATCTCGACGGGCCCAGGGGTATTGCGCCCGAAACCTGGAGCCGGATGATGTCGGTGCTCGGCTTTTCGCCCGCGGTTGGCGCCGTGACAGCCGGCCTGTTGTCTGAGAAGGTCGGGCGCAAGCCGGCGCTGGTGCTGTTCTGCCTGCTGATGGCCATCGCGCCTGCAACCCTGCTTTGGGTTGACGGGACTCCGGTGCTGCTCGCCGCGCTGATGTTCGTCAGCTGGATGGGGCTCGGTTCGTTCCCGCTGTTCATGGGCGTGATCCCGGCAGAGACGCTGGGCCGCCTGCGCGCCGCAACCGCCATGGGCGCGGTGGTTGCCGTGGGCGAGATCTTCGGCGGCTTTGCCCTGCCGCCGATCACCGGCCGGCTGGCCGACAGCTTCAGCCTCGACGTGGCGCTCTACGTCCAGCTGGGCCTGGCGCTGGTGGCCGGCCTCATCGCCATGCTGGTGGCCGAGACCAACCCGCGCGTGACGGGCCGGCCCGCAATCGCCTGAAGGGTCATCGCCCCGGCTCCACCCGCCGGGCGCGGTTGAAGGTGATTGCGGACAGGATCGCTGGCACGCCCATGATGACGCATACTGCGGTCAGGGTCATCGTCACGTCCAGCGACACGAAGCCCAGCTCCAGGTCGCCGGTGCGGGTGCCGAGCAGCGCGCCGCCCACGATCGGCCCGAAGATCGATCCCACGCGGCCTGCGGTGGTGGCAAAACCCAGGCCCGTGGCGCGCAGGTGCGGCGGGAAGGCATAGGCAATGGTCAGCCAGTTTGCCACGGCAGAGCCGAACAGCGCAGCGCCGATCAGCGGCGCGATCACCATCAGCGCCGTGGTATTGTCCACGAACATGCCGAACAGCGCGATGAGCACGGCGAGGCTCACCATGGTGAACCACATCATCCGCCTCACGCCAAAGGTGCCGCAGAAGTAGCCCGCGGTCAGCCCGCCGACGATCCCGCCATAGGAGACCCATGCCGAATAGCGCGCGCCCAGTTCGTCCGATGCACTCGCCTCGGCCACCAGCGGCGGACCCCAGTTGATGATGAAGTACCAGGCGAACATGTTGAGCGCGTGGGCCAGGAAAAGCTTGGTCACGAGTTCATTGCGGTGGACCGGCTGCATGATCTCGCGCAGCGCGGTGGAGCCTTCGCCCGAATCCTCCGGCCGCGGCGGCAAAGCGGTGATCTGGGGCACCTGCATCCGCCGCAGCACCTTGTTGGTGGTCTCCAGCGCGCCCTTGGGCTGGCGGGTGAGCAGGAAGTCCAGGCTTTCGGGCAGCCACAGCCAGGCGATGGGCAGCAGGACGGCCGACAGGCTGGCGCCGAACCAGAAGATGCCGCGCCAGCCATAGGAATCAAGCACGGCCACGGCCACAATCGCGCCTATGATCGTGCCCACCGGATAGGCCGAGGCGACCGATGCCGCGGCAAATTCCCGCCGCTTGCTGCTGGCGTATTCCAGCGCCAGCGTGCCGGCCGTGCTGGTCATGCCGCCGATCCCGATGCCGGTGATCAGGCGGCCAATGGCCATGGTCAGGAACCCGGTCGAAACCGCCGACACCGCCATGCCCACGCTCATCAGCGCCAGGCAGATCAGCATTGCCGGTCGCCGTCCGTACTGGTCGGCCACGGGCGAGACGCCCAGCGCGCCCAGCGCCATGCCGACAAGGTTCATCGAGAGCAGCGTGCCCAGTTCGGCATTGCTGAGGCCCCAGTCTCGGCTGAGCGCGCTGCCGGCCTGGGCCAGGGCGAGGATGTCGTACCCGTCGATCATGTTGATCAGCACGCAGAGCGTGACCACGCCATACTGCTGCAGGTTCATCGCCCGCTCGCGCATCACGTCACGCGGGTCCGCGTATCCCTCGGCCATCTGTGCCCCTCTCCCAGAGCGATTGACTTTGTCCGCTCGACGGCGGCTTGCCGGCCTTGCTATGATGCCCGGGCAATGCCGTCAAAAGAATAAGGGCAAGAGGAATGACCGGGACCGGATTGGCCACGCGCGATGTCACTGCGGCGATGAAATATGTCGTCAGGGGCGAGAAGGCGACCTTCTATGCCGGCGATCGCGAGCGCAGCTACTGGCCGGGAGAGGAGCATCTGGTCACGATCCACGATGCCAGGCCGGAAATGGACCAGCTGGCGCTGGAACGGAACGGCTTCGTGGTGGTGGACGAGCCCTCGGGCATCGCCGACTATACCGACAAGGCGCAGCTGGATCGGTATTGCCGCGCCACCGAGGCTCTGGTCCAGCGATTGACCGGGGCCGCGAAGGTCATCAGCTTTGGCCCGATCCTGCGCACCAATGCCACCGGCACCCACGGCCATAACCAACCGGCCTTCGGGGCTCATGTCGATTATGGCGCGAAGACCGTGGCCGATTTCACCCGGCAGATCCTGGGAGAGGCCGAAGCGCCGCAGTGGCTTGCCCGGCATCACATGCTGATCAACGTCTGGCGCCCGATCACGCCGGTCGAAAGCGCACCGCTGGCCCTGTGCGATGCTCGCACGGTCCGGCGCGAGGACCTGTTTGACAGCGAAATCGTGGGCGGCCTTGGCGGCCTCGAATTTTCGCTTTGGGGCTTCAACCTCGCCTTCCGGCCCGATCACCGCTGGTACTGGGTGCCGCAGATGCAGCCGAGCGAGGCGATGGTCTTCAAGCTGTTCGACAGCGATCCCGACGCGGTGCAGTTCACCGCCCATTCGGCCTTCGAGGATCCCACCGCTCCCCACGATGCCACGCCCAGGCAGAGCGTGGAATTGCGCACGATCGCGTTCCTCTAGGCGCAAGGCCTAATCGCGGAGGCGAGCTGAAAAGCCCCTTTCGCTTGTTGCGGCGCTGGCCTAGCACTAACGATCGTTAGAGTCGCAAAGACCGCAAGACCAGCCAGACGGGCCGGGCAATAGGGGCCGGGCGAGGGGAGAGAGCATTGGCGAGCGCCGAATTCCACGACACCATCGAAGCGCGCGGCGGCACGTTCCCGCTGCATGGCCGCTATGACGAGCGGTTCCGCCCGGTGGTCGATGCCTTTGTCGCGAACTTCCGCGAGGAGGAGGAACTGGGCGCCGGCTGCTCGATCGTGGTTGATGGCGAAACGGTGGTGGACCTGTGGGGCGGCTGGGCCCGCGCGGACCGATCGCAGGAATGGGACGAGCATTCCACCGTCTGCATGATGAGCGTGGCCAAGGGTGTGACCGGCATCGCCTTCAACATGTGCGTGGCCGAGGGGCTGATCGATATCGACAGGCCGGTGGCGCATTACTGGCCGGAATTCGCGCAGAACGGCAAGGAAGACATCCTTGTTCGCTGGTGCCTCGATCATCGCGCCGCGATCCCCGTCCTCACCACTGACACGCTGTGGCCGGGCGCCTTCCTCGAATACGAACCCTATATAAAGGCATTGGAAGTGCAGGAGCCGCTGTGGGAACCCGGCACGCGTGCCGCCTACCATGTGCACAACCAGGGCTTCCTCCTGGGCGAGATCATGCGGCGCGTTACAGGCATGACCGTGGGGCCGTTCCTGCGCCAGCGGGTCACCGGTCCGCTCCACGCCGAATATGCCATCGGCGGGATGGATGCCGACGAGCAGAGCCACGTTGCCGAAGTCCTGCCCAACACCGGGGCACGGCTGTTCGCCGCCAAGGACCAGGCCGTGCCGGACAAGCCGACCACGCCCGAAGGCTGGCAGGATGGCGCGGTGCTGCGCAGCTTCGCCTTCCTGCAGAACCCGGCCGAGCCCTGGCATACCACCATGAACAGCCCCTCCTGGCGCACCTGCGAGATCGCCAGCGGATCGGGGCACGGCAATGCCCGCGGCGTGGCGCGCATCTATGGCGCAACGGTGGGCGAGGTTGACGGCATCACCCTGTTGCCCCGTCCTGCGCTGGAAGCCATGATCACCGAGCAGCACAACCAGACCGAACTCTTGCAGGAACGCCCCTACCACCAGGCGCTGGGCGTGCTCCTCAATACGCCGGAAGCGGTCTGGATGGGCCCGAACATGCGCAGTTTCGGCCACCATGGCCTGGGGGGATCGATCGGTTTCGGCGATCCCGATGCCCGGCTCGGCTTCTCGTACTGCTGCAACCAGATGCACGCGGTGGGCACCAACGGCCCGCGCGCGCGGCGGCTGATCGATGCCGCCTACTCCGTCCTCTAAGGGAAGAAATGCGATGAGCCAGGAAAAGACAGCACCCGAAATGACCGGGCAGGAAATGTTCGACAAGGGCATGGCGATCCGCCGCAAGGTGCTGGGCGATGCCTATGTCGACAAGGCCTTGGCGAAGAGCGGCCCGTTCAACGAACCGCTGCAGGAACTTGTGACCACCTATTGCTGGGGCTGGAACTGGGGCCGCGAGGGGCTGCCCCTGCGCGACCGCAGCCTGATCAACCTTGCCATGATCGCGATCCTGAACCGCCATAACGAGCTCAAGATCCATATCCGCGGCGCGCTCAACAACGGCCTGACGCGCGAGGAGATCCGCGAAGTGCTGCTGCAGGTCGGCATCTACGGCGGCATTCCCGCCGCGGTCGACAGCTTCCGCATCGCCAACGAGGCCTTTGCCGAGATCGACGCGGAAGGAGATGCGGCATGAAGGACAAGAAGCGCCTGAGGATCGAGGCAGAGGTCGGCAGGCTGCCGCTGCTGTTCGCAAAATATGCCGATAACGGCGATCACGAGGCGCTGGCCGACCTCTTCACCCAGGATTGCCAGATGGCCCGTCCGTTCCAGCCGGACCACCCCTATCACGGGCGCGAAGCGGTGCAGGCGATCTTCCGCGACCGCAAGCCGATCCTGGTGCGCCATATCGTCACCAACGTGCTGGTGGAGGTGATTTCCGAGACCGAGGCGCGCGGCACCAACTACCTCACCATGCTGTCCAGCCATGAAGGCATAGAGCCGCCGCAGCCATCGGGCGCGATCTATGTCGGCGGGTTCGAGGACCACTATGTGAAGACCGAAGGCAAGTGGCGCTTCATGAGCCGCTATGGCCGGGTCGTGCTCCATTCAGGCGGGCCGATGCCCACCCTGCCGCCGCCGACCGACGAGGCGCGCGGGCTCAAGTAACAGACATCCACGCGAGAGGATCGGACATGACGGTAAAGGCCGCGAACGCAGACGAACAACTGGTGCTCGATTTCTTCGAGGTGCTCTCCTCGGGCGACCTCGAAAAGCTGCGCACTTTCTACCACGACGAGAGCGTGTGGGAGCCAATGGTGAAAGACATCGCCGGGGCTGGCCGCCATGTGGGCATGGACATCATCGACAAGTTCCTGGCCCCCGTGCGCGGCATGTTCAACCCGGGCGATCCCAAGATCCACGTGCGCACGATCTTCAGCCGGGATGGCTGGGTCTGCGTGGAATCGAACTCCACCGGCGGCCTGCCCGATGGCAAGGCCTACGACAACGACTACTGCTGGGTGTTCGAGGTGTCGAACGGCAAGGTCGACAAGATGCGCGAGTATATGGACAGCCATTACACCGCCAAGCTGTTCGGCATGGACTGATGACCCAGCCCGGCAAACGCTTCGAAAACCAGCCGATCCTCATTTCCGGCGCCGGGCGAGGCCTGGGTGAGGGGATTGCCCGGCACCTTGCCGCCGAAGGCGCGATCGTGGGCGTGGCCGACATCGACGGGGCGAGTGCGCTCAAGGTGGCGGAAAGCATCATTGCGGGCGGCGGACGCGCCTTCAGCTATGGCGCGGATTGCGGCAGCCGCGAGGCGTTTTTCCAGCTTGCCGCGGACTTCGCCGCCGATGCAGGTCCGCTGCGCGCGGTGATCAACAATGCCAGCGTACTGGTTTACGAGCCGATCGAGGCGGTGACCGAGGAAACGCTTGACCGGATGCTGTCGGCTGGCCTGAAAAGCGTGTTCTGGGGGGTGCAGGCCTTCCTCGCCCACCGGGACGAGAGCCAGCCGGGCTCCATCCTCAACTATTCCAGCCCCGTCGCCTATCGGGGGCGGCCCAATACCGGGGCCTATACCACGATCAAGGCCGGGATTGCGGGGCTGACCAAGGTGCTGGCCGGCGAACTGGGGCCGCGCGGGATCCGCGTCAACGCCATCGCGCCGGGCAGCGTCCCCACGCCCGCGACCCAGGGGTTTGTGACCCCGGAACAGTACGCTGAGCGCGCAAAGGCCATCCCCTTGCGCCGCAATGGCACGCCCGAAGACGTGGCGCAGGCGGTCGCCTTCCTGCTGAGCGACGAGGCGAGCTTCATCAACGGGGCGATGCTGGCCGTCGACGGCGGCATCATCGCGGCCGGATAAGGGAACACGAGGATCATGGGTGCAGTCTGGCAGGAACGGCTCGACACGCTGAAGGCGGTGATCGAGGCGGATATCGCGAAGGGCGACTATTACGGCGTCGTGCTGAAGGTCGGGCGCGGCGGCGTGCTGGTGTTCGACGAGGCGATCGGCCACGCCTATGCCGGCGGCGAACGGGCGCTGGCGAAGGACGATGTCTTCTCGCTGTTCTCGGTCACCAAGGCCTTCACCAACGTGCTGGTGATGCGGGCCATCGAGGAAGGGCGCTTTGCGCTCACCACCAAGGTGCGCGACGTGCTGCCCGAGTTCACCGGCAAACCGCGCGAGGATGCCACTTTCTTCCATCTGCTCACCCACCAGGCGGGTATGCCGGGGGTGTGGAGCCCGAAGCCGGGCATGTTCCTCGACCGGCTGCAGGAGCTTTATGACGAGAGCATTGCCCATGTGCACGGCACCAGCCAGCCGGGCGAGAAAAGCGACTATTCCCCGCTGGTCAACCACGTGCTGATGGGCATGGCGCTGGTGCGGACCGACCCCCGGGGCCGCAGTTACCAGACGCTGCTGCAGGAAGACCTGTTCCATCCGCTGAAGATGCAGTCCACCAGCATGGGCCTGCGGGCAGATCTCAACGAACGCCACGTGCGCCCCGACATGCGCGGCACGGTGCCGATCAAGCACCTGTCCCGCAACATCGCGGGCGACCACGCGCTGTTCGAGGATCCGGATGTGGAGGCCCCGCACGTCGGCTGCGCTTCCACCTGCGGTGACCTGTGGCGCTTTGCCGAGATGCTGCGGCGCGAGGGGGAGCTGGACGGCCACCGCATCCTGTCTCCGCGCATGGTGCGCCTTGCCCGCCGGATCCACACGGGCGACAAGCCCAACGAGCTGTACAAGGGCGTGGCCCTGCGTGCCGGGTGGGTGGTGCCGCCGGCCAACCAGGGCCTCGGCTTCCAGGTGCGCGGGACCGGTGTGTTCCAGCACCTGTTCGGCCAGCTGGCGAGCCCCGAGACCTTTGGCAACTATGGCGCGGGATCGACCATGTTCTGGGTCGACCCGGAAGCCGATGTCACCTTCTCCTTCCTCAGCGCGGGCGTGATGACGCAGGCGGCGAACATCGAACGCTGCGGCAAGTTGTCCGACCTCGCCCTTTCCGCCTGTCTCTAAGGATCACACATGGCAGACGCAGATATCATCGTCATCGGATCGGGCCACAACGGCCTTGTCGCCGCCGCCTACCTTGCCTGTGCGGGCAAGCGCGTGCTGGTGCTGGAACGCAACCCCTGGCACGGAGGCGGCGTGGTCAGCCGTGAGCTGACCCTGCCCGGCTTCCGCCACGACCAGCATTCGATGAGCCACATCTTCATTCAGGGCAATCCGCTGCTGCTGAACGATGACCTCGGCCTCAAGTCGAAATACGGCCTGCGCTACGTCTTCCCCGATGTGCCGATGATGAGCGTGTGGGAGGATGGCTCCACCCTGCCGCTGCACCGCGATCCGGCCAGGAGTGCCGAAGCGATCGCCCGGTTCAGCCGGAAGGATGCCGATACCTTCCTCGAAATGAGCCGCCAGGCTGCCGAATGGCTGCCGATGATCCAGGCCGGCCTCTATTCCCCGCCGATGCCCTTGGGCGCGCAGACCGCGATGATGGACCAGAGCGCCGAGGGGCGCGAGATCATGCGCACCATGGGCGTCTCCACATTCGACCTGATGGAGGAGCTGTTCGAGCACGACAAGGTCAAGGCCCACTTCGGCCGCGTGGCCGGCGAAAACCTCGTCTCGCCTGACGAGAAGGCCACCGGGATCGGCGCCTATGTGTTCCTCGGTTTCCTGGAGAAGTTCGGCTTTGGCGTGCCGGTGGGCGGATCGGGCAGCCTGACCGCCGCGCTGATCGCCTGCATCGAGGACCATGGCGGCACCGTCCAGGCCGGCAAGGTTGTGCGCGAGGTGGTGACCGACGGAGCCAGGGCCAGCGGCGTGGTGCTCGATGATGGCTCGCGCCTGTCGTGCAGCGATGGCGTGATCGGCGCGATCCACCCGCATGTCCTGCCCGACATGGTGCCATCGCTTCCGGCCAGCGTTGCCCGCAATGCCCGGCGCACGCATATCACCGATGCCGCCTGCTTCACCGTCCACGCCGCGCTCGACGCGCCGCTGAAGTTCAAGGCAAAGCGCCATGACGGCGAACCGCTGTCCGCCGTTATGTACGAACTGATGCCCGCCGAATACGAGGACATGCGCCGCGCATTCGACGAGCTGCGCTATGGCAATTTCAGCGCCACGCCGCTCGTCGGCGTCGGCCAGTTGACCCAGCACGATCCCAGCCGCGCACCGGAAGGCAAGGCGATCTTCCACGCCTGGGACTATGTCCCCTACCACCGCAAGGACGGCCGCAACTGGGACGAGGCCAAGGGCGAATTCGCCGAAAAGATGATCGCCCGCATGGCGAACTACATCGAGAACGTGCCGGACGTGGTGCTGGACTATCATTGCGACAGCCCGGTCGACATGGAGCGGACCAGTCCCAGCTTCTTCCGCGGGGACCTGCACGGCATTGCCACCACGCCCTACCAGTCGGGCGCGCACCGGCCGACGCCGGAACTGGGCCAGTACCGTGTGCCGGGGGTGGACCGTCTCTACCTTGTCGGACCGTTCCAGCATCCGGGCGGCGGGGTGTTCGGCGCCGGGCGCGCCACCGCCATGGTGATGGCCGAGGACCTCGGCATCGATTTCGACGAGATCAGGCCGTGAGGAGCGCATCATGAAGATCCGCGCCGCCGACAAGAGCGAGCTGATGCAGGTCAGCAAGATCGAGCGCAAGGGCAACGACCTTGTGCTGAAAGGCAAGGTCTACGGCACCATGCCGATGACCGCGACCCTGACGCCGGAGGAAGCGAAGAACTTCCTCAAGCTGCTGACCCCGGGCCTCGCCTGGTTCATCCTCACCCTGCCGTTCCGCAAGTCAAAGGGATAAGATCATGCGCCATCAGGCACGTTCCATCATCGTCACCGGCGCTGCCGGCGCCATCGGCTTTGCCACCTGCGAGATCCTGGCCCGCGAAGGGGCCGAGGTGCTGCTGGTGGATATCAATGCGGATGGCGTGAAGGCGCGCGCCGCCGAGCTTTGCGCCAAGGGCCACCGTGCCATTGCCCACGTGGCAGACTGTGCGGACGAGGCGGCGGTGGCAGGCTATGCCGCGGCGGCCATGGCCGAGTTCGGCAAGATCGACGGCTTCTTCAACAATGCCGGGATCGAGGGCGACCTTGCCCCCACCCACGAATATGACATCGCCATGTTCGACAAGATCATCCGGGTGAACCTGCGATCGATGTTCCTCGGCCTGCGCTTCGTGCTGCCGTACATGGTGGCGGCGGGCAAGGGTGCGGTGGTCAACACCGCCTCGATCGGTTCGGAACGCGGGCTGGCGGGGGCCTGTGCCTATAACGCTGCCAAGCACGGCGCGGTCGGCCTCACCCGCACGGCGGCGAGCGAGGTTGCGCAAAAGGGCGTGCGGGTGAACTGCGTGATGCCCGGCGTGATCGAGACCCCGCTGCTGGTGGGCATGCTGGAACAGATGTTCGATGGCAATGTGCAGGCCGGCATGGACAAGCTGGGCCAGGTCGCCACCCTGAATCGCGTCGGCCAGCCGCGCGAGGTGGGCGATGTGGTGTCCTTCCTGCTCAGTGACGAGGCGAGCTACGTCAACGGCGCCAAGTGGGAGATCGACGGCGGCGCGCTGGCGACGATCAGGAACGACATCTGACGCAGCCTGGCGGCGGAACAAGATCCCGGCGCAAGGGGTTCTACACCCATTGCAGAAGGAGTTTGCCATGATCGGGAAATTGATCGGCGCCGCAGCAGGTGCCCAGGCCGCGAAGCACAGCGCATCAATCGGCGGAACCGGGGGTGCCTTGCTGGGCGCGATGGCGGTGCCACTGGTCCGTCGGTTCAGTATTCCTGCCCTGGTGGCAGTGGGCGTGGGTGGTTACCTTGCCAAGCGAGCCTACGACAGGAAGCAGGCCAATGGAAAGGACAGCGCCAGCTCGCCCGCGCAGGATCCCTCCGCCACACAGACGCAGGACTGAGATAAGGTTCAGCGGTCCGGGTCAAGCCCGGCGGCTTCCTCCACCACCTTGGCGATGGCGGTGAAGTCTGCCTGTGGCCCTTCGCGCTCCAGCGTGCGTTCAAGGTAGCCTTCGACAATGCGGCCGAGCGGCAGCGGTACGCCGGCCGCCTCGGCCTCGTCCATCAGCAGGCGCGTGTCCTTCAGGCTGAGGGCTGCGGCAAATCCGAAATCGAAGGTGCGCGGCAGGACCGAGCGCGGCCACTTGTCGCGGGTGGCGGAGTTGACGCCGGTGGACTGGTTGAGCACCTCGATCATCCGTGCCGGGTCCAGCCCCTGCTTGATGCCGAAGGCCATGCCTTCTGCTGTCACCCCGATGGCGACCGCGCCCAGCAAGTTGTTGACCAGCTTCATGGTTTGCCCGGAACCGGGCGTCTCGCCCATGTAGAAGGGCTTGCCGATCGCCTCCAGCAACGACCTCAAGTTAACTTCATATTCTGTGGATGGACCGCCGACCATGATCGAAATGGTCGCCTCGACAGCGCCCTTTATCCCGCCGGAAACAGGCGCATCGAAGCAGGCGACGCCACGCGGGCCAAGCGCCCCGGCCAGTTCCTGCGCCAGTTGTGGACCGCTTGTGGACAAGTCGCACAGCACCTTGGGCGCCGCCAGCGAACAGATGCCGTCCGCACCCAGCACCGCCTCGCGCACGATGGCCGGTGTCGGCAGGCTGGTGAACACCACGTCGCACCGCTCGCCCAGCGCCGCGGCGGAACCTGCAGCAACAGCCCCCTGCGCGACCAGTCCGGCGACAGCGTCAGGGGAGACATCGTGGACCAGCACCTTGTGCCCGGCCTTCAGCAGGTTGGCGGCCATCGGCGCACCCATGCGCCCCAGTCCCAGGAAGCCGATCGCCGGCGCATTCATCTGTGTCATAGCATCTCCGCAATCGGCCTATGCGGCGGCAGGTCGACGCGGGCAATATCGTTTTCGGTGGGGAAGCAGGCGAGCACCAGCGGATCGTGGCCCGGGATCACGTGATCCAGGCTGCCACCTGCCAGATCCATCACCTTGCCCTGTGCCCGCGCATAGTCCTGCGGGTCGACGAAGATGGGGAACGGGATGGCGCGGGTGATGTTGGCGTAAAGGTGCGCGGCATCGCTGGCGAGGACCACGGGGCCCCGCGCCGTGTCGCATACCACCACCATCAGCCCGGCCGTGTGGCCGGGAGCAAGGACAAGGCGCACGCCCGGCGCAAGGTCCTCGTCGCCCTGGTGGAACACCACGTGGTCGGCGTAGACCTTGCGCACCAGCTGCGCGACCGGTTCGCCATCGAACGGCGCGCGCACGCCGTGGTCGCACACGTGGCGCCCGGTGGCGAAGGCCAT
>CAZTED010000020.1:0-15959 GCA_964612175.1 uncultured Sphingomonadaceae bacterium
GTCGGCAGCCCGCCAACCCGATCTGGCTTAACTACCTAATTACTTGTTGCTTTAGGCAAGCTGTTTGGCCATTCTCACAATCAAGTCGCAGGAAACTTGACACAGCGGGCCGTAGTTATGGCTTGCTGTGTAAAGGGGGAAGGTTACCTGCGGGGATGCAAGTCCAGCCATATCCGGACAGTCCGGCGGAACTATCACGCCACCACCTCAGGGCTTTCTTCCAGATCGTGCCGGTGGCCATGGTCATGGCCGACAGGTCCGGGACGATACGCGCGGCATCGCAGCGGACCGGGGAGCTGTTCGGCTATACCGAAGAGGAGCTGATCGGCCAGAACGTCCGGATATTGATGGGATCGCCGCACCGCGAGCGCCATGACGGATACCTGGCCCATTACCACGAAACGGGCGAGCGCCGGATCATTGGTAATCCGCGGGTCGAGAACGCCCAGCATCGCAACGGGCACGCGATCGCGGTGGAAGTCACCATCGGCGAGACGGAATGGAGCGGCGAACAGCTCTACCTTGGCGTGCTGCGACCGCTGGAAGCACAGGAATCCAACCGCCAGCAGATCCAGACCATGCTGTCCGAACTGTCCCACATGTCGCGGATATCGGCGATGGGAGCGCTTGCCACTGCCATCGCGCACGAGCTGAACCAACCGCTTTCGATCATTTCCAACTTCACCGAGGGCGCGCGCGAGATCCTGCGCAAGCGGTCCGATGCCGAGGAGCTGGCGGAAGTTATCGACGTGCTGGAAAAGTGCGGGCAGCAGGCGGTCCGCGCCGGGCAATTGCTGCACCGGCTGCGCGACTTCGTCAAGTCCGGCTCCCCGCTCAGGAGCATGGTTGCAGTGGAAGACGTGGTGGACGCCTCCATTTCGCTGGCGCTGGTCAACGGCTACCGACGCACGGTGACCATCGATCGCCGGCTGGAGCCGGGCATCCCCCCGCTCGGGATCGACCCGCTGCAGGGCGAACAGGTGCTGTTCAACCTCATCCGCAACGCTTTCGAGGCGATGGAGCAGGTTCCCGGGCGGCCGCACCGGATGATCATTTCTGTCCGGCGGACGAGCAGCGAGTTCGTCGAATTCGCTGTCGAGGATGCCGGACCCGGCATCGATCCGGAAATCCGCAACACCCTGTTCACCAGCTTCGTCACCACCAAGGCGGGCGGCATGGGCCTGGGCCTGCCGATCTGCCGCCAGATCGTGGAAGCCTACGGCGGCCGGCTCGACCATGAACCGCCGCGCGAACTGGAAGGCGCACGCTTCGTGTTCACACTGCCATTGGCGACCGGCGAACAGGATGCCGGCGAAGGAGCCGGGTCATGACCGTGATGCCCGTCCACATCGTTGACGACGATCCCGAAATGGTCGCCTCCGTTCGCTTCCTGCTGCGGGCGGAAGGGGTGCCATGCACCAGCCACGACAGCGCCGAGGGCCTGCTGGCGGTGCTGCCGTCGCTAGAGCGGGGGTGCATCCTGCTTGACCTGAAGCTCGGCGGTATGAGCGGGCTCGAACTCCAGCGCGAACTCCATGCCCGCGGCTGCGACCTTCCGGTCGTGATCATGACCGGCCATGGCGACGTAACCAGCGCCGTGGCGGCGATGAAGGAAGGCGCGATCGACTTCCTCCAGAAGCCGTTCGCCAAGGCGGAACTGGTCACCGCCATCGAAGCTGCATGGAAGCGGGCGGACGGGCCCAGCGGATCGGGGGAAAGGGACAAGGCGCGGGCGCTGATCGATACGCTGAGCCCGCGCGAACGGCAGGTCCTGGTTGGCCTTGTCCATGGCAAGGCCAACAAGATCATCGCTCACGAGCTCTCGATCAGCCCGCGCACCATCGAGATCCATCGCGCCCATGCCATGCGCAAGCTCAAGGCGAAATCCTTGCCGGAAATGCTGCACACCGCATTCCTGGCCGGAGTGATGGACGAATAGGACCGGTCAGCCGGTCCCGGTGTACGGCCCGGCAAGCGTTGCATCGCTGACGCGGTACAGCAGCAGCGGTCTGCCCAAAGGCCTGAGGCACACGAGGTCACCCGGCAGGAACCGGGGGGCAGAAAAACGCACGATCGGTGGCGAGCCGGGAGACCCTTCGGACCAGACGAAGCTCCACTGCCCGTCGACCAGGTGGACCTGGCCGCTGAGCTTTGAACCGCTGGGACCAACCTGCCAGACCCTGGCCCGGGCCGGGTTGGCGCGCAGCTGTACTAGCGCGATCCGACCGTCGGCTACCAGCGGCAGGACAATGGCATAGCGGAAGGACGCGTCGGACGGATCGCGCAAGCGCGATTCGCAAGGCTCCATGCCGATCTTTGTCCAAAGCAAGGTCGTTGTCCGTCTTGCAGCACACGATCGAGGCTAGGATGAGGCTGGCCCGCCCCGCAACTTGGGAAATCTACGATGAAACCCCTATTAACGCGGCTCGTCGGCGGGCGATTCATCAGGGGAATCCACTAGTCACCCCATCCGCGAACCGCCCCTTATGTCAGTGGTTGCCCAGCCTGGGCAGACGATCCGGCGGACGAAAAATCCTGGAGGATCGTGGTTTAGCTGTCGGCGCCGGACAGTCGACTTCCGCAGCATAAGTGAGTCTCCGTATGTCCCTCGGGTTGTAGCCGTCATGGTTGCCCGAAAATCGCGGTGATCACCGTAATTTTGCCGAACCCCCTGTTTTGCCACCTTGTCTGCGACCGATCCGGACCCCCGGACCCGGCCGAACTGACCAACTGACGGGTGCATCCGCAAGGGCCCCGTCCGAACGGGAGTGGTTAAGATGAAGACCTTGCTCAAAGCATTCATGCGTGACCAGTCGGGCGCCTCGGCGGCCGAGTACGCGCTTATTCTCGCCATCATCGGCGTCGGGCTTGCCGGTGCTGCGCTGGCGCTGAGCCTGCAGATCCAGGGCGCGATGAACGACGCGGCATCCGAGATCGAAGACGGGCGCGGCATCGAACCTGTTGAGGGTGGCTGATCCGCAGGCCTGACCAGCGAACGCTTTGCTGCCTGAAGGCAGCAGAGCGTTCCCGGGAAGTTTCAACAAGCACGGGAGAAGTGCGGTGCAGGGGCGCAACTGGATATTGCTGGCGGCCGCCGGGGTGATCGGGATCATCGCGGTGATAGTCGCCAATGCCTGGTTCTCCGGACTCGAGAACCAGCAGGAAGCCGTCAGTTCGGATGAACAGGGAAGCGCGCAGATCGTAGTGGCGACCCAGCCGCTCGGTTTCGGATCCCCGCTCAGCGAACAGAACCTGCGGCTGGCCGATTGGCCTGCGGGATCAGTCCCGCAAGGTGCCTTCCGCTCCATCGAACAGGCCCTGCAGGATGGTCGCGTCGCCTTGCGACCGATCGTCCCGGGAGAGCCCGTGCTGGCCCACAAGGTCAGCGGTGCCGACGGGCGCGCGACACTGGCTGCGCTGCTTCCCCCAGGCATGCGCGCCGTGTCCGTGCCCGTCGACGCCATCAGGGGCGTGGCCGGCTTCGTGCTTCCCGGCACTGCAGTTGATGTCATCCTGACCCGGCGGCTGGGAGGCCCCGGGGCAGGCAACGATGACCTGCGCTCCGACGTCATCCTGGAGAACGTCCAGGTGCTTGCCGTTGACCAGGTGTCCGACGACAGCAGCGGCGAACCCCGCGTCAGCCAGACCGCGACACTGGCGGTATCGCTGGCCGATGCCCAGCGGCTCGCCCTTGCCGAAGGACTGGGCACCGTAAGCCTGGCCCTGCGCGATGTCGGCGATGGTTCTGCCGCGCCGGCGGCCGATGGCCAGGTGGCCGTAGCCACCACGGTGACTTCGGCAGACCTCGGCGGGCGCAGCCTGTCGATCCCCGCGCGGATGGCGCCGCAGCCGGTGCCGGTGACGGCAACTTTCGTGAACCAGCCATCGGGCCAGGGGCCGGTCTTCCGCATGCCGCCACAGCAGCCGCCGCAGCCACAGACGCAGCCGGCCCGTCCGGCGCGCACCATGGTGATCGTGCGCGGCACCGAAGTGACCACCTATCCAGTCAGCCGCCTAGGGGGTGAATGAGATGACACTACTCAAGACCGGCGCTGTCGCCCTTGCTCTGGCGGTGCCCCTTGCAGCGGCCCCGATGGTCGCGGCGCAGCAAGTCGAAACCTCGATCCACGCCGGGACGCTGGAAGTCCCGGTCAACAAGAGCCAGGTGGTGACTGCCGACACGGCGATTGCCCGGGCGATGATTGGCAACGCCGAGATCGCCGACGTGCTGCCGATATCGGACCATTCGGTCTATGTGCTGGGCAAGCAGTTCGGCACCACCAGCCTGACGCTCTATGACCGGGCGGAACGGGTGATCGCGGTGATGGACGTGTCGGTCGGCCCCGATGTTGCCGGCCTGCGCAGCCAGGTGGAGCAGCTGCTCCCCGGCGAAACGGTGAATGTCCAGCTGTCCAATGGGTCGGTCCTGCTGACCGGGCTGGTCAGCGATCCGGGCGCGGCATCGCGCGCTGCTGAACTGGCCCGGGCCTTCGCCGGTGACCGGGTGATCAACATGCTCAGCCTTGGCGGCAGCCAGCAGGTGATGCTGGAGGTACGCTTTGCCGAGGTCGACCGGTCGATCGGTGAACGGCTCGGCGTCAGCGGGCTGGGCGCATCGGCGAGCGGCGACTTCAGCTTCGTTACCGGCGCTGGCGCCGGCCAGTCCGGCACGTCGCTGGGCGGCGCGGCGGTGCCGCTGCTGGCGCCGCTGACCGATACCTTCGGCATCCTCAACCGCGTGTTCAGCCTGGGCAATGTCGAAATCGACGCCACGCTCGACATGCTTGAACGCCGCGGCTTGTCAAAGACCCTGGCCGAACCGACGCTGGTGGCGCTGTCGGGAGAGCCGGCCTACTTCCTGGCCGGCGGCGAGTTCCCGATCCCGGTCGTGTCGAACTATGGCACGGGCGATGGTGCGAACAACCTCGGCGTGGAGTTCAAGTCGTTCGGCGTCAGCCTCAGCTTCACCCCCACCGTGCTGGCCAACCGGGTCATCAGCCTGGTGGTGGAGCCGGAAGTCAGCTCGATCGATGAATCGACCACTGTGTCGGTCAACGGCATCACCATCCCCGGGCTGCAAACCCGCCGCGCCAGCACCACTGTCGAGCTGCGCGATGGAGAGAGCTTCGCCATCGCCGGCCTGCTGCGCGAGGATTTCCAGACCACGGTGCGCCAGATCCCGGTGCTCGGATCGCTGCCGATCATCGGCACGCTGTTCCGGTCCACCAGCTTCCAGCGGGGCCAGACCGAACTGCTGATCGTGGTCACGCCGCGGCTGGTGGCACCGATCCGCCCCGATCAGGTGCGCCTGCCCACAGAGCGGATCGGCGATCCCCAGGCGGTCGACGTGCTTCTCGACGGTGAGGGCTACCACCCGCAGGCGCTCGATCCCGTGCCCGACAGCAACGCAGGAGAGGAACAGGGTTATGCATACTGATCGCGCGTGGCTGGCTCTGCCGCTGGCCCTTGCCGCACTGTCCGGTTGCACCGAAGGCCTTACGACCGGCGACCGCCCGGTGGCGGATTTCGGCGAGGCCAACCGCCAGACCATGATGGCCCAGGTCATCGATCCGGAGCCGCAATACGACACCCTGGTGCCGCCGAGCAGCGCCGGCCATGCCGCGCAGGCGGTCGACCGGTACAACAGCGATGCGGTGAAGCAGCCGGAAGACGTGCAGGTTACCAGCACCATCACCGGTGACAACTGACGGGGGAAGGGACACTTCCGCCATGCCGGGGATCGTCGCCAGGTTAGCAACCAACCGTCAGGGATCGGTCTCGCCGCTCTATGCCATTGCCCTGCTGGCCCTGATCGCGATTGCCGGGATCGGGCTCGACTACGGGCGACTGGTGGCCATGCAGAGCGAGCTCCAGAACGCTGCCGACCAGGCCGCTCTGGCGGCGGCGACCCAGCTCGACGGGCGCGAAGGCGCGATTGCCCGCGCGCGCAGTGCCGCGCAGGCCAGCTTTGCCAGCGCGGCCAGCGAGTATGTCAACGAAACCCGCATCGCGAATGACGATGAAGGGCGCGCGATCACTGACCTCAGCTTCACCTTCTACGACAGCTATGTGAACGACCAGCCGGGCAACGTGGTGACCAGCGATGCCGATGGCGAGCGTGCCAAGGTGGTGCATGTCAGGGTCAACGGGCGCGAGGTGTTCTATGCGCTGACGCCGGTGGTTGGTGCCCTGTCATCCGGCGATATCACCGCTGATGCGATGGCCATGCTCGACATGTCGGTATGCCGCCTGCCGCCGCTCATGGTGTGCATCGAGCGCGAGGATTTTCCCCTCCCCAGCGACGAGGGGCGCGGTCTGCGGATGCGCTGGCGGCCGAGTAGCGGCGTCGAACCGCTGGCACCGGGCAACTTCGGCTTCCTCGACCTCTACAGGCAGAAGGATTCGCAATACGAGCTGGGCGAGAACGCCGATTACAACAACTGCGCGCTGGTCGAGGATGTGACCACCGAACCAGGCTTCCGTTCCAGCGAGACGAATGCGCTCAACACCCGGTTCGACATCTATTCCAACCCGCTGTCGTGCGACCCGTCGAGCGGCGATTTCTGCCCGGCGCAAAACGTGCGCAAGAACTTCGTGCTGGTCGAGGAAAGCACCATCACCACCAGTTCGCCGGTCCCGCCGGCACCGCCTGCCTGCGGCACCTACAACCGCCGCTCGCGCGACTGGGTGGCGATGAGCAATGGCGCGACTGTGGACGAACTGGCACTGGCCCGCAGCTTCACTCCGGACGACTGCTTTGCCGATGGCAGCTGCAGCTACATGGGCGACGGCGAATGGGACCTTCAGGGTTACCTCGACCGTCATCACCCCGGCGTCAACGCCAACAGCTTTGCCAAGGGCACCCGCTATGAAGTCTATCGCTGGGAACTGCAGAACCCGGCCGGACGGCTGGCCCCGCGGCTGGTGTCCTCGCAGGTGACCACGCGCCAGCGCGGCACCCGCTTTGAACACAGCTTCACCAACCGCTGCTCCTATCCCCGGCCGCAATTCGGCACGCCCGTGGTCCCCAGCAACACGCAGAAGGACCGGCGGCTGATGTCGATCGCCGCAGTCGACTGCACGGGGCTGACCGGGCGCTCGCCCGTTGACATCCTCGGCTGGTTCGATGTTTTCCTGATCCAGCCGGGCGATGGCAGCGAAACCATCCAGACCGAGATCGTGGGCCCGGCCCTGCGACCCGACAACCTGCCCACCTTCCAGTACTTCGGGCACAACCGCGCGGTGCTGATCCGGTGACCCGCGCCGGCTTCGTCCCCGACCGCAACGGCGCGGCCGCCTTCGAGATGGCGCTGCTCCTGCCGTTGCTGATGGTGCTGCTGTTCGGCGGCTTCGAGGCGGGCCATTTCGTCTGGACCCAGCACAAGCTGACCGAGGCGGTGCGCAACGGTGCCCGCTTTGCCGCCCGCCTGCCGGTGGAGAACTTCTGCGCCGGTTCCGGCGGGGAGACCAGCCCTGTCACGATTGCCGACATCAAGCGCGTCACCCGTACCGGCCAACTGGGCGGCGGGGCGCCCGCGGCGGTGCCGGGCTGGACCGACAGCCAGGTGTCGGTCGAGGTCGATTGCGGTGCCTTTGTCGACACCGGGATCTACAGCGATCTTGGCAGCGCCGGGCCGATTGTGACGGTCCGGGCGCAAGGCGTGCCCTATCCCTCGCTGCTGGGCACGCTTGGCGTGATCGATCCGGAACTGACCATGACGGCCAGGTCCAGCACTGCGGTGACCGGGCTATGAGGGGCCTTGCCGCCTTTCGCGGCGATCGCCGTGGTGCCAGCGCGGCCGAGTTCGTGCTGGTCCTGCCGGTCATGCTGCTGTTCCTGTTCGGGATCATCGACGCCGGCCGCTATGCCTGGCTGCTCAACCAGCTGGAGAAGGGCGCCCAGGCCGGGGTCCGCTACGCTGTTGTCACCGATGTCGTGCCGCGTGGCCTGAATGCATACAACCCGGTCGGCTTCGTGTGCGCCAATGGCCAGGTCATCGAGACGGCCGACCGCATCTGCCCCGAAGCGCTGGGGACGATCAGCTGCGGCGGGGCGGGAGGTACCAGCTGCCGTTGCGTGGCCGGCCCGTGCCCGGGAGCGGGAACCGTGGATGGGGCATCCTTTGCCAATATCGTGCAGCGCGTTTCGCGCATGGCCCCGCTGGTGCGACCGGCCAACGTCACGGTCAGCTATTCGGGTTCCGGCCTCGGCTTCGCCGGCGATCCCACGGTCACCGATGGTGGTGCACCGCTCAGCGACATTTCCCCGCTCGTCACCGTCGAAGTCTCCGGCGTGGAGTTTCGCGCCCTCATGCTTTTCGGCAGCCCGATCGACATGCCCGCGGTCAGCTCCTCGCTGACCATGGAGGATGGCACCGGGACCATTGGATACTGATTGGACATCATGACCGAGTTCGAAACCATCCGCAGCCCGCTCTCCCGGTCCGCCGTCACCATCGGCCCGGAGGTGCTGATCGTGGCCGGGGCGGAGCTTGTCGACGGGATGCGCGCGGCCGATACGGACGGACTGTTGAAAGCTGCCACATGCCTTGCGATTGGCCCGGGTGAACCGGTTCCGGCTGATCAGCTGGCAGAGGCCCGGGTCGTGGTTGTCGAGGTAGATACTGCTGTTGCCGCCTCGGTCCAGCGGGTGCGGACGATCCGCAGCCAGCGACCGGCACTGCCGGTGGTGGCCGCGCTGCGCGGCATGGATGTCGACGCCGTGCGCGCGCTGCTCCGGCATGGCGTGACGGACGTGGTCGAACTACCGTTCTCGATCCCCGACATCATGGCTCGCCTGGCCGAGGTGGAGGAGCGGGTGGCGCTGGCCCCGGCCGCCATTGGCGCATTGCTCTGCTTGGTTGGCGGCACAGGCGGCTGCGGGGCCACGACTGTCCTGACCCACCTCGCCGCCCGCTTGTCGAACGGTGGCAAGGTGAAGACCTGCATCGTCGACCTTGACCTGCAGAGCGGCGAGGTTGCCTATTACCTCGGCTTCAGCCCGCGCATCACAGTGGAGACGCTGATCCAGGCCGGGGACCGGATCGACGAACAGTTCATCCGAAGCGCGATCACCGACAGCGGCCAGGGATTCTCGCTCATCGCGGCGCCGGACAAGGTGATGCGGCTGGACGAAGTGGACGTGGAAGAGCTGCTCAAGATGCTCACCTTGCTGCGGCAGCAGTTCGACATCGTGCTGGTCGACCTGCCATCGGACTGGACCAACTGGAGCCTGTCGGTGGCCAGCGCGGCTTCCTCCATCGTGCTGGTGACCGAACTCTCCATTGCCGGCCTGCGCCAGGCCCGTCGCAGGCTGGATCTGTTTGCCAGCGTCGGCATCGACAGCAGCAAGATCGAACTGGTGGCCAACCGGGTGGACCGCAGGCTGTTCCGGACAATCGACCTGGGGGCTGCGGAAGCTGCCGTGGGACACCCGTTCGCAGCCACACTGGCCGACGAGGAGGACGCGATCCGTCAGGCGCAGGACGAAGGGCGGCTGCTTGGCCAGCTGCATCGCCATTCGCGGTTCGAGGACGATTTGCGCAAGCTGGCAGACAAACTGATGGCCAAGGGAAGGTGAAGGCACGATGAGCATGTGGAACATCAAGACGCCCGCGGAACCGACGAGCGGTGCGCCCCTGGCGACGACAGTGCCACTGGAAGACACCCTTGGCCCGGTGCTCAGCCCGGAAGCTGCGCGCAACCTTCGCCTCAAGGTGTCGATCCATCGTGCGCTGCTCGACAAGCTGAACCTTGCCGCGCTGGAACAGGTCAGCCGCGAGCAGATCCGTGCCGAGATCGCCGAGATCGTCTCGGAGCTGCTGGCTGCCGAGGGTGAGCCACTCAATGCCCGCGAGCGCGAAAGCCTGGTGACCGAGGTACTCGACGAGCTGTTGGGCCTGGGGCCGCTGGAGCCACTGCTGCAGGACGAGACCATTACCGACATCCTCGTCAACGGGTTCGAGGAAGTGTTCGTGGAGCGGCGTGGCCTGCTCGAACGGGTGCCGACCCGGTTCCAGGACGACCGCCACCTGTTGCGCATCATCCAGAAGATTGTCAGCGCGGTTGGGCGGCGGGTGGATGAATCCTCCCCCTATGTCGACGCGCGCCTTGCCGACGGCTCGCGCGTCAACGCGATCATCCCGCCACTGGCGATCGATGGCCCCACGCTGTCGATCCGCAAATTTGCCAAGCAGTGGATCGGGATCGAACGGCTGATCGAATTCGGCACCACGCCGCACGCGATGGCCGAGGTGCTCAAGGCGATCGTCGGCACGCGGCGCAACGTGCTGATTTCAGGCGGCACCGGCTCGGGCAAGACGACCCTGCTCAATGCCATGTCATCATTCATCAACCACCGGGAACGGATCATCACGATCGAGGATTCGGCCGAACTGCAACTGCAGCAGGAACACGTTGTCAGGCTGGAAACACGCCCTCCCAACATCGAGGGCCGGGGAGAGGTGACCCAGCGTGACCTGGTGAAGAACGCCCTGCGCATGCGGCCCGACCGCATCATCGTTGGCGAAGTGCGCGCGGGCGAGGCGTTCGACATGCTGCAGGCGATGAACACCGGACATGACGGATCGATGACCACGGTCCACGCCAATACCCCGCGCGACGCCATTTCCCGCGTGGAGCAGATGATCGGCATGAGCGGGGTGGAGATCTCGCCCCGCGCTGCCCAGGCGCAGATCGCTTCCGCCATGAACGTGGTGATCCAGATCGAGCGCCTGGTGGACGGCCACCGGCGCGTGGTCAGCCTGTCGGAAATCACCGGCATGGAAGGCGAGACGATCACGATGCAGGAAGTCTTCCGCTTCCGCATCACCGGCATGTCGGAAGAAGGCAAGGTCCAGGGGCGCTTCGAGGCGACCGGGATCAGGCCGCGCTTCCTCGATGTCACTGCCGCCTATGGCATTTCGCTGCCGCCGGATCTCTTCCGGCCCGACCGCCCGCTGGAGTAAGCCATGCTGGACCTTCTCATCCGACTGATCGTCCTCCTCGGGATTTTTGCCTCGGCATTCCTGATCGCCCAGGTGCTGCTTGGCATGGCCTGGCGCCACCGGCAGAAGTTCGCCGCGATCAACCAGCGCCTGCGGATGATCCGCGAGGGCGAGGATCGCGAAGAGATCGTCGCCCGGCTGCGCAAGAACGCTGTCCCGCAGCGCTATGACCTGCCGCGCATCCTGTCCGGGCCCTATCACGCCTTTCACCGGACAATGTTTGCCGCCGCGCTACCGGTGACTACCCGGCAGCTGGTGCTGGGCATGGGCGTGCTGTTCGCCGTGGTCTTTTCGCTGCTGCTGTTCCTGTCCGCGCTCAGCGGTTTCGGGCTGGGTCTGGGCGTCCTGTTCCTGCTGGCGGTGATCTCCGCCTGTGTCGGAATGGTGCTGCCGATGACATGGGCCACCCTCAGGGCGCAAGCCCGGCGCAAGCGGGTGGAGGAGCAGTTTCCTGTAGCGCTTGACGTGTTTGTCCGGGCCCTGCGTTCGGGCCATCCGATCGCGGCGGCGATCGAGCTGCTGACCCAGGAGCTCGACGATCCCATCGGCAGCGAGTTCGGCATAGTGGCCGACGAGGTGGCCTATGGCTCCGACCTCACCGATGCGCTGCAGGCCATGGCGGACCGCTGGGACAATGCGGACATGCGGATGTTCGTGGTCTCGCTGGCAGTGCAGAAGGAGACCGGCGGTAACCTCGCCGAGATCCTTGAAAACCTTGCCGGGGTAATCCGCCAGCGTGCCGTGATGTACATGAAGGTGCGCGCGCTCAGCTCCGAAGGCCGGCTGACGGGCGTCATGCTGACCGTTCTGCCGATCATCTCGCTGCTCGGCATGTTCCTGGTGAACCCGGGCTTCTACCTCGATACCGCGCGCGACCCGATCTTCATCATCGGCTTCGGGGCGCTGATCCTGCTGTTCCTTGGCGGCGTCTACTGGATCCGCCGGCTGATCGACCTGAAGGTGTAACATGCTGGAATTCATCGCCACCAATTTCGTTGCCCGCCTGGTCGTCCTGCTGGCCCTGTTTGCCATTGTCGTATTCGCGGTGCTGGCCGTCTCCTCGGCGCTGGCGCACCGGCGCGTCCAGCAGGCCCGCCTGCGCAAGCTCGGCGATGGAAATCCGGTGCTGCCGATCGCCCGGACCCTGCGCAGCGAAACCAACGACGGTGCCTGGGCCCGCCTTGCGGCGATGGTCGAGGCGGCCGGGATCGACCTCAGCGACACGAAGCAGGACCGGCTGGGCAACTGGTTGCGCGCGGCCGGCTATACTTCGCCCGCAGCGCCGCGGATCTTCACGCTGGTGCGGCTGCTGATGGTGTTCGCCCTGCCGCTCGGTTACCTGCTGATCGATTACCTGACCGGCGATCCGCCGGGGTTCATGCGGGCCTACCTTGTCAGTGCGGTTCTGGCCCTGCTGGGGCTCTACCTCCCGAACCTGTTCGTGCAGGCCAGGCTTGACCGCCGGCGCGAGGAGGTGCGGCGCGGCTTTCCCGATTGCCTCGAACTGATGATCGTCTGCGTGGAATCCGGGCTCGGGATCGAGGCGGCGATGGACCGGGTGGGGCGGGAGATGGTTCGCTCGCACCCGCTGATCGCGGAACTGCTGTCGATCACAACGCTGCATCTGCGCGCCGGCGCCTCGCGCGAGGAAGCATTCCGCAAGATGGGCGTGGTGGCAGGGATCGATGAAGTCCGCTCGTTTACCACGCTGCTCATCCAGTCCGACAAGCTGGGTACCAGCATTACCGCAACGCTGCGGGTCTATGCCGACGAGATGCGCGAGCGCCGCCGCCTGCGGGCAGAAGAGCGGGCCCACCGCCTGCCGGTGCTGATCTCCATCCCGCTGGTGGTTTGCATGCTGCCGACGATGATCGGCGTCCTGATGCTGCCCGCCGTGATCCGGCTGGTCCGCGATGTCATTCCCATGATGTTCCCCGGAGGTTGAGATGAAGAAGCAGATTGTCCTGATCCTGTTTGCCGTGCCGGTCGCCGGCCTGCTGGGCGGCTGTGCCCTTCTCGGCCTGGGGCCGCGCCAGCCGCAGATCACGGCCCAGTCCACCCTGCCCATGGGGGCCGATGCCATCGTCCGTTTCGAGCAGGGGCGGGCCGCGCTCGATGCCGGGCTCAATGCCGAGGCGATCGCCGCCTTCAGCGAGGCGCGGCTGGAGCCGGAACTGCTGGCCTCATCGCTCAATGGCATGGCGGTGGCCTATGCCAGGCTTGGCCGGCCCGACCTGGCCGAGCGCTATTTCACGCAGGCCGTTGCGGCAGCGCCGCAGGATGCCCGTTTCGTGGCCAACCTTGTCCGCCTGCAGGATTCCTTGCGGGACATGGAGCAGCAGCATCGCCAGACGGTTCTGGCTGCCGCGGCACCGGCGGCCCGCGCGACCGGACCGGGCCGCACAGTGCAGGCCGGCAATGGCATCGTGCGGCTGGTCACGCAATCCGGCGGTCCGGCGCGGGTGGCATCCGCACCAACCGCCAACCGGTTTGTCCGGATCAACGCGGCAGAGGTGCAGCTTTCCGCAGCGGTGACCGAAACCCCGAGCAACGGGGCCCGGGCGCGGATTCGCTTCGACGGCGGCGCGCAGCCGGTCGTGGCCAGCGCCGCATCGGACAGGTCGAGCTATCCGATTCGCGTGGCTTTGCGCCAGTGATCCGCACGGCATGACCTTCCGCCCCCTGTTGCCATGAACGCGATCGAGGCCATCTGCATGATTGGGCTGGCCGGGATCGGCTGCGTGGCCGCCTGGCTGGATATCCGCCATCGCCTCCTGCCGCACTGGCTGTCCGGCCTTGCCCTCGTGGCTGGTCTTGCGGCAGTCCTAGCGACATCGGGGGGAGGGGCTGCCGGTTCGGCCCTGCTGCATGCGGCCATCGCGCTGGCGGGTGGCTTCCTGCTGTTTGCGGCAGGGATGATCGGCGGCGGCGATGCCAAATACTATGCCGCGATGGCCGCCTGGTTCCCCTTGCGCGACGGTCTGTTCCTGCTGGTGAGCGTCACCCTGTGCGGGTTGGTCGTGCTGGTCGTGTGGCTGCCGTGGCGGCGTTCCCGCCTCCGCTCCCGACCCGCAGGCCCCGAAGCCGGACATTCCTTTGCTAAGCTGCCCTATGGCGTGGCAATATCGCTGGGCGCGGTCCTGTCGTTTGCCATGCTGGCAGTACTGCGACCCGGATGACGCCCTTGCGCCCGGTCAAGGACCAGGCGCCCATCGGTGTGCAGGAGAAGTGGACAAGGCGCGCCATGCGGGGCGCAGCCGGACGAGCGGGGATGGAACGCAATTGCCGATAATCAGGCGCCTGCCGATCGACACCTATCCGGAGAACACGGCCTTTCTCCTGCGGCATTATGACGGGTATTCCGCCGAGCAGTTCCAGGCCCTGCGCAAGATCCGCGTGACCGGGGCGGAGCGGGAAATCCTTGCCACCCTGGCGCTGGTGGATGATCCCGCGATCATCGGCCGGGGCGAGATCGGCCTTGGCGAACAGGCCTTTCGCCGCCTTGGCCTGCCCGAAGGAACTGCGGTGGAAGTGGCCCAGGCGCGTCCTCCGGCCAGCCTAGAATATGTCCGCCGCAAGATCGATGGCGACACCCTTGGCGAGGCGGAAATCGACGCCATCATCGCCGATATTGCCGGGCACCTCTATTCGCCGATGGAGATCGGCGCCTTCCTGGTTGCCTGTGCCGGGTTCACCAGCACGCAGGAAACCCTCTCGCTGACCCGGGCGATGGTGAAGGTCGGCCATCGCCTCGACTGGGGGGACGCGCCGGTGGTGGTGGACAAGCATTGCATCGGCGGTGTGCCGGGTAACCGCACATCGATGATCGTGGTGCCGATCGTGGCGGCGCACGGCCTGATCTGCCCCAAGACCTCGTCGCGGGCGATAACCTCGCCCTGCGGCACGGCCGACGTAATGGAAGTACTGGCCGAAGTGGACCTGACGGCAGAGCAGATGGCCGAGGTGGTGGCGCGCGAGCATGCCGTGCTGGCCTGGGGCGGCAAGATGAACCTTTCGCCTGCGGATGACGTGCTGATCTCGGTCGAACGGCCGCTCCGGCTGGATACGTTCGAACAGATGGTCGCCTCGATCATCTCCAAGAAGGTTGCCGCCGGCTCCACCCACCTGGTGATCGACATCCCGGTGGGGCCGACAGCAAAGGTGCGCAGCCAGCGCGATGCCGTGCGGTTGCGCAAGCTGTTCGAATATGTCGCCCGGCACATGGGCGTGGAGACAAAGATCGTCATGTCGGACGGTTCGCAGCCGGTCGGGCGCGGGATCGGCCCGGTGCTGGAGGCGCGCGACGTGATGGCGGTCCTGCGCAACGAGCCCGATGCGCCGGTGGACCTGCGCGACCATGCCCTGATGCTGGCCGGCCACGTGCTCGACTTCGATCCCGCGCTGGAAGGCGGGCGCGGCTTTGCCCGGGCGCTGGAAATCCTCTCCTCCGGGCAGGCGCTGGCGGCGATGGAGCGGCTGATCGATGCCCAGGGCCGCAACCCGCACAAGCTGGCGCCGGGCCAGTTCCATCACGACATCAGGGCGCCGCGCGCCGGCACGGTGCGGGCCATCGATTGCGAACGCATGGCCCGGATCGCGCGGCAGGCCGGGGCGCCGATGGACAAGGGCGCGGGCATCGACCTGATGCACAAGTGCGGATCGCCGGTCCACCGGGGTGATGTGCTCTACCGGATCTATGCCGGATCGCAGGCAGGCCTTGGCTATGCCCGCGAACTGGCGGAGGAATTCAGCGGCTACGAGATCGCATGATGCATGCGGTCCACGCCTTTGCCGAATCCGCCGGTCCGGCGCAGGCCCTTGCGGCGGCGCTGGGCGTGCCTTGCCAGATGGTCGAGGTCAGCCATTTTCCGGATGGCGAGAGCCTTGTCACGGTCGGTCCGGCGAGCGGTTGCGCCTTGCTCTATCGCTCGCTCGATGCGCCCGATGCGAAGA
>CAZTED010000020.1:16059-20387 GCA_964612175.1 uncultured Sphingomonadaceae bacterium
CCGGCGAGCGGTTGCGCCTTGCTCTATCGCTCGCTCGATGCGCCCGATGCGAAGATCGTCCAGCTGCTGCTGGCGGCTGCGGCCCTGCGGGATAACGGTGCGCGGCGGGTGGTCCTGGTTGCGCCCTACATGGCCTATATGCGCCAGGACATGGCCTTTGCTCCCGGCCAGGCGGTCAGCCAGCGAGTAATCGGGGCCTTGCTGGCGGACCATTTCGATGCCGTCCTGACGGTCGATCCGCATCTCCATCGCGTTGCGGCCCTGGCCTATGTCATGCCCGGCACCCAGGCGGTGAGCATTTCGGCCGCGCCTGTGCTGGCCGGGGCGATCGACCGGGCAGGCAATCCGGTGCTGGTGGGACCCGATGCCGAATCCCGACCCTGGGTGGAGGCCATTGCCCGCCCGCTGGGGCTGGACTTGATGGTCGGCACCAAGCAGCGCCGGGGAGACCGCGAGGTGGTGGTTGCCTTTGCAGATGCCGCAAGGGTGGCCGGGCGAAAGGTCATTCTGGTGGACGATGTCATTTCCAGCGGCGTTACCCTGGCCGAGGCAGCGCGGGCCCTGCTGGCCGCAGGAGCCGCCAGCGTGGAAGCGCTGGCAAGCCATTGCCTGGCCTCCGAAGAAGACCTTGCCGCACTGCATGCGGCCGGGATCACCCGCATCCGGTCGTGCGATTCGGTGCCCGGATCCACCGCCACCATTCCGCTGGCAGCACTGCTGGCACGGGCCATCGCCGGGCATGGCTGGCTTGAAGGGAGCACTTGCGCATGAGCAGATCGGACCTGTCGTTGGCCTTCCACGGCGCGGCCAAGACTGTCACCGGATCGTGCATGGAGTTTGGCTTTGCAGGCACGCGCGTGCTTGTCGACTGCGGCCTGTTCCAGGGATCGCGGACGCTGGAGCACCTCAACCTCGAACCCTTCGCGTTCAATCCCCGTGGTATCGATGCCGTGATCCTGACCCATGCCCACATCGATCACAGCGGCCTGCTGCCAAGGCTGGTGGCCGAAGGGTATTCCGGCCCGGTCTGGTGCACGCGTCCGACAAGTGACCTGCTGGAACACATGCTGGCCGATTCCGGGCGCATCCAGGAATACGAGGCGGACCGCCGCAACCGTCGCCGCGACCGTGCCGGGGACGAGCCGTTCGAACCGCTCTACACCGCGGAAGATGCGATGCGGGCCTGGGAACTGTGCCGGATCGTGGACCTTGAGGAGTTGTTCGAGCCTGCTGCCGGCTTCCGCGCGCGGTTGTGGAATGCCGGCCACATCCTCGGCTCGGCCTCGGTCGAGCTGGAGGCGGGCGGGGTCAGCGTGCTGTGTTCGGGCGACATCGGGCCGGACAACAAGGCTTTCCACCATGATCCCGACGGGCGATCCGGATTCGACCATGTGATCTGCGAGGGCACCTATGGCGACCGCCCGCGCGAAAAGGTGACGATCGAGGAGCGCCGCCGGCTGCTGCAGGCCGAGGTCGAGGCGGCGCTCATCCGCGGTGGCAACCTGGTGATCCCCGCCTTCGCGCTGGAACGCACGCAGGAGCTGCTGCTGGACCTGGGGCAACTGCTCCGCGACCGGTCGATCCCTGACGTGCAGGTGTTCCTCGATTCGCCGCTGGCGATCCGCGCCACGGGAGTCTTTTCGCGCCATGCGGCGGAGCTGGAGGACACCGGGGCAGGCGACGTGTTCGACCACCCGTCATTCCATTTCATATCCGATACGACGGATTCCATCCGGCTGAACAAGGTCTCGGGCGCGATCATCATTGCCGCATCGGGCATGTGCGAAGGCGGACGCATCCGCCATCACCTGATCCACAACCTCCATCGACGCGATTCCACCGTGCTGTTCGTGGGCTTCCAGGCGCAGGGCAGCCTTGGTCGGGTGATCCTCGACGGGGCGCAGATGGTGCGCATCAGCGGCAATGACGTGCGGGTGCGGGCGCAGGTCCGCTCGATCGATACCTATTCCGCCCATGCCGACCAGGCCGAACTGCTTGAATGGATCCGCCAGCGCTCGCCTATTGCCGGGACGCTGTTCCTCGACCATGGCGAACCCGAGGCGCTGGAGGCCATGCGGCGCGAGATGCAGCGGCGCCAACCCGCGCTCAATGTCCGCCTGCCCGAGATCGGCGAGGTCTTCCACCTGCCGCCGGGCGATGCAGCAATCCGCACCGCGACCGGGCGTCCGGGCCTTGCCGATACCATCGGGCGTGACTGGCAGAACGATTACGCCGCTTTCGTCACCTCGCTGCGCCAGCAGCTTGGCGCGCTTGAAAGCGACCAGGAACGGCGCCGTGCCATAGAACGGATGCGCGGCGTGCTCGAAACCTACAAGGCCCATCGCGAGCAGCGCAGCGGGGGCAGCGGCCGGCCACGCAAGGGGCGCTGACCGGTTCTTGCCGGTGCCGGGCTAGCCGCCGCCAGCGCGCGCGATCAGGCCGTCGAGCGCTGCGCGGCCCCGTTTCAGGTCGTCAAGCACGCGCCGCAGTTCCATGCGGGTGATCCGGCGACCGCCCTCGCTGTCGCGCGCCTCCGCTTCGATTATGCGGTGCAGGGCGGTTACGATTGCCAGCAGGGGATCGCCTTCGGCCACGCCTTGGGGCAGGGGTACGGCGCGGGAATTGGCAAGGGCCAGGAAGGGGTCGATGGCACCGGGGCCGAATTCCTGCCCCACGCGCAGCAGGAGGGCCGGATCGAGGCTGGTCGTCATGTGCCGGGCATTGCGGATGGTGGAGGCAGAACAGCCGAGCCGGGCGGCCAGTTGCCGGTCCGATGCCCCGGTGGACTTGCGGATGCCGGCAATGATCTCACGCACCGCATCGCGATAGGCATCTGTGGGGATAGCCCCGTTCGCCGCTGACTTGGTTGCTGCCATCATTTGCCTTGCCCGCCCGCCGGACACCCGGCTGCGCAACATGTTACACATCGGCACGCAGGGTTGTCCAAGACCTTGCGGCGGGCTGCGGGGTATTTCCGGCCCCATGCAGATTGACCGACGCCGCTTCATCGCCTGCCTTGCCGGATCGCTGGCGGTTCTTCCGAGTACCTCGCGGCTGCTGGGGCCGGATCCGGCGGATGCCCGCCCCTTGCCGCGGGCCATGCCCTCCGCCCCTGCCACCGCCTCCGCCCCGGCTGCCATTACTGGCGTGCCGCTGTGGCAGCAGGCGTTGGCCGCGCTGGAACGCCATGGTGCCACAGCGCGGCGCGACCGGATTGCTATCGCCGATTTCGGGGCACCATCAGGAACGGCGCGCTTCCACCTCGTGGATATCGAGGCGGGCACGGTGGAAGCCCTGCACGTGACCCACGGCAGCGGATCGGACCCGCGCCATACCGGATTCCTGCAGGCTTTCTCCAACCAGCCGGGCTCCAATGCCACCAGCGAAGGTGCGTTCCTGACCTGCGACTACTATTCCGGCCGTCACGGCCATTCGCAGCGACTTGAAGGGCTCGATCCCACCAATGACCAGGCCCTTGCCCGGGCCATCGTGCTGCATGCGGCAGACTATGCCGAACCCGAAGTACTGGCGCGCATGGGCAAGCTGGGGCGCAGCCAGGGTTGCCTTGCCTTTTCATCCGCCGGCCTTGAACGGGTGTTCGGCTTTCTGGGCGAGGGGCGGTTGATCGTATCGGGCAGGGCCTGACTCTTGCGCAGGGCTTGACGCGCAGGGCTTGACGCGCAGGGCACCCGGCACCATCCCCGCACGGGATTGCAGGGGGATTTCGATGGCGAGAGCCGCTTTCGTGCGCGAGGATGCCGATGTCCGCCGCCAGAGCCTGATCCAGGCGACGGCGGCGTGCCTGGCGGAAGATGGCGCGCGCGGCGTGTCGGTGCGTTCGATCTGCCGCCGCGCGGGGGTCTCTGCCGGCCTGCTCACCCATTACTTCAGCGGCATCGGCGAGCTGATCGAGGCGACCTATCGCGATACCGGGCGCAAGGTGGCCGAAGCCGTGGCCCGCGCCGTGGAGCAGGCGGGCACTGATCCGCGGGCGCGGCTGGAGGCCTATGTCACGGCCAGCTTCCGCCCGCCGGTGCTCGATCCTGACCTGCTGGCCACCTGGCTTGCCTTCTGGAGCCTCATGAAGTCTGACAGCCAGGTAGCTGAAGTTCATGGCGAATTGTACGCCGATTTCCGCGCAGGGCTGGAAGCCTGCCTGCGCGATTGCTGGGGCGCCGATGCCGATGCCGACGAAGTGCGGCTGGCGGCCATCGCCATCAACGCGCTGGTCGACGGGCTGTGGCTGGAGCTGTGCCTTGACGAGCGCGGCCCCTTCAGCGCCGCAGAGGCCGAGAAGGTGGCGCTCGACTGGCTCGATGCGCTGATGG
>CAZTED010000020.1:20487-28528 GCA_964612175.1 uncultured Sphingomonadaceae bacterium
TTCAGCGCCGCAGAGGCCGAGAAGGTGGCGCTCGACTGGCTCGATGCGCTGATGGCGCGGCGCTCAGCCGCCTAGCAGGCGGCCCATGAAGCTGCGATCGGCCAGGATCGCCTGTGCTGCATTGTGGCCCGGCGCTCCGGTCACGCCGCCGCCCGGATGGGTGCCCGCGCCGCACATGTACAGGCCCTTCAGCGGCCCGCGATAGGAACCGTGGCCCAGCACCGGCCGGGCGGACCACAGCTGGTCCAGCGTCATGTTGCCGTGCATGATGTCCCCGCCGACAAGGCCGAACTTGCGTTCGAGGTCCAGCGGCGAATGGATCTGGCGGGCGATCACGCTGGCGCGGAAGCCCGGCGCGTGGGCTTCCACCGTGTCGATGATGCAGTCGGCAGCCGCCTCGCGCTCGTCATCCCATCTGCGGCCATCGGGCAGTTCGGGTGCAAACTGCTGGCAGAACAGGCTTGCAACGTGCTGGCCCGCAGGGGCGAGGGTATCATCGACAGTGGAGGGGATGAGCATTTCCACGATCGGCTTCTTCGACCAGCCATACCGCTTCGCATCGAGGAAGGCCTCGTCCATGTAATCCAGCGTGGGGGCGATGATGATGCCGCTGCGGTGATGTTCGCCGGGCTCCGGCAGGCTGGCAAAGCGCGGCAGTTCGGACAGGGCCACGTTCATGCGGAAAGTGCCGCTGCCCGCCTTGAACCCGCGCATCCGGCGGCGGAAATCCTCCGGCAGGTCGGCCTGATCGACCATGCGGTTATAGAGCAGCGCCGGGCCGACATTGGCGGCCACGACATCCGCCACGATCTCCTCACCCGATTCCAGCCTGACGCCCACGGCTTTCCCGCCATCCACCAGCACGCGGGCAACCGGTGCTTCAAGGGTGATTTCCACCCCGGCGTTGCGGCAGGCCTTGGCCATGGCCTGCGTGATCGCGCCCATGCCGCCTACCGCATGGCCCCAGGCGCCCTTCTTGCCGTTCACCTCGCCAAAGACGTGGTGCAGGAGGACATAGGCGCTGCCCGGCGTATCGGGGCTGGCATAGTTGCCGACCACGGCATCGAAGCCGAAGGCGGCCTTCACCGCCTCGCTCTCGAACCACTGGTCGAGCATGGACCGCGCGCTCTTGGTGAACATGTCGAGCAGGTCGCGCTTGTGTTCCAGAGGCAGGGAGGCGAGGGGGCGGCCCTGCGCGGCTGCCGCAATCAGGGTGCGCAGGCCTTCGCCCAGGTTGGGCGGGGCCTTCATGGCAAGGGCGCGCAGGATGTCGGCGATGTTCTCCAGCGCTTCGTAATAGTGGGGCAGGGCCTCGGCATCGGCGGCAGAGAACTTGCGGAATTCTTCCTGTGTTTTCTGAAGACCTCCACCAAGCTTGAGGTATCCGCCATCCTCCTGCGGCAGGAAATTGGAGATCGGCCGCTCGATCACGCGGTAGCCATGATCGGCCAGCTTCATGTCGGCAATGACGCGCGGTTGCAGCAGGCTGACGGTGTAGCTGGCGGTGGAATTGCGGAAGCCGGGATGGAACTCCTCTGTCACCGCCGCGCCGCCGACCAGGTGCCGCCGCTCCAGAACGCGCACTGACAGGCCCGCCCGGGCGAGGTAGAAGGCACAGGTCAGGCCGTTGTGGCCGCCGCCCACGATCAGGGCGTCATAGCGTTTGGTCATGGCTGTCGGTTCGATCCTTGCTTGTTTTACACTCGTAAGACAGTAGGCTGCCGGGGGCAAGTGGTCTGGCCGCAAAAAGGGGATCGATAATGCGACGCATCGGGGCGGCACTTGCCGCAGTGGCAGCAATTCTTGGCGCATCGCAGGCGCTTGCGCAAACGGTCTATGTCCACGCCGGGCGCATGGTCGACGTCATCGAGGGGCGGGTGCTGGAAAACCGCCGCATCGCGATAGAGGACGAGCGGATCGTGGCGGTGGAGCCGTGGTCCCCGCCGCCCGCCGGGGCCACCGTGATCGACTGGTCAGGCATGACAGTGCTGCCCGGCCTGATCGATGCGCACACGCATCTGGCCGACTGGGGCCAGTCCAGCAACGTGGCCGAACCGCTGCTCCATTCCGCGCAGGAGATTGCGCTGGTGGGCGCGCACCACGCGCGGCTGACGCTGGAGGCGGGCTTCACCAGCGTGCGCGATGTCGGCACCTTCCGCGCCTTTGGCGATGTGGCCCTGCGCGATGCGATCCAGCGCGGCTGGGTGCCGGGGCCGCGCATGTGGGTGGCCAGCGCCTATATCACCGTGCCCGGCGGGGGCGGGGCGGTGACGGGCTTTGCGCCCGATGTGGAGGTGCCGGCCGACATGGAAGTGGGTCTGGTCCGCAATGTCGATGATGTGCGCGCCGTATCGCGCTACCTGTTCCAGCACGGGGTCGATTTCCTGAAGCTGATCGCCACCGGCGCGGTGCTGGCCGAAGGGACCGAGCCGGGCGCCATCGAACTGTCCGAAGAACAGATCGCGGCAGCGGTGGAGGTGGCGCGCGGATACGGCTCCTACGCCACGGCCCACGCCCACGGGGCAGAGGGCATCCGCCAGGCGATCCGCGCCGGGGTCCGCTCCATCGAACATGCCAGCCTGATCGACGCCGAAGGCATCCGCATGGCGCGCGAGGCCGGAACGTGGCTGGTGATGGACATCTACAACGGCGATTTCATCGAGGAAGTGGGCACCCGCGACGGCTGGCCCGCTGACATGCTGCGCAAGAACGAGGAAACCACCGACGCCCAGCGCGAGGGCTTCACCGCCGCCGTGCGCGCCGGTGTGCGCATTGCCTATGGCACCGATGCCGGCGTTTTCCCGCACGGCCAGAACGCCCGCCAGTTCGCCTACATGGTCCGCCATGGCATGACGGAGATGCAGGCGATCCAGAGCGCGACGATCAGCGTGGCGGAGATGATGGATACGACCGATGTGGGCGCGATTGCCGTGGGCCGCTTTGCCGACATGGTGGCGGTTTCAGCCGATCCCCTGGCGGACATCACCGCGCTGGAGCGGATCGACCATGTGATGCAGGGGGGCAGGGTGGTGCGGTAGGGAGGTGCTGATCGCTGAGCGATGGACGGTCGAGTGCTTTGCTCTATTCGCAAGTGCTACTATTTGCACCGAATTGACTTCGCTAGTCTGCGCTGCCGATCAAGTGTCATCTCGTGAAAGACGAAGGGCCTTTGTTTGTCCAGTTTCAGGGTTCCATTCGTCACTTGTTAAGCCAACCCGGTCGGCCAAGACTGTTTGGCATAGGTCCGCCCACTCAATAAGCGTGAGGTGAAGGAGCCGTTTGGAAAGCCTCCAGTCGGAGGCGACGACTATCCCAACAGGCAGTAAGTCAGGCTCCGTTACGACTCCAATGTGGGAGGAGTGAACGACCTCGTTGCCGAAATCTCGGATAGTCAAAGAGAATGCTTCTGGCGCATCGAAGCGATAGTTCTGATAGAACATATTGCTCGTTAATGATGGCAATGGGGGCCGGAAGTTTTCCGCCACCGCTGGAAAGCATCTGAAGGGTACAGCCTTCTCGTTAAGTCTGTCTGTGAGCAATCGCTTCTCGGCAAGCCGCCTCATGCAGAAACACGCCAAGACGAAGTTTCGTTCGAACACGGGAAAAGGGTTTCCATCATAAGGGAACGTTGCATCATCAAAATCATGCGACAAGATTTCGGCCACCACTTGGGCGGCGCGCGCATGCTCACGCAGCGACTGTTTCCAAGGGCCCGCTTCCCATGTCCCGACCGCGATGCCCATATTGTCCCATCTCGTTGCACTGCCGAAAATGCCACAAAGTTGACCTTTGTGAAGGGATTAAGTGCGCCGATAGCTGTTCAATCCAGTGCTGAGCGACTGGCTGGTATCGAGACAAGCTCATCTCGCAGCTGTTCGGCGGGATTGGGATCGTTAGCGGACCGTCCGCTCCCGCAAACTCACTCCCCGATACCCCGCAGATACCGGTCATACCAAGCAATGCTCCGCTCCATCCGGTCCTTGAGGTAGCTCGGCACGGAAAGGCCGTGGTTCTGTCCCGGGTAGACCACCAGCGTTGTCGGCACTTCCTCGGTCAGCAGCGCCTGGTACATGGCGAGCGAGCCTTCGCAGGGCACGTTCCAGTCTTCCTCGGCGCACAGGTACAGGGTGGGGGCGGTGATCTGGCCGGCGTGGAAGAAGGGGTAGGACAGCTCCATCCAGCGTTCGGTCTGTTCCCACGGCTTGCCCAGTTCCAGCACATAGTCGCGGGCATACTGGTCCACGCCGAAGCCGCCGAAGAAGTTGGCCATGCCCGCGCCCGCCACCGCCGCGCCCACGCGCGGGTCGCTGGCGATCATGTAGTTCGACAGGATGCCGCCATAGGACCAGCCGCCAACGCCGATAGCCTCGGGGTCGGCAATGCCGTTGTCGATCGCCCAGGTGATCCCGGCGCTGATGTCATCGGCATCGACGCTGCCCCAGCGGCCCATCTGCGCCTGCGCAAACTCCGCCCCGCGCCCTGAGGAGCCGCGCGGGTTGATCGCCAGCACGGCATAGCCGGCAGCGGCGAAGACCTGGTGGTCGGCCATGAATTCGTGGCTGTACTGGTACACCGGCCCGCCATGCAGGCGCACGATCATCGGCAGGCCCGTTTCCTGTTCGCGGCCCGGAGGGAGCATCAGCAGGCCGTGGATTTCCACCCCGTCGCTCATGAACGAGACGTCCTGCGTGGCGGCAAGGGTGCGGGTGGAAAGCCAGCGGTTGTGGGGGCTGATTGTGCGCGGCTCGGCCTCTACCGTGCGCAGGGCGGTGGGGGTGGTGACATCGCCATCCAGCACCACGATCCGGCCATCGGGGCCTTCCGCAAAGTCATAGGCGAAGCGCTGGCCGGTGGTGAGGTATTCGACCTCCTCGGTCACCGGATCGATCCGGGCGAGCCAGGTGTCCTCGGGATGCTCCACCAGGGCCAGGATATGGCGGCCGTCGGCGGTCCATTCGGGTTGCTGGAACCAGCGGTCGATCCACGCCGGGGTGGTCTCGCGCCCGGTGGCAAGGTCGGCCACCACCAGTTGCAGCGGGTTGTACCAGGTCTCCTCCTGCGGGCCGCTCCTCAGCCAGACGAGCCTGCTGCCATCGGGCGACCATTGCGGGGCATTGGTCTCGCTGCCGGGATCGGCATCCTCGCCCTCGAAGGTGTCGATCCGGCGGGCGGTGCCGCCGGTTGCCGGCATGACATAGACGTCCGAACAGCGCAGGCGGCCCACCGGGTCGCACTGGCGCGAGACGAAGGCCAGCTGGCTGCCATCGGGAGACAGGCTGGGCAGGCCCACGTCATAATCGCCGCTGGTGATCTGGGTCGCCTCGCCGGTGGTGATGTCCAGGCGGAACAGGTGGGTGCGGCGATCGTCCACCCAGCCGCGATAGTCCTCGCGCGCGGCAAAGCGGGTGATGACGATGGGCGCGGCAATGGCCGGCGCCTCGGCCAGCACGCTGCTGCCCACTTCGGATACCACGATCGCGCTGCGGCCATCGGGGGCAAGGCTGAAAGTACCCGCGCCGCCCGGCAGGCTGCTGACCTTGCGCGGCGGGGCGCCGTCCTCGCTCACCCACAGCTGCGTGCTCTCGCCCTCGGCACCGCTGCGCAGGAAGGCGAGCACCCGGCCATCGGCGCTCCACGCCGGGCTGCTCTCGTCGCGGTCCATGGTGGGGAACAGCGGTTGCGCGCTGCTGCCGTCCCAGGCGGCCTGCCACAGGTCGCTCTGGAACGCGTCGCCATCGCCGGGGCCGGTCACGACATAGGTTATCGCGGACGAATCGGGCGTGAACACCGGCTGGCTCAGGTCCTCGATCCGCAGCATGTCGTCCACGGTGAAGGGTTGGTCCTGCGCGGCGAGCGGCCGGGCAAGCAGGATCGCCGCCAGCGCGACGGTGGAAACGGATGCAGCCTTGAACATGGGGTCTCCCGGACCTTGCGATTTGTGTTGGACCTTGGCTGCTCCATTCGGCAGATTGTTGCAAGTGCTACCAGTGTGCGGTGCCTTTCGCCCGTACCTGCGATAGGGGAGACATGCCGGTGACCAGACGCTTTTGTACCTCGTTTCTGGCGCTTTCAGTCGCGCTCAGTGCCGTGCCGGCCACGGCCGCGCCGGACCAGGCGCTGGCCCGGCAACTGCTGGATGACCTGATCGCCAGCAATACCGCCCCCAGCGGCGGGCCTGACACCCGCCATGCTGTGGGGCTGCTGGTCGATGCCCTGCGCGCCGCCGGTTTCCCGCAGGAGGATATCCACGTCGTCGGCATCTCGGAGGAACTGCCAAGCCTCGTGGTGCGCTACCGCTCGCCCGATCCGCAGGCGGGCGCAGTGCTGTTGATGGCACATATCGACGTGGTGGAAGGCCTCGCCTCGGACTGGTCCTATCCGCCTTACGAGGCAACCGAAGAGGACGGGTGGATCTACGGCCGCGGCTCCACCGACAACAAGGCGGGCGTTGCCATGCTGGTGGCCAACTTCATCCAGTTCCACCGCGAAGGCTTCCGCCCGGATCGCGACCTGATCCTGATGCTGACCGCCGACGAGGAGACCAACGGCCTTTCCGCCAACATGCTGGGCACCACCCATCGTCACCTGATCGCCGCCGACTTCGCGCTCAATACCGATAGCGGAGGGGTGATCGAGGGGCCGGACGGCACGCCGCTGGCATTCGTGATGCAGACGGCGGAGAAGGTCTATGCGACCTATGCCCTGACCGCCAGCGATACCGGCGGCCATTCCAGCATGCCCAAGCCCGACAGCCCCATTTCCGCCGTGTCGCGGGCGCTTGTGGCGCTGGAGGACTATCACTTCCCGGTCAATCTGAACGAGATATCGCGCGGCTTCTTCGCCAACTGGAGCGTGGTCGCACCGCAGGAGGACAAGGCGCTGCTGGAAGCCATGGCCGCCTGGCAGCCGGGCGAGCCGGAACCCGAAGGGCTGGCCGCCAACCCCTATTACAACTCGCTCGCCCGCACGACCTGCGTGGCAACCGGTCTTGCCGGCGGCCATGCCGAGAACGCCCTGCCGCAGACGGCCCGTGCCGTGGTCAACTGCCGTATCCTGCCGCAGGAAACGGCCGAAAGTGTCGAGGAACGCCTGCGCACCCTGGCAGCGCCCCACGGGGTAAGCGTGGAGACCGTTTTCCCCTATATGGCGAGCCCGCCCAGCCTTCCGCGCGACGATGTGACCAACCTGGCTACAGAACTGGCAGTGCGCCATTTCGGCCAGATCCCGCTCGTCACCGAACTGTCGACCGGCGCCACCGACGGGGCCTTCATCCGCAACGCCGGCATTCCCGTCTATGGCCTGGATGCAATCATGAAGGACCCGGCAGACGACCGTGCCCACGGGATGAACGAGCGGATCCACGTAAGTGCCTACGAAACGGCGGTCGCCTACTGGTACGACCTGGCAAGGGCCGTCGCCACATTGGACTGAAGCGAGGGGATTGAGCGCCTGTTTTACATCTGTTAAACAAGTGCCCGGTCACTCGGGAACACTTTTTGGGACAAGGCGCGCAATTCGACGTCGTCGTGATCGGCGGCGGGCACAATGGCCTTGCCTGCGCCTTCTACCTGGCGCGGGCGGGGCACAAGGTGTGCGTGCTGGAACGCCGGCACATCGTTGGCGGCGCCGCGGTGACCGAGGAGTTCCATCCCGGTTTCCGCAATTCCACCGCATCCTATTCGGTCAGCCTGCTGAGCCCGAAGGTGATGGCCGACATGGACCTTCATCGCCATGGCCTGATCGTGAAGCTGCGCGAGGCGGGCTATTTCGTGCCGCTGGGCGATGACGACTATTTCCTGCTGCCCAAGGACCCGGCGGAAAAGCTTGCTGCCATCGCCGCCCGCTCCGCCAGAGACGCCCGGGCCTGGCCCGAATACAACCGCCGGCTGGACCATCTGACGGACCTTTTGCGGGCGACCCTTCACGAAACGCCGCCCAATGCCGGTGGCGGTCTGGCGCAGGTGACCGGCGCGCTGTCGCTGGGCAACCGCCTGCGCAAGCTGGGGCTGGAAGGCCAGCGCGATCTTCTCGACCTGTTTGG
>CAZTED010000021.1:0-18976 GCA_964612175.1 uncultured Sphingomonadaceae bacterium
AAAGGCGCTCGACAGCACGTCGAACCCGTCAAGGGCGTTCAACAGCACCATCAGGGCCACGACCAGGATCTGTCGCATGCCCATCGGCGTGTCGTTCATTACGGCAACGGGATTGCCCCCGCCTGATGCTCCGGCCATTGTGCGATCCTCTCCCTAAGATCAGTTCTCGTCTCTCTCTGGGTGCTTCAATCGTGGATTCGCGCCAGCATTTCCACCAATTTCTTGACTTCGTCCGGCGTGAAACGGCTTTTCAGCCAGGCTTCATGGCTTTCGATGCAACGCTTGGCATCTGCCAGCGCCCGCTCGCCTTCGCGCGTCAGGTGCAGTGCCTGCTTGCGCCCGTCGCTGGCGGATCGTTCGCGCCGCAGGTAGGCGCGCTCCTGCAGGCGATTGACGATGGTCATGGTGGTCGCCCGGTCCATCCTCAGGCGCGCGCCCAGCTCGATCTGCGAGATGCCGGGCTGGTCGCCCACCAGCCACAGGGCGCTGACCTGCTTCTGCGTCAGCCCCAAGTCGCTGAAAGTCTCGGTGAAGTGGCGGTAGACAGCGCCGTGCGCCAGCCTGATGTGGAAGCCGACGATGCCATCGAGCGCGCCAAGCTCGCCCTGCGGCGCGCCATCGTCACAACCCATCTGATTGTCCGCGATCAATGCGCCGCTCGCCAAGCCGGTGTCCCCATCCCCGCAAAACCCCCCAAGGGGTATCTTGCCTATTTGTTAGTAAAGCATACAATCTTGCGCAAGGAGAGGACGAGACAATGGTGCATTTCCCCGATACCCCCAGCTTTACCGGTTTCAACACCCCCAGCCGGATCGAGGCTGATATTGCCGACCTGCAGCACACCGGCGAGATCCCGCGCGAACTGAACGGCGCCTTCTTCCGCGTCCAGCCCGACCCGCAGTTCCCGCCGATGCTGGGCGATGACATTGCCTTCAACGGCGACGGCATGATCACCCGCTTCCACTTCCACGATGGCCAGTGCGATTTCCGCCAGCGCTGGGCAAAGACGGACAAGTGGAAGGCCGAGCACGAGGCCGGGCGCGGCCTGTTCGGCATGTACCGCAACCCGCTGACCGATGATCCCAGCGTCAAGGGCATGATCCGCTCCACCGCCAACACCAATGCCTGGATCTATGCCGGCAAGCTGTGGGCGATGAAGGAGGATTCCCCAGCGCTGATCATGGACCCGGTGACGATGGAGACCGAGGCCTTCGAGACCTGGGACGGCGCGATGAAGAGCGAGACCTTCACCGCCCACCCCAAGATCGATCCGGCCACCGGCAACATGGTGGCCATCGGCTATGCCGCCAGCGGCCTGTGCACCGACGATGTCTCGCTGATGGAGGTCGACCCCTCGGGCAAGCTGGTGCGCGAGGTGTGGTTCAAGGTGCCCTACTACTGCATGATGCACGACTTCGCGATCACGCCCGATTACCTCGTGCTGCACATCGTGCCCTCGATCGGCAGCTGGGAACGGCTGGAGCAGAGGAAGCCGCACTTCGGCTTCGACACCACCATGCCGGTGTACCTGGGCATCATTCCCCGCCGCGCTGACCTGAAGCAGGAGGATATCCGCTGGTTCAAGCGCGACAACTGCTTTGCCAGCCACGTGGTCAACGCCTGGCAGGAAGGGACCAAGGTCCACTTCGTGGTGCCCGAAGCGAAGAACAACGCCTTCCCCTTCTTCCCGGATGTGCACGGCGCGCCGTTTGATCCGGTTGCCTCTATGCCGCGCCTGACCCGCTGGACGGTGGACATGGCGAGCAATACCGACACCTTTGCCGAAATCGTGCAGCTGACCGATGCCGCCAGCGAGTTCCCGCGCATCGATGATCGCTTCACAGGCATGAAGAACCGCTACACCTGGGGCCTGGAAACGGATTTCAGCCGGCCCATCGACCTGAAGGGCGGCAGCAACGCCGGCTTCATGATGAACTGCCTGTTCCTGAAGGACCTGGAATCGGGTGCCGAACAACACTGGTGGTGCGGTTCGGTCTCCAGCTTGCAGGAACCCTGCTTCGTTCCCCGGTCCAAGGATGCGCCGGAAGGCGATGGCTGGATCGTGATGGTGTGCAACCGGCTCGAGGATCACCGGTCCGATCTGCTGGTGTTCGATGCCCTCGACATCGAGAAGGGTCCGCTCGCCACCATCCAGGTACCGATCCGCCTGCGCTTCGGCCTGCATGGCAACTTCGCGCCTGCGGAGGATATCGGGCTGTCTGCCAGGGTGGCTGAACCGGCATAAGCACCGCCAAGACATAAGGGGAGGATCAGATGAAGGGATTGACGGCGGCGCTGCTGGCGCTGGCCCTGGCAGGGTGCGCGGCTGCGGAGGGGGAGGCGTCTCCCGAGGCCACCGCAGGCGGGTTTGCCGAGGCGGAGACCGCCGGCAGCCTGCCGCCATCGGCCGCCACCATCGCCATGCGCTGGCAATGGCTGAACCCGGAAATCAATTCCTTCACCTTCCGCAACACCCAGCAGGTGTTCGCCTTCCGCACTGTCGAGGCCGGACCAGAGGCGCGTGACCTGCCGCAGGGGCAGCCCATTAACCTGCCCGTCGCCACGGTGGACGGGGAAGAGATGGACTATGCCGGCTGGGCCGAGCGTACTTTCACCAATGCCTTCCTGGTGCTGAAGGACGGCGCGGTGGTGTTCGAGGACTATCGCAACCGGATGACGGCCGAAACGCCGCATATCGGCTTCTCGATGACCAAGACCATCACCGCCATGCTGGTGGGCCAGGCGCTGGATCGCGGCGAGATCGACAGCCTTGATGATCCTGCGGCCAAATATGTGCCGGCACTGGCCGGCGGGGCCTATGGTGAGGCGACGATCCGCCAGATCCTCGAAATGCGCAGCGGTGCCGATATCGAGGAGCGGTATGATTTCGGGGCCAATCCCAGCCTCGCCGCGCAGATCCACGAGACGGCCATCATCCGCAACGAGCGGCGTTTCGCCGATTTCGCGGTCGGCATTGCGGCGCGCAGCGAGCCCGGCTCCACCTTCAACTATGCAACGCTCGATACCGCCGTGCTGGGCTGGGTGCTGGAAGAAGCGACCGGCGAGAGGCTGGAAGACCTGATGCAGGACCGCATCTGGCAGCCGCTCGGCGCGGGCCATGCGGGCCACTTCCTCGCCGATGGTCCGGTCGGCACCGGCCGCGCGCTCAACGGCATGGGCTTCAATGCCACCCTGCGTGACTGGGCGCGGCTGGGCCAGCTGATGCTGGACGATGGCATGGCGGGCGAAACCCGCGTGCTGCCGGAAGGCTGGGTGGCGCAGATGACCGCCATGAAGCCGACCGGTGTGCCCGAGCGGCCCGGTTATGGCTTCCAGACCTGGCAGGTGGATGCCGAGCCCGGGGCCTATGCCGCCGTGGGCCTGGCGGGTCAGTTCATCTATGTCCACCCGGCAACGCGCACGGTGGTGGTCAAGCTCAGCTACCACCCGCCGGTAGAGCCGGAATGGCTGGTTCCCGCCGAAGTCGGATTTTTCGCCGCCATTGCCAACAGCCAGTAAGGGCCAGCCCATGATCAAGCCGGAACTCGAATTCGTCTACGAAGCCAGCGGCGACCTGGAACCCCCGCGCGAGATCGGGCCGGTGGTGGATGGCACCCGCCGGATCATCCCGATCACGGCTGGCGGATATGTGAAGGGGCCGCGCATTTCCGGCAAGCTGGTGGGCAATTCCGCCGACTGGCAGCTGACCCGCCCCGATGGCGTGACCGTGGCCGATGCGATCTATGCCATCGAGACCGATGACGGCGCGCTGATCCAGATCCGCAACAAGGGCCTGCGCCACGGACCGCCCGAAGTGATGGATCGCCTGCGCCGGGGCGAAACGGTGGACCCGGCGGAATATTACTTCCGCACCGTGCCCGAATTCATCGCCCCCATTGGCCCTTATGACTGGATGAACAAGTCGATCTTCATCTGTTCGGGCGCGCGCTATGCCAGTTCGATCAAGCTGTGGGTGTGGCGGGTGCTGTAAGGCCGTCTTGCAGGGCCGGGACAAATGCCCAAATCTGCCAGCCTGACCAACAACGGGATTTCACCATGCATCGCCGCCTTCTCGCACCGCTTCCGCTTCTTGCCCTTGCCGCCTGCGCGCCGAACTCGTCAGGGGTGGCCGTTGCCACCGCCGCCCCGCAGGTTGCCAGCGCCGTGCTGCGCGATGCCAGCGGGGTGGAAAAGGGCACGGTCACGGCCGAGGCCACGACCACCGGCCTGCGCATCGAACTTTCCGTCAGCGGCGTGTCGCCCGGCCCGCACGGGGTGCATGTCCATACTACCGGCGCCTGCACGCCCACGTTCGCGGCAGCGGGCGGCCACTGGAACCCCGGCGGCCATGTCCACGGCCTTCTGGCAGAGGCTGGCCAGCACGCCGGCGACATGCCCAATGTCGAGGTTGGCGCGGACGGGCGCGGCACGCTCAGCTATACGCTGGGCGGCGGGGCGACCTTCGCCGGGCTGCTCGATGCCGATGGCTCGGCCTTCGTGGTCCATGCCGGGCCTGACGACCAGCTGACCGATCCTTCGGGCAACAGCGGCGACCGGATCGCCTGCGGCGTGTTCACCGCAGGCTGATCCACCTTCCCGTCAGGGACGGGCTATCAGGGGCGGGGCTTCTTCGGGAAGGGCCGCTTCGGCTTGCCGCTGAACGGGGCGCCGCCTCCCGGCTTCTTGCCCGGAAACGACCTGCCGCCGCCAGGACCGGCCTTGTGGAACGGCTTGGGGCCGGCGCGCTGCGGGCGCGGGCCATCGTCATTACCACGCCGGCGGTTGTCCCGCGCCATTTCGCGCGGGCCGGTGGCGCTGCGTTCGATGTGGAGTGAATCCTCGCCCGCCTCGCGCTCGATCTCGCCGGTCCGGCGGACGGCATCGGCAAAGCGGTCGGCCATGGCGCGCGGGATCTGCACGAAGCTCTCTGCAGGCCCGATGCGGATCGCGCCGATCTCGTTCTTCGACACGTGGCCGCGGCGGCACAGCACCGGCAGGATCCACTTGGGATCGGCACCATTGCCGCGGCCCACGTCGAGCCGGAACCAGACCGTATCCTCGAACCCGGGCCGGTGGCGGTCTTCGCGCATGGCGGCCCGTGCTTCAGGCGTATTGGCGCTCAGTTCCTCCGGCTGCGGCATCTGGGCGCGATGGGCATGGACCAGCAGGGCGGCGATCTCCTCGGCGCCTTTCTGTTCCAGCAATTGCAGGCCCAGCTTGCGGTCCTCTTCCTCCAGCTCCACGGGCGCGAGCAGCTTTTCCAGCAGGCGGTTGTGGTCGGCGGCGCGGATCATCTGCGCGGTCGGCGCTTCCACCCATTCGGCATTGATCTTTGCTCCGCGCAGCATCGATTCCACCCGCTTGCGGCGCGGATAGGGGACGATCAGCACGGCGGTGCCCTTCTTGCCCGCGCGGCCCGTACGGCCGGACCGGTGCTGCAGCGCCTCGGCATCGCGCGGGATCTCGACATGGACCACCAGGCTCACGCCCGGCAGGTCGATGCCGCGCGCGGCCACGTCGGTTGCCACGCAGACCCGGGCGCGGCGATCGCGCAGGGCCTGCATCGCGGTGTTGCGCTCGCTCTGCGAATGCTCGCCCGACAGGGCCACCACGGCAAAGCCGCGCTCCTGCAGCGTGGCGGCAAGGTGGCGTACCTTTTCGCGCGTGGCGCAGAACAGGATCGCGGTCTCCGCTTCGTGATAGCGCAGCAGGTTGACCACCGCGTTCTCCACCTCGGGCGGGGCCACGGTCATGGCCTGGTAGGCAATGTCGCCATGGCCGCGATCATCGCCGATGGTCGAGATGCGCAGGGCATTCTTCTGGTAGCGGGTGGCCAGCGCCACGATCGGGCGCGGCAGGGTGGCCGAGAACAGCAGCGTGCGGCGCCCTTCGGGCGTGGCGTCGAGGATCTCCTCCAGTTCTTCGCGAAAGCCCATGTCGAGCATTTCGTCCGCCTCGTCGAGCACGGCGGCGCGAAGGCCGGTGAGGTTCAGCGCGCCGCGCTCCAGGTGGTCGCGCAGGCGGCCGGGCGTGCCGACCACGATCTGCGCGCCGCCTGCCAGGTTGCGCCGTTCCTTGCTGGCATCCATCCCGCCGACGCAGGTGGCGATGCGGGCGCCGGCCTCCTGGTACAGCCAGGCCAGTTCGCGGGCGACCTGCAGGGCCAGTTCGCGGGTGGGGGCAATGACAAGGGCGAGCGGGCCGGAATTGCGCGGCACCTGGCCATCGGCATCAAGCAGGTTCTCGGCCAGGGCAAGGCCAAAGGCGACGGTCTTGCCCGATCCGGTCTGGGCGGAAACCAGCAGGTCGCGGCCCCTGGCCTCGTCCTCCACCACGGCAGACTGGACGGCGGTGAGGTCGGCATAGCCGCGGGTTGCAAGCGCCGATGCAAGCGGCGCGGGCAGGTGGTCAAAAGGCATTGAAACAGGCTTTCACTTGGGGGGACGCGGCGCACCGCGCGGGGCCGAATCCCTGAAGCGGAGCCGACGTCTGGCGCCGCCCCTACACGTAAATTGCGCGTTTGGCCAAAAACCTCGTGCAGCAGCCCTCAGGCGATGCGCACGTCGAGCAGGCTGGGGCCGGTCTGGGCGAAGCTCCATGTCAGCGCCTCGTCAAGATCGTCCACCGTGCTGACTGTCCGCGCGGGCAGGCCCTGGGCTTCCGCCAGCAGCGTGAAATCGATGCCCGCCAGGTCGCATCCGGGAACGTGGTTCATCCCGAATTCGCCGGAAAAGCCGGTCAGCGCAGCATAGGCCGAATTGTTGAGGATGACGTAGCTGACCCCCGCCTGCTCCTGGAAAGCCGTGAACAGCCCCTGGATGGTGTACATGGCCGACCCGTCGCCCAAAAGGGCAATCACCTTGTCCCCCTGCCCCATGGCAACCCCGATGGCGCCGGGCAGCGAATAACCAAGGCCCCCGCTGGCGCAGGAATAGAACCCGCCCTCGCGCCGGATCGGCAGGGTAACGTGTTCCGGCCCGCGCGCGGTGGGGGCTTCCTCCACGATCACCGCCTTCTCTGGCCGCAGCGCGGCAACGCGTTTCAGCACATAGGCTGCGGTCATCTCTGGCGCGGGATCGATCAGCTGGTGGCTCTTGCCGGTGAACGCGCGTGCCGGCAGCAGGGCGGCCAGCTGCTCGAACCCGGCGCGGATATCGCCCAGCACGCCGCCTCCGCCGGGCAGGTTGGAGAGGTGCTTCGGATCGTCGCTGAGCGCCATCAGGCTGGCGCCTTCGGGCCAGTGCGGGCCGCTGCCTTCCACATGGTAGGTGAACACCGGCGCGCCGGCGACAAGGATCGCGTCGTGCGGGGCCAGCGCATCGCGGATCTGGTCGCGCCAGGCGGCAAGGAAGCCGGCGAATTGCGGGTGGTCTTCCGGGAAAGTCTCGCGCGCGGCATAGGGCGCGGCCCAGACGGCAAGGCCGGCCTTCTCCGCCAGGGCGATTGCCGCGCTCCACGCGCCGGCATTGGCTGCCCCGGTGCCGATGACCAGTGCCGGGTTCCTCGCCTTGCCGATCATGTCGGCCAGGCGGGCGATCCCGGCAGGATCGGGGAAGGTGCGCAAGCTGAGGTCGGGCAGGCCCGGCATCTCGCATTCGCGCTCCCAGTCATCGACCGGGATGGAGACGAACACCGGCCCCATCGGCGGGGTCAGCGCCACGGCGAAGGCGCGGGCCAGCGCCAGCGGCACGTCGGCGGCGCGGGCCGGTTCGATCGAGAACTTGACGAAGGGCCGCGGGAACTCGCTCGGCCGCTCTGCCCCCAGGAACGGGTCGTGCGGCAGGATCGATCGCGCCTGCTGCCCGGCGGTGACCACGATGGGCGCATTGTTCTTGAAGGCGGTGAACAGGTTGCCCAGCGAATGGCCGGTGCCGGCGCTGGAATGCAGGTTGACCAGCGCCGGGCGGCGGCTTGCCCGGGCATAGCCATCGGCCATGCCCATCACCACCGCCTCGTTCAGCCCCATGACATAGGGGAAGGGCAGGCCCTTGAGCATCGGCAGTTCGGTGCTGCCGGGATTTCCGAACAATCGGTCTACCCCATAGTGGGCGAAGACGGCGAAGGCGGCCTCACGCACGTTCGGCATGTCAGATCGCCTCCCCGCCGGCGCGCGCCCGGTCGAGGATGCTCGCCTCGTCCCGCCTGTAGCGGATCAGCACCACGATCAGCACCAGCACCAGCAGCGGCACCACGGAATTGACCGAGATGATGGCCTGCCCCAGGTCGCCGCCGTTCTGGTCGGCCACCATGCCCACCATGTAGGGGCCGATGCCAAGGCCCAGCAGGGTCTGGATGATCATGTAGGTGGAGAAGGTGATGCCCCGCATGCGCGGCAATACCAGGCCCAGCATCAGGGCATAGGCCGGCGGCAGCCACAGGGTCAGGATCAGGCTGTAGATCACGAAGCGGGTATAGAATTCGCTCACCGTCTCGGCGCTGTAGGCCCACACACCGAAGAAGGGCGAGATGCTGAGGCTGGCCAGCACCAGCCAGACCATGCCCGTGCCGCCCATGCGGGCGCTGAGCCAGTCGGACAGCGGCCCTGCGGCGAGCGGCCCGAGGATGCCGAGGAAAGCCGACAGCAGGCCGAACTGCACGCCCGCCTGCGCCTGGGTCAGGCCGAATTCGGTGATCAGCATGGTCGGGGTGAAGGCCATCACGCCATAGTTGATCGCGGTCTGCAGCCCGCCTGCCAGCATCAGCAGGATCAGGCTGGGGCTTAGGATCACCTTGTAGGTGGCCGGATCGTTCAGCTTGAAGCTCTGGAACAGGTTCAGGATCACGAAGGCACCAAAGGCCGCAACGCCCCACTGCATCCAGTGCGGATCGATCTGGGCGCCCCAGATTTCCAGCGGCGGGCGCGGCGAGAACCCTTGCGCGAACCGCACCAGCAGGAAGGCGGTAACAAGGATCAGCACAAGGCCCGCGATATTGGTCAGCCATTGCGCTGCACCGGCATTGCGCCGCCACAGGTAGTACCAGTTGGTCCCCGGCACGACTGATCCCAGCACGTCGGCGCTGGCGCGGAAGGGCGCGGGGTCGGGCGGGGTCACGATGCCGTCCATGCCGCCGCGCACCGGTTCGCGCAGGCGGTAGATCAGGTATGCCAGCGGGAAGCCGGGCAGGGCAGCGATCAGGAAGGCAATCTGCCAGCCCGAAAAGCCGCCCGGCGCATTGCCGTCGGGGTAGAGGTTGTTCCACCATTGCGAAACGATGCCGCCCACCGCCATCGACAGGCCAAGGCCGATGGCAAGGCCGATGCCCAGGCCCGCCATGCCCACGCCGCGGCGGCTCTTGGGCAGGGCATCGAAGATGATCGAATTGGCGGCAGGCTGCGTCGCACCCTCGCCGATGCCCACGCCAAGGCGGCTGATCGCCAGCAGGGCAAACCCTTGCGCAAAGGCGGAAAGGCCGGCGAAGAACGACCAGCCGGCAAGGCAGATCGCCAGCAGCTTGGTGCGCACCCAGCCATCTACCAGCCGACCCAGCGGCAGCGAGAACAGGGCATAGAACAGCGCGAATACGGTGCCGTAGAGCAGCCCGATCTCGGCATTGCCGATGCCCAGGTCTGCACGGATATCGTTGGCGAGGATGGCCAGGATCTGCCGGTCGAGCAGGCTCATCGCCTGGGCGGCGGAAACCAGCGTCAGCGCGTACCAGCCATAGGGGCTGATCTTGTTGCTCTGCGCCGGGGGCGGGGCGGGGGTTTCGGTTCCGGTTGCCATCTTACTTGCCCAGCGCCCTGGCGATCGTGGCGGCAATCGGCGTGGTCGGGCGGCCGGTCAGGCGGCTCAGCGTGCGATCGTTGTTCTCCAGCGCGCCGAGGCTGGTGGAAAAGGCCGAATTGGCGATCACCGGGGCATAGGCTTCGGGAATGCCCACGGCGAGCAGCGAAGCGGCATAATCTGCCTCGCTCATGTCCTGGTAGCGAACCTCCTTGCCGGCCTGGCGGCTGACCTCCGCGGCAAAATCGCTCATCGTCCAGCTCTCGTCACCGGCAAGGTTGTAGATGTCGCCGCCCTTGCCTTCGACAAGGACCACGGCGGCCCCGGCGGCAAGGTCCGCGCGGCTGGCGGAGGAAATGCGCCCGTTACCCTGTGCGCCCGTGATGAGGCCGAATTCGACCTGCGCAGGCAGGGCGGCGATGTAGTTTTCGTTGTACCAGCCCATCCGCAGCAGGTCGTGGGCGATGCCGCTGGCGGCCAGGTACTCTTCGGTGGCCTTGTGCTCGGCACCCAGCCGGATCGGCGTCGTCGGCGCTTCCAGTACCGAGGTATAGGCGATGTAGCCCAGGCCGGCCTGCTTCGCGGCATCGATCACTGCGGCGTGCTGGCGCGGCCGCTGGCCAAGCGCGCTGCCCGAGATCAGCAACAGCCGGTCGATCCCGGCCAGCTGGCCTGCCAGCTCTTCCGGCTTGTCATAGTCGATCGCCCTGACCGTGATCCCCTTTGCGGCATGGTCGGCGAGCTTGGACACATCGCGCCCGAAGGCCACGATGGAACCGGGCGCGATTCCCCGCGCCAGCAACGCGTCGAGCACGAACTTGCCGAGCTGGCCGCTCGCGCCGGTTACGCCATAGGTTGTCATGATCCGCGTCTCTCTCCCTTGTGCCCCCCGTTATCGGGCAGGCCGTGCTTCCAGCAGGTAGTGGTTGTCTGACAGCGCCGTGCTGCCTGTCAAAGCCAAATCGCCATGGGCCAGCAGCGCGGCGAATTCGGCCAGCGTCCGCTCGCGCCCGTTCCACAGCATCATGGTGAGGTCACCCTGCACCGCGATTGCATGGTCGGGCCGGGCCTCGATCCGTTCGGGCAGGACTTTCTCGATGATGAAGACCGTTCCGCCGCTGGCCCGCGCCGCCTCGCCCAGCCGCTCGACAATGCGGATGGCGTGGGCATCGTCCCAGTCGTGCAGGATGTATTTCAGCACATAGGCATCGGCATGGACGGGGAAGGGCTCGAAGAAGCTTGCCTCCACGAACCGGGCGCGGTCCGCCACGCCTTCTGCCGCGAACAGCCGCCCGGCGCCTTCCCGGGCGTGCGGCAGGTCCAGCACCATGCCCTGTGCCCGGGGTGCGGACTGCAATAGGGTGGTCAGCACCGCGCCATAGCCGCCGCCGACATCCATGATCGTCGCGAAGCGCGAAAAGTCGCAGGCGCGCGCCGCCTCCGCCGCGAACCGGCGCGAATTGTCGACCATCGACTGGTTGAACACCGCCGCCGCGGCGTGATCCTCGTTCAGTTCGGCAAAGCCTTCTGGCCCGTGCTTGATGTTGGCCGGAGGATGCCCGGCAATGACGCATTCATGCAGGCTGGCAAAGGCGGGCGACAGCTGGGTGCCGACATGCAGCGCCATGCCTTTCAGGCTTTCGGGGTGGCCGGCGCGCAGGCGCTGGCCAGTCTCTGTCAGGGCGAAGGCGCCATCGCCGCAGTCCTCCACCAGGCCGATCGCTGCCAGCGCGCGCAACAGGCGCTGGAGGTGGTCGCCATTTGCTCCCACCCGCGCCGCCAGCACCCAGGCATCGTGCGCGCCATCCGCCATGGCATCGGCCAGGCCAAGCCGGGCCGCTGCCACCACGGCGTGCGGTTTCCAGTAGGACGCCAGCAGCCCGCGCAGTTCGGCCTGGGGGCTGGTCCCGTCGATGGCCGGCCCTTCGGTCACAGCTTGAACAGCGTCTCGGCGTTGGTCTGGTAGAACTTCTTCATCTGCGCGCGCGTCAGGTCCATCTGGTCGAGCAGGCGGACCTCGTCGGGCACGTACTGATAGGGATAGTCCATCGCGTACATGACCCGGTCCTCGCCCATCACGTCGATCATCAGGCGGATCGATGCCGGGCTGGGCAGGCCGCTGGTCGTGCCCCACAGGTTGTTGCGCAGGTAATGGTGCAGCGGGTGCCTGAGCGGCTTCAGCCGTTCATAGCGCTGCGAGCGGACGCCGGCATTGAACATGTAGTTCAGCCGGTCGATCCAGAACGGCAGGCCTTCGCAGCCGTGGCCCAGCGCCAGTTGCAGCGACGGGTAGCGGTCGAACACCCCGGTCGTCAGCAGGCGCAGCGCGTGATAGCTGGTTTCCACCGCGAAGCCGAACACCGCGCCTTCGAGGCCAGCCTCCACCATGCCGCCGATCATGGCATCGGGCGGACCCTGCGGGTGGATGTAGAGCGGGATATCCATGTCCGCGCAGGCGCGCAGGATCGGGTCGAACTGCTCCTCGTCCAGGTAGTGCCCGTGGGTGTGGCTGTTGACCTGCACCCCGGCAAAGCCCAGCTCCTCCTTGCCGCGGCGCAGCTCTTCGGCGGACCAGGCCGGGTCCTGCGGGCAGATCGCGGTCATGCCAACGAAGCGGTCCGGGTACTTTTCGCAGGCCGCCTTCAGGTGGTCGTTGGCGCGCCGGGCAATGCCCTTTGCCTCCTCCACGTCGTGCAGCGACTGGACGCCCGGGCTCGTCAGCGCCAGCACTGCCTTGTCGATCCCGGCAGCGTCCATGGCCGCGATGCGCAGCTCGCCAAGGTCGAGCAGGCGTTCGCGGATGAAGGTGGTGCGCTCGCTCGGGCTGGTGCCGTAGAAGCCCCACAGCGATACCGTGCCCTTGTCCGCGCGGCCTTCCCTGACCAGCCGCAGGATCGCGTCGAGCTGTTCGGCCGTGGCGAAGGCTTCCTCGGTGGCGATGCGCAGGTAGCCGCGGTCACCGCCGGTGTTGAGTTCGTGGGTCACATCCGTCTCCGCTCGCCCCGCGCCTGCCGAGGGGCGAATTGTACGCATTGGGTGAAGAGCGGCAGGCTCTCTCCGCAGATCCGGTGCAGCGGGGGCTTGTTACCCCTCGTGCACCGCCTTCAATACCATGCAGGCCTTGACGCCTTCCGGCCCGTCCTCGCTGCCGTGGCCCGACCACTTGACCCCGCCGAACGGGGCATCGGCACCGCCGATCATGTGGCTGTTGATGCCGACCATGCCGGCCTCGACCTGCGCGGCCAGGCGGCGCTGGCGCGCGGCATCGCCGGTCCAGCAATAGGCCGCCAGGCCATAGGGCAGGCGGTTGGCCTCGGCGATCATCGCATCCTCGCCCTTGAACGGGTTGATGATGGCGACCGGGCCGAACGGCTCCTCGTTCATGATGTCGGCATCCAGCGGCACTTCGGACAGCACCGAGGGGGCATAGAAGAAGCCCTGGTTGCCCACACGCTCCCCGCCCGTACCCAGCTTCGCGCCCCGGGCCACGGCATCGCCGATCAGGCGGTCCATCGCTTCCGGGCGACGCGGGTTGGCCATCGGCCCCATGGTGGTGGCAGGATCAAGCCCGTTGCCGACCACGACCTTCCTTGCCCCTTCGATGAACCCGTCGCGGAAGCGTTCGAAAATGCTCTCCTCCACGATGAAGCGGGTCGGCGAGACGCAGACCTGCCCGGCGTTGCGGTACTTGCCGCCCACGGCCGTTGCCAGTGCCTTGTCGAAATCGGCATCGTTGAACACCAGCACCGGGCCGTGGCCGCCCAGTTCCATCGTGGTGCGCTGCATGTTGTCGGTCGCCAGCCGGGCAAGGTGCTTGCCGACCACGGTGGAGCCGGTGAAGGACAGCTTGCGAATGATCGGGCTGCCCAGCAGGTGGCGGCTCACTTCATCGGGCACGCCAAACACGGCCTGGGCCACTTCCCGGGGCAGGCCGGCATCGAGCAGGCACTGCAGCACGGCCAGCGCCGAAGCGGGGGTTTCCTCCGCGCTCTTCAGGATGACTGAACAGCCCGCAGCTATCGGCGCGCCCAGCTTGCGGCCGGGATTGCCGAGCGGGAAGTTCCACGGCGCGAAAGCGGCGACCGGGCCCACCGGCTCCCACCGCACGGTGCTGCGCATGCCTTCTGGCCGCACCAGTTCGCGGCCATAGAGGCGCGAGCATTCGCCGGCATAGAAGTTGAACAGGCCGACGTTCATCATCAGTTCGATCTTCGCTTCGGCAAAGGGCTTGCCCTGTTCCATCGTGGCGATGCGGGCCATGTCGTCGGCCCGCTCCAGCATCAGCCGCGCGGCACCCTGCAGCACCGCGCTGCGGTCCTGCGGGGTGGACTTGCGCCAGATCGCAAAGCCGCGCGCAGCCGTTTCCAGCGCGCGGTCAAGGTCGGCGGCGTCCGCCAGCGGCAGTTCGGCCAGCACTTCGCCGGTCGCCGGGTTGACGACCGGGTGGGTGCGTCGCCCGCCGCCCGACACGCGCTCGCCGTCGATGATCATGTGCAGGGATGGGTACTGGGTCATGGTCCGTCTCGCTCAGTGGGCAGGGAAGGGCGCGCCTCTCCCAAATCGTAAGTGGTGCATACGATTGGTAGGGTCGGCGGATCAAGTCAACGATCTTGCGTGGCCTCTTGCGGATGCCACTGCGCGCACCCTAGGTTGCCGCCGAGAGAGAGGAGCCTGAACCTGTGAAATATGCACCCGACTATGCCAAGGACCGCGCCGAGATCGAGGACCTTCTGGCCCGCTACCTGATGGCCATGGACTATAACGATTTCGACACCTACGCCGATACCTTCATCGAGGACGGCACGCTGGAATTCGCGCGCGGCGCGGTGACCGGTCGCGAAAACATCCGCGCCGCCGCCAAGGGTTTCAAGGAAGCGGTCGGGAGCATCTACCAGGACGTCGACGGCAATCCCGCGATCCTGCGCCACGTCCTGTGCCAGTCGGTGATCCGGGTGGAAGGCGATCGGGCCTGGCACACCGGCTTCTGGTTCGAATGCGCCAACGACGGGCCGCGCACGCCCGATGGCAAGCGCTTCACGCCCACGCTCGGCACTTTCGGCATCTACGAGGACGAGATGGTGCGGGTGGATGGGGAATGGAAGTTTTCCTACCGCAACATCCGCAACGAGTTCCTCGCCGGTCGCGAGAGCGGCTCGGTCAACCCTGTGCTGGCGATGGATGCCAGGGCCGAAAGCACGCGGGCGTGAAGCCTGCATTCAGGCAGGCGCGGGCAAGGCCTGCGGCATGAAACGCCAGTCCCTCGCCCGGGTGCTCACCACCCTCGCCCTGTTCGCCGGCCCTGCTCCGCTGCTGGCGCAACAGCCTGCCCCGGCAGCGCCGGCAGCCACCGTCCGGCTCGATCTCGACCAGCGGCTGCTGCTGCGCTGTTCGGCGACATTCGCCCTTGTCGCCAACCGCCAGCAGGCGGGCGAGGACTGGGCGCTCGCCTTCCCGCCGATGGCCACCCGCGGGCGGGAGTTCTTCGTGCTGGCAAGCGCAAGGGTGATCGACGAGACCGGCATCGACCGGGCCGGGCTCGACCGCCTGCTGGCCGCCGAGGCGCGCCAGCTGGTGGAGTACGACCAGATCGCATCCATGATGCCGGTATGCCTGCCGCTGCTGGAGGAGTCCGGTTTGTGACGAGGGCGATTCCCAAGGGGACCCAAGTGTTCTAAGCCAGCAGCCGATGTGGAAGCTCTATCAGTTCGCCCTCTGCCCCTTTTCCCGCAAGACGCGCCTTGCCCTGTCCGAAAAGGGCGTGGCCTATGACCTGGAGCGGGTCTACCCGTGGGATGCGGAAGACGCATTCTATGCGCTCAATCCCGCCGGCCGGGTGCCGGTGCTGCATGATCCCGACCGGCAGCAGGTGCTGGTCGACAGCCAGGCGATCTGCGAATACTTCGAGGAGACCGAGGACCGGACCCCGCTGATCCTCGGCAATGCCATGCAGCGTGCCGAGATCCGCCGGCTGGTGGCCCTGTTCGACCAGAACTTCTTCGCCGATGTCACCCACCCGCTGCTGCACGAGAAGATGAAGAAGCGGCTGGTCTTGCGCCTGACGCCCGATTCGGGGGCGCTGCGCAGCGCCATGAAGCTGGCGCACGAACACCTCGAATACATCGACTGGCTGGTGGGCAACCGCCGCTGGCTGGCCGGCGCGCAGCTGAGCCTGGCCGATTTTGCCGCCGCCGCGCAGATCTCGGTCGCCGACTATCTTGGCGGGATCGACTGGGACGGGCACGAGGAGGCGCACGGCTGGTACCGGGTAATGAAGAGCCGCCCCAGCTTCCGCTCGCTGCTGACCGAGAAGATGGACGGCCTGCCCCCGCCGCGCCACTATGCGGACGTGAACAGCTGAGGCGCTTCATGCCCTTCCTGCCCGCTCAGGGGTGGGTCTAGACCCTTGCGATGTGCGGTACGCGAACCGATATCCCTCGCTGATCCGGAGGTGCACCATGACCGACAAGCTTGACCTGACCGAAGACGAATGGCGCCAGCGCCTTAGCCCTGAACAGTACATGATCCTGCGGCAGAAGGGCACCGAGCGGGCCTTCACCGGCAAGTACGAGAAGAACAAGCAGGCCGGCCTCTACAAGTGCGCCGGCTGCGGCCTGCCGCTGTTCGTCAGCGACACCAAGTACGACAGCGGATCGGGCTGGCCCAGCTTCACCGCCCCTGCCGCAGCCGATGCGGTGGAGGCGCACCGCGACGTCAGCCACGGCATGGTCCGCACCGAAGTGACCTGCGCCCGCTGCGCCGGGCACCTGGGCCATGTCTTCCCCGATGGACCGGGCCCCGAAGGCCTGCGCTTCTGCATCAATTCGGCAAGCCTCGATTTCGAGCCGGACGAGCGTTCCGGCGGATAAGTGGCCGCTTTCATGCAGGGCCTGTTCACGCCATGTTAGCTTTGCCCTATGCAGGGGCGCCAAGGGACTGATCCGGCGGGCCGCAAGCCCCCGTGCGACAAAGGGTGACCACAAGCCACATGGCAACAAGGCGGGGCGAACGCTCCAGGGCGTCACGAAGCGGCGGCAGCACACCACCGCCGCGCAAGGGCTGGAAGGCCAAGGCGGGCCTGTGGTTCCGGCGGCTGCTGGTCGCCGGGGGCGTGATCGGTGCGCTGGCGGCCATTGCCATCGGCACCGCGGTGTTCTTCGCCGCGCGCGAGATGCCGTCCTATTCCGCGCTGATGAGCAGCCAGAACGGCCAGTCCATCCTGGTCCGCGCCCGCGACGGGAGCGAGATCGTGGCGCTTGGCCCGTCCTATGGCGAATGGCTGGCCTATGACGAAATCCCCGAGGTGATGAAGCAGGCGATGATCAGCGTGGAGGATCATCGCTTCCATTCGCACTTCGGGATCGATCCGCTGGGGCTGGCCCGCGCGGTATGGAACGCCTTTTCGGAAGACCGGCAGGTTTCGGCGACCTCCACCATCACCCAGCAGCTGGCGCGCAACGTCTTCCTCAATTCCAACCGCAGCCTCGACCGCAAGGTCAACGAGGCGATCCTGGCGATGGCGATGGAGTGGAACTTCTCCAAGGAGCAGATCCTCGAACTCTACCTCAACAAGGTCTATTTCGGCGGCGGGGCCTATGGCATCGATTCCGCCAGCCGCCGTTTCTTCAGCCATTCCGCGCGCGAACTGACGCTGGAGGAGGCCGCGATCATCGCCGGCCTGGTCAAGGCGCCCAGCCGCTATTCGCCCACCGCCGATATCGACGCTGCCGTCAGCCGCGCCAACGTGGTGGTCCAGCAGATGGTCCGCTATGGCGACCTTGATCCTTCCGCGGCGCAGGAAGTGGACGTCTCCGCCGTCCGCCTGCGCGAGGAGGCGGGGCAGGATTCGATCCGCTATTTCACCGACTGGGTGCTGCCGCAGCTTGACCTGCTGCTGCCCGACGGCACCTTCGAACCGATCGAGGTATGGACCACGATCGACCCGGCACTGCAGGCCGCCGCCAGCACCGCGATCCGCAGCAACGTGCCGGGCGGGGCCCAGGGCGCACTGGTCAGCCTGGACCGCGACGGGGCGATCCTGGCCATGGTCGGCGGGACCGATTACGTGGCCAGCAACTACAACCGCGCCACCACCGCCCTGCGCCAGCCGGGCTCGGCGTGGAAGCTGTTCGTCTACCTTGCCGCACTGGAGGCCGGCTATACCCCGGGTTCGGGCGTGCGTGACGAGCCGGTGACGATCGATGGCTGGAGCCCGCGCAATTCCAACGGCCGCTTCACCGGCGACATCGACGTGCGCACCGCCTTTGCCTATTCGGTCAACACCGTGGCCGCGCAGCTGGGCAACGAGGTGGGCTTTTCCAACGTTGCCAACATGGCCCGCCGGTTCGGCATCACCTCGGAGATCAACACCCAGCCGGCGATGGTGCTGGGCAGTTCCGAAGTGCGGGTGATCGACCTGACGCGCGCCTTTGCCGCGGTCGCGGCGCGCGGGCAGTCGGTCGAGCCCTATGGCATCGTGCGGGTGACCACGGCCGATGGCGAGGAGATTTACCGCCACCGCCAGGCGCGCAGCTATACCCTGGTGCCGGACTATGTGGCGGCCGGGATCACCGACCTGTTGCAGACCGCGGTCAACACCGGCACCGGCCGCGCGGCACAGATCGGGCGGCCCGTGGCGGGCAAGACCGGCACCACCACCAGCAACAAGGATGGCTGGTTCGTGGGCTTTTCCAGCGGCATTACCACCGGCGTGTGGATGGGCCGCGACGACAACCGTGCCGTGGCCGGGCTGCAGGGCGGCACTGCGCCCGCGCGCGCCTTTGCCGCCTACATGCGCTATGCCGTGCGCGACCGACCGGTGGAGGAATTCGACACCGAGCTGCAGCTGCCCGAATGGCAGCTGGAACCCGACGACGAGTATTACTACGGTGACCCGGGCGACTATTACTACATCGACGAGCAGGGTAACCTGATCGAGCCCGAGCGGCCCGGCGCCCAGGGCACGAGCAACAGCGGCTTCGATGTGGAGGGCGAAGTGCGCCCGCCGCCGCGGACGCGCGATGGCCGGCGCGACGTGGAAGGCATGGGCCTGCCGCCCCCGCCGCCGGCGGCAAACGACGACTTCCTGGAACAGGCGACCGGCGGCCCGGTTAAGCGCGAATAGCCCGGCCGGAACGAAAAAGGGCCGCTCCCGACCTTGTGCGGGAGCGGCCCTTTTCGTTGGGTGGCTGCGACCTTCTCAGGGGCGGCGCAGGCGCACCGGCACCGATCGTTCCGGCTGGCCGCGGGCGCTG
>CAZTED010000021.1:19076-27647 GCA_964612175.1 uncultured Sphingomonadaceae bacterium
TCAGGGGCGGCGCAGGCGCACCGGCACCGATCGTTCCGGCTGGCCGCGGGCGCTGATCCTGAGCAGGATGGCGTCGCGCCCTTCGGCCTGCGCCGCGCTGACCTGGGCTTCGAGGTCCGCGGGGCTGGTGATCGCACGGTAATTGGCCGAGCTGATGATCGTGCCGCGCGCCAGGCCCTTCTGGGCCGCATCGGCGCTGGGATCGACGGCGGTCACCACCACGCCGGTCAGTTCCGGCCCGGCGCCAAGCTGGCGGGCGATCTGCGGGGTGATCGCGATCACCTGCACGCCCAGCACTTCCTCGATCACGCCGCTGCCCTTGCCCGGTTCGATCTGGCCCTGGCCTTCCTGGTTGGGATCAAAGCTTTCGGCCTGGGCGCGCAGTTCGTCCTCGCTCGGGCGGCGGCCCACGGTCACCGTGGTGCGGCGGCGTTCGCCATCGCGGATGTATTCCACCGGCACGCGCGTGCCCGGGCGAATATTGGCGACGATGTAGGACAGGCTGCGGTTGCGGGTGATGTCCTCGTTGTTGACCGAGATCACCACGTCGCCTGCCTCCAGGCCGGCTGCTTCGGCTGCCTGCCCCGGCTGGACCGACTGGATGAACTCGCCGCTGTTTTCCGGGATGCCGAGCGCGGCGGCGAAATCCTCGTCCACCGGGTTGATCTGCACGCCCAGGAAGCCGCGCTCGATTGTCTCGCCGCGGATCAGCTGCTGCACGATCGGCTGCGCGTCTTCTGCCGGGATGGCAAGGCCGATGCCGACGTTGCCGCCCGACGGCGAGAGGATCGCGTTGTTGATGCCGATCACGTTGCCGGCCATGTCGAACAGCGGGCCGCCCGAATTGCCGCGGTTGATGCTGGCATCGGTCTGGATGTAGCGATCAAAGGCGCCGCGATTGCCGGTGGAGCGGTAGACCGCCGAGATGATGCCGGCAGTCACCGTGCCATCAAGGCCGAAGGGATTGCCGATGGCGATCACCCAGTCGCCCACCCGCGCCGCGCTCGAATCGCCGAAACGCACGAACGGGAAGGGCTGCGAACGGTTGATCTTGAGGACGGCAAGGTCGCTCTGCTCGTCGGTGCCGACAAGTGTCGCCTCGTAGGCGGTTCCGTCGGCCAGGGTAACGGTGACCGATTCCAGCCGTGCCCGCCCGTCGGGGCGCACCACGTGGTTGTTGGTCACGACATAGCCGTCGGCCGAAACGATGAAGCCCGAACCCAGCGACTGCGCCTCGCGCGTTTGCGCCCCGCCGCCTTCGCGATTGCCGAACAGGTCCGCAAAAGGCGTGCCGGCAAAGGGGTTGGCATTCTCGATGGTGATGCGCTGGCGGGTGGAGATGTTGACCACCGCCGGCATCAGCGCTTCGGTAAGGTCGGCAAAGCTCGAGGGGGCACCGGCCACCGGCGCGCCAACGCCGGTCCGCAGCAGTTCGTTCTGGGCGATCTGCGCCCCTGCCGGGAAGCCGGTCATGAGGGTGAGCGCGGCCCCGCCGGCAAGCAGGGCCGAGGTGATGCCGTAAGAGTATCGCACTGGCTTCACGTCCTTGTTCATCCTTTTCGAATCTGGTGGGCCGGCCCGTTTTGGTGGCCGGCCGCTGGTTCGTCCCCTGGATCCTATCCAGCGCAGGCGACCTTAACCTGCTTTGAACGACAAATGTAGTCGACCGGGTTTGCCCCTTGCTCCGGCGCCTCAGCCGCCGCGGAACTGGCGCAGGTATTCGTTGTCCGGGCTCAGGATGATCTGGCTTTGCCCTTCGCCCGTTTCGAATGTCCTGCGATAGGACTGCATGGCGCGGTAGAAGTCGTAGAACTCCGGATCCTTGCCATAGGCATCGGCATATATGCGCGCGGCGGCGGCCTCTGCCTCGGACCGGATGATCTGCGCGTCGCGGCGACCGCCGGCACGGATCGTCTCGGCTTCTTCCTGCCGGTCGGATTCCATGCGGCTGAAAGCGGCCTGCAGCGGCGTGCCGTCGGGCAGGTCGGCGCGCTTGATGCGCACGTCCAGCACCTGCGCGCCATATTGCCGGGCCTGCCGGTCGAGCGCGTCGCGGATGTTGGTCATGGCATTGCCGCGTTCCGGCGTCAGCAGGCTGGCGAAGGTCCGCCGGCCCAGCTCCTGGCGCAGCGCGGAGTTGAGGATCGGCAGCAGTGCGGCGCGCAGCTGGCCCTCGGTCCCGGCGCGTTCGACCATCAGGACCGGGTCGATGATGCGGAAGCGGGCATAGGCGTCCACCACCAGGCGCTGCTGGTCCACCGCCAGCACTTCCTCGCGTTCCATGTCGAGGTCGAGCACGCGGCGGTCCACCATCTGCACCCGTTCATAGAGCGGGATGCGCCAGTAGATGCCCGCCCCGGTCTGGCCGAACGGCTGCGAGGGGTCGAAGCGGTTGATCGTGTAGACCGGTTCACCGGCGCGGATCTTCACGCCCTGCTGGGTCTCCGGCACGATCACGATGCTGCTGAGCAGCGCGATCACCGCCACTACGGCAGCGATGATCGAGTTCTTGTGCGTTTCCCACATGTCACTGCCCTCCGGTGGCGGGTGCGGCCGGCGTGGCCGGCGTGGCCGGCGCAGCATTGGCGGCAGCGCGGCGGCGCAGTTCGGGCAGTGGCAGGTATGGCGTCACCCCGGTGGCCTCGACCACGGTCTTGTCGGTATTGGCGAGCACGTTTTCCATGGTTTCGTAATAGAGGCGGCGGCGGGTCACCTGCGGCGCCAGCCGGTATTCCTCGTAGATGTTGTTGAAGGCCGCGGCATCGCCCTGTGCCTGGGCCAGCAGCTGCTGTTCGTAGCGGCGGGCATCGTTCAGGTCCCGCTCGGCATTCTGGCGCGCGGCAAGGACATCGTTGAACGCCTCGATCACCTGCGAAGGCGCGTCGGTGCGGGCGATTTCCACGCCCTGCACGTTGATGCCCGATTTGAAGGCGGACAGGATCGTCTGCATGTTGGTGCGGACCTGGTTCTCTATCGTGGCGCGGCCTTCGCCGGTCAGCACGGTGTCGAGATCCTGCTCGGCAACGGCGGCACGCATCGCCGCCTCGCCCACTTCGCGCAGCGTCTCGTTGGGATCGGACAGCTGGAAGCGGTAAAGCGACAGGTCCGAGATATTCCAGCGGATCAGGTAGGACAGGTTCACCAGGTTCTGGTCGGCGGTGAGGATCAGCTTCTCCTCGTTGCCTTCAGGGATCCGTTCGGTGCGGATTTCGCTGACGTTCTCCACGTCGACGATGTGGATCGGCCAGGGCATGGTGAAGTTCGTGCCGGGGTCGAGCGTATGGCTGAAGCGGCCGCCCAGCCAGGTCACCACCGCCTGCTCGCGCGGCTGGATGAAGTGCACGCTGGACACGAACAGCCAGACCGCGGCCACGCCGGCCAGGGCCAGCGGCAGCCAGCTGCCCCCGCCGGGCCGCTCCGGCAGGCGGAACTGCGGGCCGCGCGGACCACCGCCGCTGCGGCGCGGGCCTTCGGGTCCACGGTTCTTGAACAGGTCCTCGATCGAGGCGGAACGGCGCGGGCGATCGCTGTCGCCACCGCTGCTGCCGGGTGCCGTGCCGCCGGGCAGCCACGGGTTGCGCGGGCCACGCGGGGGCTTGCCCTCACCGCCCGTGCCTTCTGGCGGCGTGCCGCCTTCGCTGCTGCCGCTGCCCTCGGCCGGAGGGGAGCCTTCGCCCCCGTCGTTGCCCGATCCGTTACCCGGGCCGTCACCCGAGCCGTCACCCGAGCCACCCCCTGAGGGTCCCCAGGGGTTGCGCTTACCGGCCATTGCCAGTGCGATCCTTTCGTACAAGCCGACCAATTTCTCCATAGGCCTAACTGTATAGGGGCCAAATCGGCAAAAAACAGGGGAGGGGCACGCAATTTTCGCTGCACGGCGCGCCAACAGCCGCTAGCACGGGCGCCATGAGCAACCCCGACATCATCAAGCAAGCCCTTCCCCCTGAACTAAGGTCCATGGTCCTTTCCGTCCGCTTTGCCGATGGCGTGGCCACCATCGTGGCCGATGCCGGTGCGCTGGGGCGCAGTGCGGCCACCCAGCTGCAGAAGGAACTGGAGCAGGCCGCCGCCGCCGTGCCCGGCGTGACCGAGGTGCGCGTGGCGCTGATGGCGGAGAAGCCGAAGCGGCGGATCGTGGCGGTCGGATCGGGCAAGGGCGGCGTGGGCAAGTCCACGCTGACGGCCAACCTTGCCGTCGCGCTGGCGGGCATGGGGCGCAAGGTCGGCGTGGTCGATGCCGACATCTACGGCCCCAGCCAGGTCATGCTGCTCGATCCGGCGCGCGGCAAGCCCACGGCCGAGGGCAATACCCTGATCCCGGTCGACAGCGAATTCGGAGTGAAGCTGCTGTCGATGGCGCAGCTGGTGGAAGGCGGCAAGGCGATCGCCTGGCGCGGGCCGATGGTGGGGCAGGCGCTGACCCAGATGATGGAGGCCGCCTGGGGCGATGCCGAGCTGCTGCTGGTCGACCTGCCGCCCGGCACCGGCGACGTGCAGCTGACCATGCTGCAGAAGTTCAAGCCCCATGGCGCAGTGATCGTCACCACCCCGCAGGACCTGGCGCTGATCGATGCCACCCGCGCGATCGACCTGTTTTCGCAGGCGCAGATCCCGGTGGTCGGCATTGTCGAGAACATGGCCGGCTACACCTGCCCCCATTGCGGGGAATCGAGCGATCCGTTCGGCCATGGCGGGGCGGAAGCTGCGGCAAGGGCGCTGGGGTGCGAGTTCCTCGGGCGGGTGCCGCTCGACATGGCGATCCGCGTCGCCAGCGATACCGGCCAGCCGCCAGCCGCCAACGATACGGCCCAGGGACGGGTCTTTGCCGGTATTGCCCAGCGGCTCGCCAAGTGGCTCGACGGGCAGCCTGCCTGAGCGGCCCTGAAAGGGACTGAAAGGCACAGAGCGGCAAACAAGGGAGCACAGGCGCGGTGAAACTGACCAGGCGCAGGGTTTTGACGGGAGCGGCGGCGGGCGGTGGCCTGCTGCTCGCCTTCTCGCTGCTGCCGCGCCGCTTCGACAGCCCGCTCGATCCGCTGGAGGGCGAGACCGCGTTCGACGCCTGGCTCAAGATCGGGCGCGATGGCGTTGTTACCGTGGCCGTGCCGCAGCTGGAGATGGGGCAGGGGATCACCACCCTGCTGCCGCAGGTCGTGGCGATGGAACTGGGGGCGGACTGGCGGCAGGTGGCGGTGGAGCCGGCCCCGGTCAGCGGTGCCTATGCCAACCTCCCGCTCGCCGCGCGCTGGGCGCCGCTGTGGCGGCCCACGGTGCCGGCCCTGGCCGACGAGCCGGACGACATCATGCTGCGCCGCTGGGCCGAGGATACCCGCTTTTCCGCCACCGCCGAAGGGCTGGGCATGGCCGCCTACGAGATGCCCTGCCGCCTTGCCGCGGCCTCTGCCCGGGCCATGCTGGAGATGGCCGCGGCCGAGCGCTGGGGCCTGTCGTGGGAGGAATGCGATGCCGCCGGCGGCTTCGTGATCGCGGGCGAGCAGCGGCTGACCTTTGGCGAACTGGCGCAGGATGCCGCACGCTTCGACCCGCCCGATCCCCCGCCGCTGCGCCCCAGCGCCCCGCGTGACCCGGCCTTCGACGATGCCGCGCTGGCCGGTGGCGAAGGCCCTTCCACCAACGCCTTCCCGCGGCTGGACCTGCCCAGCAAGGTTGATGGCAGCTTCACCTTTGCCGGTGACGTGCGCCTGCCGGACATGGTCTATGCCGCGATCCGCCACGGCCCGCGCGACCAGGCCGAACTGGTCGGCTATGACCTGGAAAACGCCGCCGGTATCCGCGGCCTTGTCGGCGTGGTGCGCGGCAAGCGCTGGCTCGCCGCCGCCGCGACCGACTGGTGGAGCGCCGAACGCGCGCTTACCGCCATGAACCCGCGCTTTGCCGCCGAACGGGTGGTCCGGTCCGAACGGCTGTTCGCCACGCTCGACGATGCGGTGCGGCGGGGCACCGGCGAGCTGGTGGTGGAACGGGGCGAGGGCGATGCAAACTATACCCCCGGCATGGCGCGGCGCTATGATGTGGCCCCCGCCGTCCACGCCACGATCGAGACCGCCAGCGTCACCGCCCGCCTGACCGGCGGCAAGCTGGAGCTGTGGATGGCGAGCCAGGCGCCCGAACAGGCCCGCCTTGCCGCTGCCCGCGCCATTGGCCTCAGCCTTGCCGACGTGGTGCTCTACCCCATGCCAGCCGGCGGCAGCTTCGACCGGCGGCTGGAGCACGACCACGCGATCGAGGCGGCGCTGATCGCGCGTGAACTGGGCAAGAGTGGCCTCGGTCCGGTGCAGCTCACCTGGTCGCGTGCCGAGGAACAGCTCGCGCTCCAGCCACGCCCGCCTGCCGCCGCGCTGGTGGGCGCGCAGCTGACGCAGGACGGCCGCATTGCCGCCATGCGCGTGCGCCTTGCCACCCCGCCCGCGGCGCTGGAATTCGGCCGCCGCCTGTTCGACAACCAGACCGGCTGGGCCGCGATCGAGGCGGTTGCCGGGCAGGCTGATCCGCTGGCGGTCGAAGGCATCGACCCGCCCTATGCCATCCCCGACCTGGCGGTCTACCACTTGCCGGTGGAGCTGCCGCTGCCCGCCGGGCGCATGCGCGGCAATGCCCACGGCATTACCTGCTTCGTGATGGAAAGCTTCATCAACGAGGTCGCCGCCAAGGGCGGGCACGAGCCGATGAGCTTTCGCGTGGCCATGCTGGGCGAGGATCCCAAACTGGTCGAATGCCTCCAGCGTGCAGCCCGCCTTGCCGCATGGGATGGCGGCGCGGCCGGCACCGGAGAGGGCATCGCCTGCCACCGCATCACCCGTGGCGGGGCGACCGGGCGCATTGCCGTGGTGGCCCGCGCCGGCACCGGCGACAACGGCCTTGCCATCAGCGAGATCGCCGCAGCGGTCGATATCGGCCGGGTGGTCAACCGCGACATTGCCCTGCAACAGATCGAGGGCGGGATCGTCTTCGCGCTCGGCCTCGCGCTTGGCTGTGCCACCACTTACGATGAAGGGCGGCCCGATATCGCCACCCTGGCGCACCTGCGCGTCCCCTCCCTGGCCGATTGCCCGCGTATTTCGATTGACCTTGTCACCAGCGAGGACGAGAGCTTCGATCCCGGCGAAATCGGCGTGCCGGCAGTGGCCCCGGCCATGGCGGCTGCCTTCCGTTCGGCCACCGGCCTTGCCTTCCGCAGCCTGCCGTTCAACCTCAGCCGGGCCATGCGGTCCGCGCCCGCCCCCGAAGCCGCCCCCCCGGCCGCTGCCGATGTCGCGCCCGTCGCCACGGCGGCAGACCTCGACAGCCAGCAGCCCGATGCCGGAGCAAACGAATAGATGACCTGGATCCCGCAAGCACTGCCCGACAGCCACCCGCCAGTGATGAGCGGCAAGGTGGGCGTGCTGATCGTCAACCTCGGCACGCCCGCCGCGCCCACCCCGGCTGCGGTCAAGCGCTACCTGGCCGAATTCCTGTCCGATCCGCGGGTGGTGGAAATCCCGCAGATCCTGTGGCAGCCGATCCTGCGCGGCATAATCCTCAACGTGCGCCCGAAGAAGAGCGCCCACGCATACCAGCAGGTCTGGACAAAGGACGGATCGCCCCTGGCCGCGATCACCATGCGCCAGGCCCAGGCGCTGGCCGACAGGCTGGGCGACGGAGTGATTGTCGACTGGGCCATGCGCTATGGCGAACCCTCCATCCCCCGCCAGCTCAAGGCGCTGATGGACAAGGGGTGCGAGCGGATCGTGCTGGCCCCGCTCTATCCGCAGTATTCGGGCGCCACCACGGCCACGGTGATGGACAAGGCCGCCGATGCGCTGAAGGCGATGCGCTGGCAGGCCAGCCTGCGCGTCATGCCGCCCTACCATGACGAGCCGCTGCACATCGCCGCCCTTGCCGAGGATATCGGCGCGCAACTGGCGGCGCTCGACTTCGTTCCGCAAGTGCTGCTGCTGTCCTTCCACGGCATGCCGCAGCGCACGCTGGAACTGGGCGATCCCTATCACTGCCAGTGCATGAAGACGGCGCGCCTCCTGCGCGAGGCGCTGGCAGCCGGCGGCCGGTTCCCGGACCTGCGCATCCGGACCACCTTCCAGAGCCGCTTCGGCCGCGCCAAGTGGCTGGAACCGGCCACCGATGCGGTGATCGCGGAGGAAGCGAAGAACGGCACCCGGCGCATGGCCATTGCCGCGCCGGGCTTCTCCGCCGATTGCCTCGAAACGCTGGAGGAGCTGGCGATCCGCGGGCGCGAACAGTTCGAGGAGGAAGGGGGCGAACAGTTTGCCGCGCTTTCCTGCCTCAACGACAAGCCGGTGGGGATCGACATGCTCGAAGCCCTGGTCCGCCGCGAGCTGGCGGGCTGGGTATGACCGGCCGCTGCGAGATTACCCTGTGGTGACCGAATACCTGATCCTGTTCGTCGTCGTCTTCGGCATCAACCTGCTGCCGGCCTTCGGGCCGCCGACATGGTCGGTGATCGTGCTGTTCGGCATCAATTCCAACCTGCCCCTGCCCGGACTGGTGGCGGTGGCGGCGATTGCCTCGTCTTCGGGGCGCTACATCCTGGCG
>CAZTED010000022.1:0-10573 GCA_964612175.1 uncultured Sphingomonadaceae bacterium
GCTCGGTCATCAGCGTGTTGAACAGGCGCGCGACCATGCGCGGGCCGATCGGCGCGGCGGGCCGGCCGGACAGGCCGAATCCCGGCAGCGAGGGGATGACGAGGTCGAGCCCGTCTTCTGCCCGACCGCCGAACCGTTCGGGATGGGCCAGTCGTTCGGCAGCGGCCTCGAACTCGATGAACGATCCCGGCCAGCCGTGGATCAGCAGCAGCGGAGGGCGGCGCACGGGACTGGACCCCTGCACGGTGATGAAATGGATCGCGATCCCTTCAATCTCCACGCGGAAATGCGACTGGCGGTTGATCCTCTCCTCCTGCGCCGCCCAGTCAAAGCCATCCAGCCAGTAGGCGGCGATGCGCCGCATTTCGGCCTTGTCCATGCCTGCCGACCAATGGCCTGCATCGGGGAAATCGTCCCAGTCGAACGCAGCGACCCGCTCCTGAATCCGGTCCAGCCGAGACGGGGGGAGGGAAAGGGTGAAAGGAGTGGGCGCCATGTTGCAGGCCTTTCCGGTTTGTGTTCGCATCGCAGCTATAGGGACAAAGTCCGCGTTGCGCCCTCATTCCAACCGAAATCATATAGGTGAACCGGTCGCCGATGGGTTTGAAGGTCCATCGTCCCTATAATGCTGGAAGTGCAAAATCCCCCATTTGCACCAGGGAGATCAACATGCAGGTCCGCAAGCCGCCACTGGATTTCAGTGAAGTGCCCGTTTTCTGGTCTCGCAATGCCGAATTCGCCCAGCGCTGGAACGCCGGCTCCTTCGTGCCCGCCCATCTCGAGCCGTTTCTGGTCAAAGTGCTGAACGAGGCCAGGCCGCTTCTGGCTGGCAATCCCGCGCTGTTGGAAGAGGTCGGCATCTTCATCAGGCAGGAGATGGAGCACTGCAAGCAGCACATCAAGTTCAACCGCCGGTTCGGCACCTTCGGCTATGACAAGCTGAAGCCGCTGGAGGCCCGGTTCGCGGCTGATTTCGATGACTGGATGGCTACAAAGTCGCTCCGGTTCCGCCTCGCCTATTGCGAGGGCTTCGAGGCGATGAGCGCCATTTCGGTCAGCGCGATCTTTGAAGAGACGGATGAGTTCCTGGAAGGCGCCGACCAGCAGGTGGTTGACCTGTGGAAGTGGCATCTGGCCGAAGAGTACGAGCATCGGTCTGTCATGTACGATGTGTTCCACGCCCTGTACGGCGGCAATCCTCTGACCTGCTATTTCTGGCGCATCTACGGCCTGTTCTATGCCATCCGCCACCTGGCGACCTTCACCAACAGGGCCACCGCAGTTCTGCTTGAAAAGGACCGCGAAGGCATGTCGGCAGAAGAACTGGCGCGCTCGCTGGAAAACGAAAGGCGGGCACAGAAGGCGATCAACCGGCCGGCCCTGCGGCACCTGCTCCAATTCATCTCACCCTTCTACCGGCCGGACCGGCGCAGGGCGCCGCGCGGGGTGGAGGACTATCTCGGCCCATCCTATCCCGCGCCCTCTCCCGCTCCCGTGAGGGTGGCGGCAACGGCCTGACGGTCCCCGGCTCCCGTTTCACGGATGAAGTCCCCGACCGCATCGCGCACAGGCGTTGCGATATTCGGCTATCTGATGAATCGTGCTTTGCTCGCCTGGTCGATGGACTCATGGATTGTGCTTGCTCAAAGGTGGCATGGTCGGGCCGGGGTAATCAGCCGCTGCAGGAGAGAGACATGTCACAGGCGCTTGGCTATGCCGCCGTTGAAGCGGGGGCTCCGCTGGCCCCTTTCACTTTCGAGCGCCGCGCCTTGCGGCCGGACGACGTGGCCCTCCGCATCCTTTATTGCGGGGTTTGCCATTCGGATCTCCACCAGTGCCGCAACGATTGGCACAACACCACCTACCCGTGCGTGCCCGGGCACGAGATCGTGGGGCAGGTAACTGCTGTCGGCGATGCGGTGACCAAGGTTAGCGTTGGCGCGATGGTTGCCATCGGTTGCCTGGTGGACAGTTGCCGCACCTGTTCGTCATGCCAGGACGGACTGGAACAGTATTGCACCGGTGGTGTCACGCCCACCTACAATGGACGGGACCGGATCACCGGTGAACTGACCCATGGCGGTTATTCGGACCATATCGTGGCCCGCGAGGAATTCGTGCTGACCCTGCCCGACGGCCTGGATCCCGAACGGGCCGGACCGCTGCTGTGTGCCGGCATCACAACCTGGTCTCCGCTGCGCCACTGGGGCGCTGGACCGGGCAAGAAGGTCGCGGTTGTCGGGCTTGGCGGGCTTGGCCACATGGCGGTGAAGCTTGCCGTGGCCCTTGGCGCGGAGGTGACGGTGGTGACGACTTCACCCTCCAAGGCGGAAGATGCGAGTGCGCTGGGCGCGCAGCATGTGCTCATCTCCAGCGATGGGGTCGCCATGGCTGCAGCGCGGGGCCGGTTCGACATTGTCATCGACACCATCCCGGTAGCCCACGATGTGGCGCCCTATCTCGGGATCACGGCCCTGGAGGGGGCAATGGTCGTGGTCGGGGTACTGGACATGGTGCCATCGTTCCATTCCACCATGCTGCTGCTTGGCCGCAAGTCGCTGAGCGGATCGATCATCGGCGGCCTACCCGAAACGCAGGAGCTGCTCGATTTCTGCGCGCAGAAGGGTGTCCTGCCTGAATGCGAGACGATCGCCATCCAGGACATCAATGCGGCATTCGAACGGATGGAGCGATCGGACGTGAAGTACCGGTTCGTGATCGACATGGCGACCCTTACCAATGGCTGATGCGGGCCGGTCCAGGGCAGGCAGGATTGCCCGCCGCCTTGGCAAGGGCCTGCTTGCGCTCCTTCTACTGGCCGCCGCCGGTGCGTTCGGTTTCCTCTATTGGCAGGGCAGCCGGGAAGTGGACCGCTCCGGCGAATATGTCGCACTGGGCAGCTCCTTTGCGGCCGGGATCGGGCTTGGCCCGCGTGCACCGGGCAGTCCGCTGCATTGCCTGCGCACGACCGGCGGCTATCCTGCGCTTGTCGCGCGGCAAACCGGGCTGCGGCTGGTCGACATGAGCTGTTCGGGCTCGCGGACGGACCATATCCTCGATGGGGGGCAGCTGATGCTTGGCCCGCAACTGGCCGCAATCGGTCCCGCGACCCGGCTGGTCACGATCACCACGGGCGGCAACGATCTGGATTACATCGGCGACCTGATGGCCGCATCGGGCGGGATGGGCCGGTTGGGTGCTTGGCTGCATGGCGATATCCTGCCCGCCTCAGACCGGCCCTATGATGCCGTTGCCACCAACCTGCGGGCAATTGTCCACCGCATCCGCGAACTGGCCCCGGATGCCGAGATCATGATCGTCTCCTATCCCGCGCTCCTGCCCCGGCAAGGCACTTGTGCGGCCCTGGGGATCAGCAGCGTTCAGGCGGACATCAGCCGCGAGGTCGGCCAGCGATTGTCGGAACTGACCAGGCAGGCCGCCATCGATACCGGCGCCCGCTTCATCGACATGGAGGCCGCCAGCCTGGGGCACGATGCCTGTTCGGCCATGCCCTGGGTCCATGGAGCCGAGGCAGGTGATGGAACCGCGTTCCACCCCAACGAAGCCGGTGCCGCTGCCGTGGCCGAAAGGATCGTGGCGGAGCTGCAGGGCTGACCCTGGCGCGGCTCAGTTCATCCACCGGCCGCCGTTGACGATCAGGCTCTGCCCGGTGACGTAACGGGCGCCCTGGCTGGCAAAGTAGCTAACGGCATGGGCGATATCGTCAGGCTCCCCGAGGAAGCCGAGCGGGGTTTCGGCAATGGCCTGTTCGACAAAGGCGGCCGGCAGCCGGTCCGTCGCACGGGTGCGGATATAGCCGGGTGCGATGGCGTTGACGGTTACCCCGAACGGCGCCAGCTCCCGCGCGAGCGAGCGGGTGAAGCCGATCACGCCGGCCTTGGCTGCGGCATAGGCGGCAGAGGACTTGCTGCCGATATAGGCGGAATCAGAGGCGATATTGATGATCCTTCCGGACCTGCGCTCGCGCATGGTCGGGATCACCAGGCGGGTGGCATCCATCGTGGTGCGAAGGCAGATGTCGACCAGGAAATCCGCCAGTTCGGGTTTCGCCTCCCAGAAGGGTGCAGCATTTTCCCGCGCGCTCTGGCCGACATTGTTGACGAGGATGTCGACCGGACCGAGCTGCTCTGCCGCGTAAGCGAACGAGGCGGCCATCGCTTCGCGGTCGAGCATATCGGTCGTTAGCGCCAGCGACCGCCGCCCCAGTGCTGCCACGTCGGCGGCAACGGCGGCAACGCCTTCGCTGTCGATGTCGACCAGCACCACGTCGGCCCCGTCGGCGGCAAGGCGCAGGGCGATGGCGCGACCGATCCCCTGGGCTGCGCCGGAGACCAGCGCCACGCGTGCTGCACCTTGTCCGCCCATCGCGATCAGCCCCGGAAGTTGGGCTTGCGCTTCTCGACAAAGGCGGTGGTCGCCTCGCGGTGGTCGGGCAAGCGGCTGGTCACGGTTTCCAGCGCGAACCCGGCATCGACCGAGGAGGCAAACAGCTGCCGCAGGCCGATGTTGAGCACGTGCTTGCTATAGGTGATCGACTGGAGCGAACCGTTGTTGAGCTTGCCGACGATGCGCGCGACTTCGCCATCCAGTTCGTCCTGCGTCGTGACCTTGGCGATCAGGCCCATCGCCTGCGCTTCGCGCGCCGGGACAAGGTCACCGGTCAGCAGGAAGTACTTGGCAAGGGCAAAGCCGACGTTGCTGGGCCAGATGATTGCGCCGCCATCGCCCGCGACCAGCCCGACATTGACGTGGGGATCGCCGAAGCGGGCATTCTCCGAAGCGACCACAATGTCACAGAACAGGGCCAGAGTGGCGCCCAGGCCCACTGCATCGCCGTGGACCCTGGCCACGATCGGCTTGTCGCAATCGATCATCGCCTGCATGATCCGCTTGCCGTTCTTGCAGCCGACCACGAAGTTGTTGATGTTGTCGAGACCTGCCTGCATCCCGGCAAGGTCGCCGCCTGCGCTGAAGGACTTGCCCGCGCCGGCCAGCACCACCACCCGCACCTCGGGATCGCGGTCGGCATCCCAGAAGACCCGGGTCAGCGCCTCGTCCATTTCCGGCAGCATGGCATTGCGCATGTCGGGGTTGTTGAGCGTGACGGTCAGCACGTTGTCGGTCAGGTCGAGCTTGAGGGATTCCGGATAGCGGGAAAAGTCGATCGGGATGCCCTGCGTTTCGTAAGTTGTCGTCATGCTAGCGGCTTTCTGTTTTGTGTCGGTTCGGTCCTTGCCGGCGGATGCGGCTTGGTCTGTCGGGTCAAACGGTCTCGGGCAAGCCCAGGATGCAGGTTGCCTGGCTGGACAGGGTCCCGCCGTTGCCGTGGGCAAGGGCAAGCCTGGCACCGGCGACCTGCCGTTCGCCTGCCTCCCCGCGCAGCTGGCGGATCGATTCCACCAGGGTGAACAGGCCATACATGCCCGGATGGCAGAACGAGAGGCCGCCGCCATTGGTGTTGACCGGCAGGCTGCCGCCGGGCGCAATCGCGCCGCTGGCAACGAAGCGGCCACCCTCTCCCTTCGGACAGAACCCGAGGTCTTCAAGGAACAGGATCGTGTTGATGGTGAAGGCATCATAGAGGTTCACCACGTCCATGTCCGCGGGAGACAGGCCGGCCTGACGGAAAGCGCGTTCGCCGGATTCGCTGGCGGCCGTCACCGTGAGATCGGCGAGCTGGGCGATTTCCGAATGCCAGGTTGCCGAGGCGGCTCCCAGCAGCGCCACCGGTTGCCGGCGCAGGTCGCGTGCGCGGTCCGCGCGGGTCATCACCACGGCGGCGGCACCATCGGTGACGAGGCAGCAATCGGCCACGTGGAGAGGGTCTGCCACCAGCCGCGTTGCCAGCACGTCCTCGATCGACAGGTCGCCTTGCCGGAAGGCTTCCGGGTTGCGGTTGGCCCATTGCCGCGCGGCTACCGCCACGGCTGCCAACTGCTCGGACGTGGTGCCGTACAGGTGCATGTGCCGTGAAGCTGCCAGGGCATAGGACGCCACCGGGTTGTTCGGGCGGTAGGGGTGTTCGAACGGCGATGGCGCCTGCGCGCTCACCAGCTTGCCCGCGCCGGTGCGCTGGTTGCTGCCATAAAGGATCAGTGCATTGTCGATCAGCCCTGCATCCAGCGCCAGGGCTGCCCATTCGGCATGGCCGAGGAAGGCCGAACCGCCCGTCCGGCTGTTGTTGGTCATCTTCGGGTGGATGCCGTAGTACTCGGCTATGCTCAGGCCCGAGAGGAAGTCGCTCGGCAGGCAGATGAACAGGCCGTCGATGTCCTTCATGGACAGGCCGGCATCCTCCACCGCCAGGCGCCCGGCTTCCGCGGCCAGTTCCATGGCCGTGTAGCCCGGCGCTTCGCCGCAGCCGAAGGTGGCTGCCCCGACAAAGGCGGTGCGGCCGCGCAAGTTCGATCCTGTCGTCATGCGCCTGCCTCCGGCTGGAAGACGAGGATCCTGCCATCGTCTGGCCCCTCGACAATCGTGGCGCGCACACGCATCCCGATGCGGACAGCATCGGGGGCAATACCCTGCACATGGGTCATCATGCGCGGTCCTTCATCCAGTTCGACAATGGCGATATTGACGTCGGCGGCGGGCGGCTTCACCCGCTTCACGGTGGTGGCATAGACCGTGCCCAAGCCGCTGGGTGCCGTCCATTCCAGGTCGGTCGCCCCTGTGCGCGGGGCAATCATGCGCGGATAGAAAACCCATTCGCCCGTACTGGGGGAGCGCTGGATCATGAAGCGACCTTCCGCAAGATGGCGGAAATAGGTCGCGGTGGGCGGTGCCTGCGTCAAGGCCGGTCTCCTGTCTGTAAAGCGTGTCAGTTGCCGAAAATCGCCCGGCCGCGATCGAGCACAACCGTGCCCCGTTCGACCGAGGTGCAGCGGAACAGGACGGTCCCGCCTTCCTGCCAGATTTCGGTCCGCAATGTTTCGCCGGGAAAGAACGGCGCGGTGAAGCGGCAGCCAAGTTCGCGCAGGTCCGCTGCACGCTTCCCGCAGCCGCGCAGCAGGGCGTAACCCGCCAGCCCGAAAGTGCCGAGCCCGTGGTATATCGGCCGTTCGAAACCTGCAGCGCGTGCCACGTCCGGGTCGGCGTGAAGCGGATTGTAGTCCCCCGCCAGGCGGTAGATCAGCGCAGCCTGCGGCGGGGTCGCGCGGTCCACCGCCAGGTCCGCCGGCCGCTCGGGCAGGGTGACACTGTCCACCGGCTTGCCGGTCGACGGGCCGCCAAAGCCGCCATCGCCGCGGCAGAACATGGTCATCACCTGGCTCGACTGGAGCGCGCCGGTGTCTTCCTCGAACAGGTCGCGGCGCACGCGCAGCAGGGCCCCGCGTCCTGCGCCCTTGTCGATCACCTCGTCGATCATGTTGCGCACGACGAGGGTTGCCTGCGGTTGCAGCGGGCGATGGATCACCAGCGACTGTTCGCCGTGGACGACCTTGCGAAAGTCGATCCCCGATGATGGCTCGCTGATCCAGAAACCGGGATGTCCCAGGGTGACCGCGAGGGTCGGCAGCGCCTCGAGATCCTTTTCGTAGACATGGCGCAGTTCATCCGCCGCAAGCGGGTCGCCACCAATGCCCAGGCCCAGCGCATAGATCACGCAGTCCTTCCAGGTGTACGCACTCCGGAATTCCGGAAAGGTGCGCTCCATCAATTGCTCATAGACGATTGCCACTGTGGCCTGCTCCTCGGGGCTGATGCTCGCCCGCCCTGCTCTAGGGAGCAGGAGGCGGCACGCAACCTTTGCATCCTGCAAATTACATATATGGAAATGCCGCCCGCTCCACCGGCCCGCAGCGGTGCCTCAATCGCGCCAGCCACGGGCAGCCTGTGCCTCGATCAAGGCCAGCGCGGCTACGATCCCGCTATGGCTCAGCGGCTCGGGAACATTGCCGACATGCGGGCTTGCCATGATGGCAGAAGCAATGCCTTCCAGCTCGGCCCTGCTTGCATCGGCCACCCCGAGCTCTGCCAGCGAGGTTGGCAGGCCCACCTGCAAGAGGAACCGCGCAAGATCGACCAGCAAGGCCTGCGGCCTGCCTTCGGCGGCGATCTGGACAAGGGTGCCATAGGCCACATGCTCGCCATGCAGCCGCTCGCGCGCGCTGCGCAGGTTCATCAGGCCGCGGGTCGTGGAATGGGCGATCGACAGGCCGCCGTTCTCGAACCCCATGGCGCTGAGCAGGACCGTTGCCTCCACCGTCGCTTCCAGGTCCTCGGTCACTTCCTGCCTTTGCGCCGCTGCCACGCCGGCAACGGCATGGTCGCGCAACAGGGCATAGCCGGCGCTGGCCACGGCGCGGGCGGCATGGGTGGGGCGGGTGCCGTGCTTGGTCAGGCCGCCGCCCGCCCAGCATCCTTCGGCCTCGAATACCTTGGCGATGGCATCGCCGATCCCGGCGCGCAGGAAGCGGACGGGCGCGGCTGCGATCACCGCGGTATCGACGATGACCGCAGCAGGATTGCCGGGCATCTGGTCCACCCGCGCCAGCCGGTGGTCATCGTCATAGATGGCGATGCCGCGGCTCGCCGGACCATCGGTGGATGCGATCGTCGGCACGCAGATCACCGGCACGCCCAGCCTGAGCGCCGCCGCCTTGCCAGCATCGAGCGCCTTGCCGCCGCCGACAGCGACAATCAGGTCCCTTGCCGCCAGACCCGCGGTGATGCGCGCGACATTTGCATCGGTCACTTCGCCGGAAAACTCGCTGACAATGGCCTGCCCGGCAAAGCCCTGCTCCAGCATGTCGCCGATCAGGGGACGGACCAGCGCATCGATGACGATGCCGGGGGCATCGCCGTGGCGCCGGGCGATGTCTCCCACCCTTGCGATGGCGCCTGGGCCCTGGAGGTAAAAGGGCGTGGAAGCAAAGATGCGCATGTCAGTTGCATGCCGCGCGCTTGCCGGAAACCGCCTTGTGGTCCTGCAACCGCGCGTCCGGGCTGTTGGTCACTGTCCCATCCTCCTCATCTGATCACAGAAGCCTCGCCAGGGCATCGTCGCTGTAACCGGGGATTTCGTGGTATCGCCCATGGCGAACCTTGTCCGCCCACGCCGGGTCCGCAATCAACATCCGGCCGACACCGACAAAATCGAACCACCCCTTTTCGAACATCTCGAGCACACGGGCAATATTGGCTTCAGTCGCTGGGCGGCTGACGTCAACATCATCCCTGGCACCACCTTTGAAAAGCTTGTTGTATTGCGAGTTCGGATTGAGTTCCTGTTCCAGCCCGACAGAGCCAACTGCCATTGCAAGCTTGCCGGTCAGCTTCTTGCACCAGCCTGCAATAGTCAGTTCGGAATCTGGAAATTCCGGTTCCCAGATGCGGCGCGTGGAACAGTCGAACACGTCCACACCGGCATCCGCCAGGGGGGTTAGGATGGCTTCCAGCTCCTTTGGGCTGTTGGCAAGGACAGCGCCATAGTCCGCCTGCTTCCACTGCGACCAGCGCAAGAACACCGGGTAGTCTGGGCCCACCCGCCGCCGGATTTCCTTCGTCACCTCGACCGCGAAGCGAACCCGGTTTTCCAGGCTGCCACCCCATTGGTCCTCCCGCTGGTTCGTGCGATCCCACAGGAACTGATCGATCAGGTATCCGTGTGCGCCGTGGATGTCGATCGCATCAAAGCCCGCCATCTGTGCGTTTGCTGCCGCATCGCCAAACGCGATTATGCAATCCTCGATGTCTTTTTCGGTCATCGCTTCGCATACCTTGACGCCGGGGAAGATGGTCCCATCCATGCCCACGTTGGGCATATGCCAGCCTGACGGGCCGACTGGCCGCAGGTGCGGATTGACTGGTACCGGCTCATCCGCAGCAAGGAATTCAAGCGGTTTCCTGAACAGGCCGCCATGCCAGATCTGGGAAATCATCGTGGCGCCATGCGCGTGAACCGCATCCACGCATTGCCGCCAGACTGCCAAGGCTTCGTCGCCGAAGATTGCGGCCGTATTCGGCGCATAGGCGGCAACAGGATGGGGGATCATGCAACCTTCGGTCATGATGACGCCGGTGCCTCCGGCGGCGCGCAACCGGAAGTATTCGATATAATCCGCGTGGGGAATTCCCTGGGGATCGTTGAACAGCCGGCCCATAGGGGCCATCACAATCCTGTTGGGGAATACAGTCTTGTGGATTGTGATAGGTTGGAAGATTTTCTCAATAGTCATTGACCTGTCCGTTCCAAATGGAAAATCCTGACCGGAAATTGTTCATACCTGAGCCACACGCTCGGCCCGCAGCGCCGCGCGGCGCACCTTGCCGGCATCGTCGCGCACCCGTTCATGGGTGAATTCAGCCGATCGGGGCCGCTTGAACGGGGCGAGCAGGGCAAGGCCCGGGGCCAGGAATGCCAGGGCATCTTCGGGTGCGGGCGGCGGTACATCCTGGGCCAGCTCGACAATGGCATGGATGCGGTTGCCAAGGTCTGCGTCCGGCAGGCCGATCACGGCGGCGCAGGCCACGCCGGGCACGGCCTCGATCGCCGCTTCGATCTCTGCCGGATAGATGTTCATGCCGCCAACAAGGATCATGTCGGTGC
>CAZTED010000022.1:10673-26627 GCA_964612175.1 uncultured Sphingomonadaceae bacterium
GCTTCGATCTCTGCCGGATAGATGTTCATGCCGCCAACAAGGATCATGTCGGTGCGCCGGTCGGCAATGTAGAGAAAGCCGTCCGCATCGAGCCAGCCCATGTCGCCCATGCCGTCAAGGTCGCCCCTGATGCGCGTTTCCGCGCCGATGTAGCGATAGGCCTTGCCCACGCCTGATGCGCGGCGGAACAGGATCTCGCCGATCTCTCCCGGCGGCAGCGGCGATCCGGCATCGTCGGTTATTACGACCGTATCGCCCGGCGGTGGCCGGCCGACCGATCCGGGCCGGGCCAGCCAGTCCACGCCGTTGATCATGGTGGCGCCCAGCCGCTCCGTCCCGCCATAGACTTCCCACAGCACGGCCGGATCGATCTTGCCAAGCCACCAGCGCTTCACATCGGGCGGACAGGGTGCGGACGAATGCATGATGAAGCGGAATGCGGACAGGTCGGCCGCGTCGGTGATCGCCGGGTCGAGCCGGGCGATGCGGCTCATCATCGTGGGTACCACGCAGGCGACCGTGACGCGGTGTTTGGCTGCGAGATGCAGCCATTCCTGCGCATCAAAGCGTTCCATGCAGACAACGTGGCTGCCTTCGGCCAGCGCCACGATGGCAAAGGCGAAAGGGGCGGTATGATACAGCGGCCCGGCGTTGAGGATGGTGCTGGCTGGCGGGCGGAACGGGCTGAGCTTGTCCGGTCCCCAGCCTGATGCGATCGGATCCACCACCAGCTTGGGCCGGCCCGTGCTGCCGCCGCTCGCCAGGATCTTGCCGGGTATGGATACTGATGGGGGCAGGGGGGCATCGTCCAGTCCGGCGGGCAGGGGCTGGGCGATATCGAACAGCGGCACCTCATCCACCGGGGTCTGACCGGTCCCGATCACCAGCCGCGGCCGTGCCAGGTCCAGCACCTGGGCGAATTCGGCCGGGGTCAATCGCTGGGAAATGGGGCAGGGCGTCGCCCCCAGCTTCCACAGCGCGAACACGGCCTGCACATAGGCCGGACAGTTCGGCATGGAGACGACCACAACATCGCCTTGCACCACGCCTTGTGCGGCAAGGGCGCGGGCCATGCGGTTGGCGGCGCGGTCCATCTGCGCGAAGGACAGGGTCTCTCCCGCAAAGGTGAAGGCAGGTGCATCGGGGGAGCGTGCCGCCTGCGCGCTGAGCAGCATGCCCATCGGCGCGCCGGCGAGCGGCACGCCGTGGTCATCGAGCCACTCGTGCGGATCGACCTTTGCCGCCACGATCATGTCCCTGTCCTGCCCTGCTTGGCGTGCATGTCAGCGGATGGCATTGATGCCGCCATCAACCGGCACGACCAGCCCGGTGATCATCGCTGCGTCGGCCGAACACAGGAACACCACGGTCGCTGCAACCTCCTCTGGCAGGATTGCCCGCCTGAAGATCTGGTCGGCAGCCAGTTCGGCCTGCTGCTCCAGGGTGAACAACTCGGTGATGATCTTCGTGGCCACGAGCCCAGGCGCAACGCAGTTCACCCGGATGTTGTGCGGGCCGAACATGCGGGCGGCATAGGCGGTCATCTGGATCACCGCCGCCTTGGACCCGGCATAGACGATGTCTGCTGCGGGCGTCGTGCTGATGCCTGCCATCGACGCGGTGTTGACAACGGCCCCGCCGCCACGCGCCTGCATTACCGGCAACTGGTGGCGCAGGCCCAGGAACACCGACTTGAAGGTGACATCGCTGATGAAGCGGTAATCGTCCTCGGTCAGGTCCGCGAACGGCTTGACGACCCCGCAGCCGACATTGTTGTGGGCAAAGTCCAGTGAACCGAAGTGGTCCAGCGTCGTTTTGACAAGCTGCTCCACGGAAGCGCCATCGGTGGCATCGCAGCGGATTGCTTCCGCTGTTCCGCCGGTCGTGGCGATCAGGGCGGCGGTTTCCTGTGCCGCGGTATGGTCTATGTCTGCCACCATCACCCGGGCGCCGCGTGCGGCAAAGGCCATGGCAGAGGCCCGGCCGATCCCCGCCCCGGCACCAGTGACCAGCGCCGTCTTGCCGGTAAAATGCGGATCAGCCTGTGCCATGCCCGTCTCCCCTGTCCGTGTCATATCGCGTTCAGCAGAAGATCGCGTGCCTCGCCGTCGTCCCCGATCAGCCGGTTGATGCGTTCGCGGATCGCCCAGCCGCCATCTGGCGTGCGGGCCAGTTTCCAGGTGTTCTGCGCCACGCGGAACACGGTGAAGCCATCGCCATCGCGCAGGTAAAGCTGGGTGCAATTGATTGCCACGGCCGCGTCCCCGTCCACCCGCACCCACGGCAGCCCCATGACATGGGCTATGCCACGGGCAAGCATGCCCTGATGGTCCGGCCCGCGCAGCAGATCGGCAAAGGCATCCGGTCCGGTCATCCGGCCGTAGCTCACGTCGTAGACGCCGTCGGCTGCGAACAGGGCGGGTGCCAGGTCATCCCTGCCACAATCGACCAGTGGCCCGTAGCTGGCAACAAGGCGGATGATCGCCAGTTCGTCCTCCGCAGCCCTGGTGCGCGCCTCGAGTGTGTCCATGCGCTGTTCAAGACTGCTCATAGCGGTTCTCCCCTTGGTGCCTTATCGGCCTGGCACCAGCTTATTGGCCCGGCCCTGCCGCGCCAGCGCAGGTTTTGCCGGATCGGCGAAATCAGCAGTGTAATGTCTGTTCCCGGATGCTGGCGAGGATGTTGCGCGGCGTTGACTAGACGGGTGCGGAAGGTCGACGGTAGAACCCTATCAATTGTTCGGCCCGGGGCCGAAATCGCAGGAGCAATTCACCATGGCCACCCTGGCACAAGACAGCAAGGCAACAGGCGCCGAACCGTTCTATGACGGCCCGATCTTCGATGCGGACACCCATCTGTGGGAAACCCCGGATGCCTTTACCCGCTATCTTCCGGCAGAGCTGAAGGCCGACTGGGGCGTGGAAACAAGGCGCGGCCCAGACGGCCAGTTCGCCTTCTATGTCGGCCCGCGCAAGGTCGAGATCAGCGCCGACCACGTGGATGAGAACGGCAAGGTCCCGGCGCCCGGCAAGCTGCACGAATGGTTGCAGGCGATGAAGGAAGGCAAGGCCGACATCGACCTGAAGGTCGACAAGACGCCCGACATGATGGAGCCGGCGGCCCGCGTCCGCAAGCTTGACGAATGGAACGTGCGCTCCAGCCTGATCTACATCGGCGACATGGTGGCCCTGCTCAGCTATTTCGACCAGGAAGAGCCTGCCTACCGGGTGATCAATGCCTACAACCGGTGGATGCTGGATACCTGGCGGTTCGACTATGAAGGGCGCATCTACTCCGCGCCGATCATGTCGCTCGCCAATGTCGAGAAGGCGTGCGAGGAACTGAAATGGGCCATCGCCAACGGTGCCAAGGCAATCCTGATGCAGATGGGCCCGGTCAATGGCAAGGCCCCCGCCCATCCGGACCATGACCCGTTCTGGGCAATCGCCAACGAGGCGGGCCTGCGGGTCGTCTACCATGTCGGCGAAGCGATCTACCTGAAGGACCACATGGCCGTCTGGGGCGAGCCGATGCAGCAGAGCCGCGTCCGCCAGACCGCCTTCGTGTGGATGCACGGCTATTCGGAACGGCCGGTGATCGAGACGATCTCCAGCTTCATCTTCCTGAATTTCTTCGAGCGCTTCCCCAATATCAAGATCCTCTCTGCCGAGAACGGCTGTGAGTGGGTGCCATCGATGCTGGTGAAGATGGACAAGTGCCGGGGCATAGCCAAGAACGGCTACTGGCCCTGCGGCCAGCTGAAGGAACGACCGAGCAAGATCTTCATGCGCCATGTCGGCGTGGTCGCCTATCCGGAGGACGATCTTGAGCTGGTTATCAGGCAGACCGGCAGCGCCGACTGGCTGCTGATGGGGTCGGACTATCCCCATGCCGAAGGCACGGAAACGCCGCGGCACTTCGTCAAGGAGGCCTGCCGCGGCCTGTCGGCAGAAGAAACGCGCAAGGTCATGTACGAGAATGGCATGCGCTTCATGGGCCTGGAGCCCTGATCCCGGTCTGCGGGCGCAGCATCGCGACCGAGCCGGGCGGCAATGGAGGGGATTGGATTGGACGTTGATGGACTGCGCGTCACGCGCCCCGACAACCACCCGGGCGTGCTGCTCGTAACGATCGAGCGGCCGCCGGTTAATGCGCTCAGCCTGGCCTTGCTCAGAGGGCTGCGCGACCTGTTCCTGGAAGCCGGCGCGATGCCGGGTGTCCGGTGTGTCGTCCTAACTGCGGCTGGCCGGATGTTCAGCGCGGGTGCCGATGTCAAGGAACTGGGCGCGCGGACGACCGAAATCCAGCTCGCCCGGTCGGTGATCTCGCGCGGCTGTTTCGATGCGATCCGCCGCTGCGACGTGCCGGTCATCGCCGCCGTCAACGGTGCCGCGCTTGGCGCCGGACTGGTGGTGGCGTCATCGTGCGACATGATGGTGGCGGCGGACAGCGCAGTCTTCTCCCTGCCGGAGATCAACGTTGGGGTGATGGGCGGAACGCGGCACAGTGCCCGGCTGCTGCCCGACAAGCTCGTCCGCTACCTCGCCCTCACCGGCCGCAAGATCGATGCGCGCACGCTGCAATCCTATGGCGGCGTGAATGAGGTGGTGTCTGCGGAAAAGCTGATGGACGCGGCCTATGACATTGCCGACGAGATCGCCCGCAAGAGCCCGGCCGCCGTCAGGCTGATGAAGGAATCCATCAACCTGACCGAGGACATGCCGATTACCGAGGGCTACCGGGTGGAACAGCTGTTCACCACGCTGGCTTCCTCGATGGACGAATCCAGGGAGGCGGCGGCGGCCTTTCTCGAAAAGCGCGACCCGCGCTGGATCGCGGATATTGGGGAATAGGTCGATGATCGAGACTGGGGAAGCCCTGACGCTGGGCAGGATCTTCGAGGAGAATGCCCGGCGGCGGCGCGACGAGACCGCGATTGTGTTTGGCGATGAGCAGCGCACCAATGGCGAGCTTTATCGTAATGGGTGCCGGCTGGCGGCCGCGCTGGAAGGCCTGGGCATGCGCAAGCAGGACCGCATGGCCGTTTTATCCATGAACAACATCGCCTTTGTCGAAGCCTATGTTGCCGGCTGGACCACAGGCTATGTCGTGGCGACCGTCAATTTCCGGCTGGCCCTGCCGGAGATCCTCTGGGTGCTCAACGATGTCACCCCCAAGGTGCTGCTGATCGAGGCGCAGTTTGCGTCGCTGATCCCCGCCATCAGGCAAGGCGTGGCTTCGATCACCGATGTCGTCGTGCTCGATGGCGAGGCGGAAGGTGCCCACAGCTATGCCGCGCTGCTGGCCGGTGCCCCGGCGGATCATCCCTCCACGCGCGCGACCGAGGAGGATGTTGCCAGCCTGATCTATACCAGCGGCACCACGGGTCGGCCCAAGGGCTGCATCATGGGGCAGCGGGAAAACGCCTTCAACATGATGGTCCTGGCCCCGTCGATGGGCAATATGCCGGGCGACCGCTTCCTGTGCGTGATGCCGCTGTTCCACATCGGCGCCATGGCCATCGCGCTGTCCATGCTGTCGAATGGCGGGGTGCTGGTGATCCTGCGCCAGTTCGATCCCGCTGCCGTCATTGCCTCGCTGGCAAGTGACCGCATCACCCATATCCTGCTCGCGCCGACCATGGTGCAGATGGTGCTGGATCATCCGGATATCACCAGGCAATCCTATCCCCACCTGCGTGCCGTGCTCTACAGCGCCGCGCCCATGCCCTCCACCGTGCTGCGCAAGGGGATGGAGCTGCTGGGGCCGGTGTTCCTGCAGATGATGGGATCGAGCGAGGGCAGTTCCACCACCTGGCTGCCCATCGACATGCACCGGCCTGATGGGACCCCGGCAGAACAGCGCCGACTGCTTTCGATCGGCCTGCCTTATCGCGGCGTGGCGATCCGCATCGTGGATGACAATGGCCGTGATTGTCCGCCGGGCGAACCGGGCGAACTGGTGCTGAAGTCGCCGGTGATGTTCCGCGGCTACTGGAACAATACGGTCGCCACCCTCGAAGCGATCCGCGATGGCTGGTACCATACCGGCGACATCGGGATCGAGGACGAGGACGGCTACATCTTCCTGGTGGATCGCAAGAAGGACATGATCATTTCCGGCGGCGAGAACATCTACAGCCGCGAGGTGGAGGAGGCGCTGCTGCAGCATCCCTCTGTGTCCGAAGTGGCCGTGATCGGTTGCCCGGACGAGCAGTGGGGCGAGATCGTCTGTGCCGTTGTCGTGCCTGTTGCAGGGGCCGCTGCCACTGCCGAGGCGCTTGCCGCGCACTGCCAGTCGCTGATTGCCAGCTACAAGAAACCGCGCAAGGTGGTGTTCGTGGATGAACTGCCGCGCATGGTCAGCGGCAAGGTGGACAAGAAGGCGCTGCGCGCTGTTCATGGTGCCGCGGCCTGATGGCGGAACGGGACGTGGCCGGGCTGAAGGTTGAAACCGCGCGCGACATTGGCGCAGTGCTGGCACTCGAAGAAGTTGAAAGCGACGTCTGGCGTTCGGTCACGCCCGATGCCAATTTCGGTGGCGAGGTGTTCGGCGGCCAGTACCTGGGCCTGTCGGTCGCTGCGGCGATGCGCAGCGCGCCGGGCCGGCTGCCCCATGCCATGACCTGCTATTTCCTGCGCGGCGCCCGTGCCGACCGTCCGGTCGACTACCAGGTCGAGCGCACCCGCGATGGCCGTGCCTTTGCCCATCGCCGCGTCACCGCTGTGCAGGATGGCAAGGAAGTGTTCCGCGCCGAAGTCAGCTTCCATGAATGGGAGCCGGGACAGCCCTCGCATGGCGCCACTGCCCCGGCCGTGCCTCCGCTGGAGGCCCTGCCCAGCCTGCACCAGACCGTTCTGGACCAGGCCGACCAGCTCGATCCCGTCACCATTCGCCGGATCGTCACCCGCGAGCATTTCTCAACCCATTTCCGGGATCCGGGGGAAGGCATGGGGAGGCCGGGTGAGCGACCGGAAATCGTGGCCTGGGTGCGGCCCAACCCGCCGCCGCCGCCGGGCGATGCGGTCGCCTATTACGCGACACTGGCCTACATGACCGATGCCTGCGCCAACTTTGCCGCCCGCACCATGCATGCCGACAGCTTCTATGACGGAAAGTTGCTGTCCGTTTCGCTCAACCACGGGATCTGGTTCCACACGCCCCCCGCGCCGCTGGAAAGGGTGCTCTACGCCCTCGACAGCCCGTTTGCCGGCGGCGGGCTGGGGTACAATCGAGGGACCATGTTCGATGCCCAAGGGCAGGCCATCGCCTCGATCGTGCAGGATGCGCTGATCAGGCGGCAGGATGGCCAGGGGTAGCCAACGCGAGGCCCGGACTGGCGAGAGCCCGGGAGCGGGTGGCTCACGCCAACATCCTTTGCAACCATCACATATGCGAGGCTTAGGCAGCGACTTTCGGCGCGCACGCGATTACTTTCAGGCCTGAAATGGAGAGGGCTTTGGCCTGAGGAGACCAACCGTGACCGACAATTTCAACCAGCCGCATGTCGTCGACGAACCGGAAACCCCGCCCCACCACCTCGATGGCCCGTCAACCAGCATCCAGGACATCCTGAAGGCCGATCCGATCCCGACACCCAGGACGCTGCTGGAGCCGTCAGACTACGTCCCTGAGATGAAGCCGATCGCCGCCTCGCGCTATTACTCGCAGGAGTTTCACGATCAGGAAGTGTCGAAGATGTGGGGCAAGGTCTGGCAGTATGCCGGCTGGTCGCACGACATTGCCAATGCCGGTGACATCATTGTCTATCGCAACGTTGGCCAATCGGTGATCGTGGTCAGGCAGAGGGACGGATCACTCAAGGCCTTCCGCAATTCCTGCCTCCATCGTGGCCGCGAACTGTGCAACGCCGATACCAGCCAGGCCCAGCTGCGCTGCCCCTATCATGCCTTCACCTGGAGCCTGGACGGATCCTGCAAGTGGATTCCCGCAGCCTGGGACTTTCCGCAGATTGACCGGGCCAACTTCTCGCTTCCGCAAGTGCGGGTCGAGGAGTGGAACGGTTTCGTGTTCATCAACCTGGATGACAACGCCCCGCCATTGCGCACCTACCTGGGCAAGATGGTCGACCAGTGGGAAGAGTCAGGCTGGGATTTCACCAAGCGTTTCCGGGCGGTGACGGTGGTCAAGGAGATGAACTGCAACTGGAAGGCCGGGATGGATGCCTTCATCGAGACGCTCCACGTCTATGCCTCGCACCCCGAAGCCGCGTTCCTGACTGCGGACACGGATTCGCAGTATGACGTCTGGGAGGACGAACCCCATTTCAGCCGTTTCCATTCGCTTGTCGGCTGGGCCTCTCCCAATGTGCATCCGGCCCCATCCGAGCAGGAAATCCTCGACTGCTACACATCGATCTACCTGCCCGAGACCTACGGTACGCCCGAAGGGGAGCTGCAACCCGGAGAGAACCCCCGGGCGGCGCTCGCGCGGCTTGGCCGCAAGATCTACAAGGAGCGGCTCGGGCTGAACGTGGACGACATGCCGGTCAGCGAACTGCTCGACGGCACGGAATACCTTGTGTTCCCGCATTTCATCGTCTGGCCATCGCTGGCCAACCCGCTCGGCTACCGTTTCCGGCCAGGGCCGACTCCGGACACCTGCATCTGGGAAACCTTCATCTTCCTTCCCTTCGAGGGCGAGCGTCCGCCATCCGGGCCGGTCATCCACCTGGGCCCGGGCCAGCGGATCGCCGATGTCGCGGAACTGGGATATGTCGGCCCGATCCTGCAGCAGGATTCCGATAACCTGGAATTCATGCAGAACGGCCTGAAGGCCAGCGCAGGAGCCAACCTCGCGCTGTCAGTCTATCAGGAATCGCGGATCCGCCATTACCACGAGGTCCTTGACCGCTACCTGTCCGGCCAGGCCTGATCATCGCAACCCGGTTTGCGGCCCGCGCCGCAAGCCGGGTTGCTGATGGCGGCGGAGAGTCACTCGCCGGTAAACTGGGGTTTGCGCTTCTCGATGAAGGCGGTCACCGCTTCCTGGTGATCGCGGGTAATGTTGGAGAGGCCTTCATAGGCCATGCCGACATCCAGCAATGACTGGGCAGCCTGGCGCAGCGGGACATTCATCGTGATCTTGGTCCCCGCAATCGACTGGAGTGCGCCGTTGGCCAGCTTCTGCGCCCATTCCTCGGTCAACCCGGCAAGCTCCGATGCCGGCACTGCAAAGGTGACAAGGCCGATCTTCTCTGCCTCCTTGCCCGTGATCAGATCGCCGGACAGGAGATAGCGCTTGGCCCGGGCATAGCCCACGAGGGCCGGCCAGATCAGCGCTCCGCCATCCCCGCAGACAAGCCCGACCTTGGTATGGGGATCGGCCAGTCGCGCCTCCTCGTTCACGATGACGATGTCGCACAGCAGGGCCAGCGTCGCCCCCAGCCCGATGGCATCGCCGTTGACGCAGGCGATGACCGGCTTGGGGCAATCGAGCACGGAAAAGACGAGGCGGCGCGAGTTGTGGACGCCGGCGTAGAACAGCGAGGGATCGTCGATCTTCTTCTGCATCTTGACCATGTCGCCACCGGCGCAGAAGACCTTGCCTTCCCCGGTCAGGACCACGACCGCCACATTCCGGTCCATGGCAGCTTCGGTAAACACGTCGCCCAGCTGCCGGTTTACCGCATCATCGATGATGTTGCGACGATCGGGCTTGTTCAGCGTGACCCGCAGAACCTTCCCGTCGAGGCGGACATCGAGCTCATCAAAGCGGCTATAGTCAACCATCTCAATCTCCAGAATGAATTGCGGGGTCAGGCCGGTTCCGCATCGGCAGGATCCAGCGCCATGAAGCGGGAAAGGTGGAAATCCTCGTCGCCAAGCAGGGCGGACGTCGTGACGGCCCGCTTGAAATGGTGGGCCACGTCCAGTTCCTCGGAAATGCCCATGCCGCCGTGCAACTGGACCGCCTGCTGGGTGACAAACCGCAGGCTATCGATCACCTGCACCCGCGCGGCCGAGACTTTCCGCTGGCGCTGCGCCGCGGGCAGGTCGAGCGCCAGGGTTGCGGAAATCGCCATGGAGCGGGCAAGCTCGGTGCTTACATACATTTCCGCCAGCCGGTGCTGCAGGACCTGCAGCTTTGCCAATGGCGCCCCGTACTGTTCGCGCTGCTTGAGATGGGCGGTGGTGGCGGCAATGAGATAGTCCGCCGATCCGATGGCCTCGGCACAATGGGCCGCGCGGCCGTGGTCGCAGGCCAGTTCGATGATCTCCAGTGCCCGGTCGCCCGTCGCCACCAAGGCGCTGGATTCGAGCCGTACCCTGTTCAGGCGGATCTCGGCGGCGTTGTGCCCGTCCTGTGTCCTGAAGGGAACTGTGGTTACGCCGGTGGCCTTGCGATCGACCAGGAACAGGCCCGGCGTCCCTTGCGCCTGTGCGGTAACGAACAGCACGTCTGCCGCTGCACCATTGGGCACCAGGGCCTTTGTGCCATCGATCAGCCAGCCTCCTTCGTGCTCGACTGCCTGTGTCGAAACCGCTGCCAGATCGTAGCGGGAATGCCGTTCCATGGTGGCGAGTGCCACGTGCAGCTCGCCTGCAATCATCTGGTCGAGCAGCGCCTGGCCGCGTTCTCCGGGAACCGCGCGCAGCAATTGCCCGCCAACGATCACGGTCCAGACGAACGGTTCGACCACCAGTCGGCGACCGAACTGCTCCATCAGGACCATCGCCTCTACCGGCCCGCCGCCATAGCCACCGGCAGCTTCGGGAAGGCACGCGCCGGTCCATCCCAGTTCGGCGAAAGTGCGCCAGGTTGTCGCATCCAGCCCGCCATTTGCCACAACACTTGTCCGCGTGGCGAAATCATAGTGCTTTTCCAGATACCGGGCCACGCTGTCGCGCAGCATCACCTGGTCATCGGAGAGGGCGAAGTCCATTGTACCTCAGGTCCTGAAGCTGGTCACACGCGCAAGATGCGGTTGGCGATGATGTTGTGCTGGATTTCGCGCGCGCCGCCGTAGATCGACATCTTGCGGCGATCCATGGCCTGCTGGTTGAGGTAGGCCATTTCGTCGGGCAGGGCGATGTCCGCGCCGGGCGGCACTGTCTGCGGATCGATCAGGGACAGGGGGCCGGCAACTTCGACCAGCAGCTCGGTCAGTCGCTGCTGGATCTCCGAACCCTTGAGCTTGAGTACCGAAACCTCCGGTCCGGGAGCCTTCCCGGCGATTTCGTCAGCCAGAACGCGGAAAGCGGTAACATTGAGTGCGTCGAGCTCGATCTCGGTCCGGGCGATGCGCGCGCGCAATTGCGCGTGGCCGGTGCCCGGCAGTTCCTGCCTCACCAGGTCCTTCAGCTCCTGCAGGAACTTGAATGATGAGCCGATCCATGCCCCCAGCAGCCGCTCGTGGCCAAGCAGCGAGCGGGTGATTTCCCAGCCCTGCCCTTCTGCGCCAACCAGGTTGGTGACCGGCACGGCAACGTCCTCGATCGTCACCTGGTTGACATGGTGCAGGCCGCCAACCGTGATGATCGGGCTTACCGTGATGCCTGGCTGTTCCATGTCGATCAGGAGGAACGAAATGCCCGCCTGCTTCGGGCCTTCGGTCGAAGTGCGCACGAGGCAGAAGATCTTGTTGGCGTTCTGGGCGTGGCTGGTCCACAGCTTGGTGCCGTTGACGATGTAGTTGTCGCCGTCACGCACCGCGCGCATGCTCAGCGCGGCAAGATCGGAGCCGGCACCCGGTTCGGAAAAGCCCTGGCACCACCAGTCCTCGCTGGCCAGGATGCGTGGCAGCAATTCGCGCTTCTGCGCCTCTGTTCCGTAGGTGACGAGCACTGGCCCCAGCAGGTCGATCCCCGGCAGGTTGGCGCGCGGCATGCCTGCGCGGTGTGCTTCCTCATCGAAAATGAAACGTTCCACCGGGCCCCAGCCGGTGCCGCCCCATTCCACCGGCCATGCCGGTGCAAGCCATCCCTTGGCCGCCTGGATCTTCTGCCATGCGACATGTTCGGACTTGCTGACATGTTCGCCGATACGCACCTTGCGAGCCAGTTCCGCGGGAATGGCGGCGGCAAGCCAGGAACGGACTTCCGACCGGAAAGCAACCTGTTCAGGGCTGAAGGAAACATCCATGGTGACGAGCTGGGACTCCGGCAGCAAAGGCCTTGGGTTGGTTGGCGCAGGCGGCAGGGATCCGTTCGATGATCGGTCAGGATGCCTTGCTTCAGAAGCCCTAACGGCGATCAGGGCCGGCGTGTATTGCTTTCTGCCGCACGGCTGCAAACGTGCATGTATGTGCTGCGTCGCCGGGCTTCGCACCCCGGCACTCACTCCATTTCAGAGAACCGCCGGATGGCATCGAGCAGGATCTTGCTGAGTTCCGCTTCGCGCGCATGAAGGATCTCGGAGATGCCTCCGATGCCGATTGCCATGGCAGGCTTGCCGGGTTCTTGCGGGATCGGCGCGGCAATGATTCCCCCGCCAACTGTCTGTATGCCGGTGGTCATGACATAGCCGCGCTTGCGGGTGAGCTCCAGGGTTTCGAGGACTTCGCGCACGCTGACCGGGGTTTGGCCTTCATCAAGTTCGGCATTGTACCGGGTAATGATCCGGGTCGCATCGGCAACCGGCAGCTGGCTGAGAATGGCATAGCCCGCGCCGGAATAGGCGAGGGGGCGGACCGTTCCCAGGGTCATGTGCAGCCTTGCCGGGCTGGTGGCCTGGATGACGTGCACATACTGTGCAAACAGGCCGTTGCGCGTGGCCAGGACAATCGTGTCGCCGGTCTTCTGGGCAAGGTCCCGCATCATCCGCAGGATGGCGCCTTCTGCAACGAAATGCGGGCTGATCCAGCTGCCCAGCAAGGCCACCCGCATCGATGTGAAGTAGGTGCGATCACCAGAATCATAGGTTAGGTAACCCAGGTACACGAGGCTGCGCAGCAAGGCCGAGGTGCTCGACTGGGGGTAATCCAGCGCCTTGGCGATCTCCATCACGGCCGCCGGTCGCTTGATGTCATCGAAAAGTTCCAGGATCTGCATCACCCTGGCGGCGGACTTCACCGCTGATTTGCTGTCGATCGGACGGGAGATTGCCCGCTCGCGATTGAGCGTTGCGCGCTGCCTGGCCATGTCGATCGCTCCATCAGATATAAGATTTGGAATGCTACAGACATGATATGGCATCGGTGCGTGGCGGTCAATCTGGACCAGTCGGTGGCAGCCCTGGCGCGAGGCCATAAGACCCGCAACCAGCGCAGGACGCGCAGGCTCACATCGAGAGGCTGGAACTGGCCCGCGCCGACCTTCCCGGGCCTGAAGGAATCGGTACAATCCGCTCAGGCAGACTGCATCGCTTAGTTCTGCATGTTGAAATCGAAGGTTGACCGACCGATCCTGCCCGGGAATGGCACATCAGCCTCGTAATCATCGGACACGCTGTCCCCAAGATCGATCCCGATCTCGAAAGTCTTCGTGATCCCGAAGGTATCGGGCATGCCATAGGAGACGGTTCCCGATACCAGCGGCTCACCGTTCCTGGAGATGGTCACGCCGATATCCTGCGGTGCAAGGGTAGGCACCCGGGTGCGGTTGATGGTCACTTCAAGGGTGCTCTCGCCCACCGGCAATGCCTGCGGCGAACTGACCGAGACAGCAGACCCGTCAAACCCGCGGAAGGTGAATGTCGGAACGCCGTCGGCCAGGTGCAGCCCCATTCCGCCAAGCTTGCCACCCAGGGCGAAGACCGGACCGGTTTCGTCGCCGGTCATCAATTCCAGTTCGATCGAGGCCCGGAACGGCCTGAGGTGGATTGGCGGGCCTGCCCGCTCTGAAAGAAGGGATACGGGACCAGAATAAGACCATACACCGCCCCGGCGCGCGAATTCGGCCATGTCCCGGCCCATCTGGATCTGCATGAAGGATGGCAGGCTGACCGACTGGGCATTGTAGCGCTCGATCTGCTCGTCATAGAGCGCGGCGAGCGCGGCAACCCTTTCCGGGTAACGGGCTGCCAGATCCGTGGTCTGGCCGGGATCGGTGCGCACGTCATACAGTTCCCAGGGATCATCGATCGGGCGCAGGGCTCCGGTTTCACCGGTGCGCACCCGGTGAGAGGTCACGATTGTCCAGCCGTCGGACCACAGGCCCTTGTTGCCGAACAGCTCGATGTATTGGGCGTGCTTGCGGTCCGCCGCTTGGGCATCGTCGATGGCATAGCTGAAGCTCAGGCCTTCGAGCGGTCGCTGGGCGACATTGTTCACGACCGGGGCCAGCGGCGTTCCGGTCAGTTCGAGCAGGGTGGGGGCAATATCCGTGACATAGACGAACTGGTCACGCAGCTCGCCGCGCGCGCCGATCCCCTGCGGCCATGCCACCACCAGAGGAACCCGCGTTCCGCCACCGTGTGCAACCTGCTTGAAGTAACGGAAGGGCGTATTGCCGGCTACGGCCCAGCCCAGTGCATAATGGGGGAATGTTTCCGGACCGCCCCATTGGTCGAAGAACCGCAGGTTCTCTTCAACGGTGGGATGATTGCGGTTCAGGAACAGGTCTTCGTTGTAGGTACCATGATCGGACCCTTCGGCAGAGGCGCCGTTGTCGGACGTGATGATGATGATCGTGTTTTCGAGCTCTCCGCTGGCCTCGAGGTGGTCAAGGATGCGCCCGAACTCGGCATCGGCGTGGCTGACCGATGCGGCAAAGACCTCCATCTGCCGGGCATAGAGCCTCTGCTGGTCCTGTGTCAGGCTGTCCCACGGGTCCATTCCTTGCGGGCGGGGCGCCAGGACGGTGCCTTCCGGGGCGAGGCCACGGGCGATCTGCCGCTCAAGGATGATCTCCCGGGCAGCGTCCCAGCCCATGTCGAAACTGCCACGGTACCGGTCGATCCAGTCCTGTGGGGCGTGGTGGGGCGCATGGGCAATGCCGGTGGCGTAGTACAGGAAGAAGGGCTGGTCTTCCTCGCTTGCTCCGGCGGCATCGATCATGGCGATGGCTTCGTCGGCCAGGTCAACACTCAGATGGTAACCCGGCTCTTCCCGCATGGGAATCGGGCTGTTGTCCTGGACCAGCACCGGGCTCCATTGGTCAGCCTCGGCGGCAAGGAAGCCATAGTAGCGATCGAAGCCCTGGCCCAGCGGCCAATAGGTGAACGGACCGGATGGCGTGATGTCGGTGCTGGGAAGGTGATCCCACTTGCCCACCGCGAACGTTGCATAGCCGCCTTGCGAAAGGTTGGCAGCGAGCGTTCCGGCATCGGCGGGAATGGCGCCGCGGTATCCGGCATTGGGGAAGGTGATCAAGGCGTGCCCACCCATTTCCACGCTGTGCGGATTGCGTCCGGTGAGCAATGCTGCGCGCGAGGCCGAACAGATCGGTGCCGTGTAGTAGTTGGAAAACTGGAGGCCCATGGCGGCGACACGGTCGATGTTGGGCGTCTGGACAAGCCCGCCATAGGACGAGAACTGGGCGAAGCCGACGTCGTCCAGGATCCAGACGAGCACGTTGGGCCGGTCCTGGGCCTGGCTCTCGACTGCCTGTCCGGCCGGACCTGCCTCGGCCTGAGCCTGCGCGACACTCGCCGATGCACCCAGCGCAGTCGCCGCCAGCAGTGCCGCCATCCCAAATCGCGTCATGAAACTCTCCAATGAATACCTTGGACTTCGAAGGGGCGAAAAATCAGGAACATGTGCCTGTGCTCGCGGCAGATTGGGGCCTTGCTGCAGGCCTGCCTTCGGCCACGAGATTGATTGCCGGTTTGTAGGGCATGAGCTGACGGGGCGTCCAGCAAGGCAGGCCGTCGCCGACAATCGATCAAATAGGGGATGGAAGGCATGGGCGCTTTCCGTCACTCCGGAACAGCCGCTGATGCGGATGCGCTCGATCCCGCCCAAACCATCATCTGCAGGATGGATTGACCGCATTGGACCTGCAGGTTTGACCGGCGTCGCCTTGGCTTTGTACATCACGGCCTTGTTCCGGA
>CAZTED010000023.1:0-12995 GCA_964612175.1 uncultured Sphingomonadaceae bacterium
TGGGTGCGCAGCATCTTGGAGCGTTCGTCCTTCGCCCCCAGCCCGTCCATCACCCGGTACCACAGCGTGCGCGCGGCGCGCAGTTTGGCGATCTCCATGAAGAAGTTCATGCCGATGCCGAAGAAGAAGCTCAGGCGCCCGGCGAAGGCGTCGATGTCCAGCCCCGCCGCCATCGCGCGGGTGGCATATTCCTTGCCGTCAGCGATGGTGAAGGCGAGCTCCTGCACCGCCGTCGCCCCGGCCTCGTGCATGTGGTAGCCGCTGATCGAAATAGAATTGAATTTCGGCATATTGGCCGAGGTGTATGCGATGATGTCCGAGATGATCCGCATGCTCGGCTCGGGCGGGTAGATATAGGTGTTGCGGACCATGAACTCCTTCAGGATGTCGTTCTGGATGGTCCCGTCGAGCTGGGCACGGCTCACGCCCTGTTCCTCGCCCGCCACGATGAAGAAAGCGAGGATCGGGATCACCGCGCCGTTCATGGTCATGGAGACGGACATCTGGTCGAGCGGAATCCCGTCGAACAGGATCTTCATGTCTTCGACAGAGTCGATCGCCACACCCGCCTTGCCGACATCGCCGACCACGCGCGGGTGATCGGAATCATAGCCGCGATGGGTGGCAAGGTCGAAGGCGACCGACAGGCCCTTCTGCCCGGCGGCTAGGTTGCGGCGATAGAAGGCGTTCGATTCCTCGGCGGTGGAGAAACCGGCATATTGCCGGATCGTCCAGGGCCGCCCGGCATACATGGAGGCGCGCACCCCGCGGGTGAACGGGGCAAAGCCGGGCAGGCCGGGATCGGATGCCACGTCCTCGCCCGTATAGAGCGGCTGGACCGCGATGCCTTCCGGCGTGTGCCAGGTCAGATCCCGACCCTTGACCTCGCGCGCGGCGGCTGCCTGCCAATCTGCTTTGTCAGCCATGATCGCCTTCCGGGGTTTCCATGATTTCGGTGAGCTGGCCCATCATGTCCTTGGGGTGGAGGAAGAACATCGGCGTGCCGTGGGCGCCGATCCGGGTCGGGCCGAGGATGCGCTTGCCCTGGCCTTCGAACCATGTGCGCGCGGCGGCGATATCGGGCACCTCGAAGCACAGGTGGTGCTGGCCGCCCAGCGGGTTCTTTTCGAGGAAGCCGTGGATCGGGGAGGCTTCGGACAGGGGCTCGATCAGTTCGATCTGCGTGCCGTGCCCCGTTCCGCCTTCGCCGGGGGTGTTGACGAAGCAGACCTTCACGCCCTGTTCGGGCATGTCGAAGGGCGCGGTGATATCCAGCGCGCCCATGACATCACGGTAATAGGCGATGCTGGCCTCGATCGAGGGTGTCGCCACCCCGACATGGTTGAGCCGCCCCAGCTTCATTGCGCTGCCCCAGCGGCGTGCGACTGGTTCTCGATCACCATGGCGATCCCCTGGCCGCCACCGATGCACATGGTAATGAGGCCATACCTGCCGCCGGTGCGGCGCAGTTCGTAGGCGCACTTGATGGTCAGGATCGCGCCGGTTGCCCCCACGGGATGGCCCAGCGAAACGCCCGAGCCGTTGGGATTGACCTTTTCCGGATCGAAGCCGAGGGCCTTGGCCACCGCGGCGGCCTGCGCGGCGAAGGCCTCGTTGCTCTCGATCACGTCCATGTCGCCAAGCGTCAGCCCGGCGCGGGTGAGCGCCACGGGCACGGCCTTGATCGGGCCTTCGCCCATGTATTCCGGCTCCACCCCGGCAAGGCCCCATGCCACGATCCGGGCCAGCGGCTGCAAGCCGCGCGCCGCGACCTGGGCGCCCGTTGCCAGCACCACGGCTGCCGCGCCATCGTTGATCCCGCTGGCATTGGCGGCGGTGACGGTGCCGTCCTTCTTGAACGCGGGGCGCATCTGGGCGAGCGTTTCGGCAGAGGTATCCGCGCGCACGTGCTCGTCGGTGTCGAACAGGGTCACGCCCTTGCGCGACTTGATCTCGACCGGGAGGATCTGCTCGCTGAAGCGGCCTTCCGCAATGGCGCGGGCGGCGCGCTGGTGGCTGGTCAGGGCCAGGGCATCCATGTCCTCGCGGCTGATGCCGTGCCGCTCGGCCACGTTCTCCGCCGTGATCCCCATGTGGTAGTCGCCGATGGCGTCCTGCAGGCCGAAGGTCAGCGCATCTTCCTGTACGTTCGCGCCCATCTTGCGGCCCCAGCGCACGCCGTGATCGTGATAGGGGACGTTCGTCATGCTCTCCGCGCCGCCCGCAAGGGTGATCGACGCTTCGCCGAGCTGCATCATCTGGGCGGCGGAGACGATCGCCTGCAGGCCCGATCCGCACAGCCGGTTGAGAGTGAGCGCGGGGACTTCCGCCGGGATGCCTGCCTTCAGCGCGATGACCCTCGCCAGCATGTTGTCGCGGGCGCTGGTCTGCATGACCTGGCCGATCACGACATGGCCAATGTCGGCGGGCGCAACGCCTGCGCGCCGGACCGCCTCGGCCGCGACAAGCTGGCCCAGGTCCGATGGCATGAACCCTTTCAGCGATCCGCCGAAATCGCCGATTGCGGTGCGCACGCCGCTGATGATGTGGATGGTGTCCATTTGCTCTGGCCTGTCTTCAAGGCCGCTTACAGCGGCAGGTTGTCATGCTTCTTCCACGGGTTCTCGAGAGCCTTTCCGCGCAGCTTGCGCAGGCCCAGGGCGATCCTGCGGCGGGTCGAGTGCGGGTAGATCACCTCGTCGATATAGCCACGCTGCGCCGCCACGAAGGGATTGGCGAACCGTTCCTCGTACTCGCGCGTGCGCTCCGCGATGCCGGCGGCATCGCCGCGTTCGGAACGGAAGATGATCTCCACCGCGCCCTTGGCGCCCATCACCGCGATCTCGGCGGTCGGCCAGGCATAGTTGAGGTCGCCGCGCAGGTGCTTCGACGCCATCACGTCATAGGCCCCGCCATAGGCCTTGCGGGTGATCACGGTGATCTTGGGCACGGTTGCCTCGGCATAGGCGAACAGCAGCTTCGCGCCGTGCTTGATGATCCCGCCCAGTTCCTGGCTTGTGCCGGGAAGGAAGCCGGGCACGTCGACGAAGGTGACGATCGGGATGCTGAATGCATCGCAGAACCGCACGAACCGCGCAGCCTTGCGGCTGGCGTTGATGTCCAGGCACCCTGCCAGGACCATCGGCTGGTTGGCGACGATTCCCACCGGCCGCCCTTCGACCCGGCCAAAGCCGGTGATGATGTTGCCGGCAAACTTCGGCTGGATCTCGAAGAACGTGCCCTCGTCCACCACCTTGGCGATCAGCTCGTGCATGTCATAGGGCTGGTTGGCATTGGCCGGGACCAGTGCATCGAGGCTGTCTTCGCGCCGGTCCCACGGATCGTCCGTGGGCAGCACCGGCAGTTCGGACTGGTTGGAGGCGGGCAGGAAGCCCATCAGCTCGCGCGCGGCGATCAGCGCCTCGATGTCGTTCTCCAGCGCCAGGTCGGCCACGCTGGTCTTGGTGGTGTGGGTTACCGCACCGCCCAGTTCTTCCTGCGAGACGACCTCGTTGGTGACGGTCTTGACCACGTCCGGCCCGGTCACGAACATGTAGGAGCTGTCCTTCACCATGAAGATGAAGTCGGTCATGGCCGGGCTGTAGACCGCGCCGCCTGCGCATGGCCCCATGATCAGCGAAAGCTGCGGCACGACCCCGCTGGCCAGCACATTGCGCTGGAACACTTCGGCATAGCCGCCCAGCGATGCCACGCCTTCCTGGATGCGTGCGCCGCCGCTGTCGTTCAGCCCGATGACCGGCGCGCCGACCTTGAGCGCCATGTCCATGACCTTGCAGATTTTTTCCGCATGGCGCTTTGACAGCGATCCGCCGAAGACGGTGAAATCCTGGCTGAACACGAATACCAGCCGCCCGTTGATGGTGCCGCTGCCGGTAACGACACCGTCGCCCGGGATGCGCTGGTCCGCCATCCCGAAGTCGTTGCAGTCATGCTCGACATAGGTGTCGAGCTCCTCGAAGCTGCCCTCGTCGAGCAGCACGTCGAGCCTCTCGCGTGCGGTCAGCTTGCCCTTGGCGTGCTGGGCGGCAATTCGGGCCTCGCCCCCGCCAAGCCGGGCGGCAGCCCGGCGGCGTTCCAGTTCGGCAATGTTGGCAGACATGGAAATCTCCTGCTTTGCAGGTCGCAATGGCCCCGGCAGCGGTAAAGGTCCAATGCAATCTGGCAAATTTGCAAAGACCGACTTTGCAAAGTAGGATGGCCTTCATGGTCAAGCGAAGGATCTTTGCGGGCGTCCAGTTGCGCCAGTTGCGTGCCGAAAAGGGCCTGCAGCAAGCCCAGATGGCTGCCCTGCTGAAGATCAGCGCGCCCTATCTCAGCCAGCTTGAAAACGATGACCGCCCGCTGACCCCCAAGCTGATCGAACGGCTGGCGCGGCTGTTCCCTTCCGACCTGCCGCAGATCGGCACCGACGATACGGACCTCCTGGCGCTGGGTTTGCGCGAAGCCTTTGCCGACCCGCTGTTCGGCGACCTGCCGCCGCCGCCGGGCACCGTTGCGCGGCTGGCGGAGCAGCAGCCCGATTTCAGCCGCCGCTTCGTGGCGCTGCATGCGGCCTACCGCCGGTCGGCGCAGCGGCTTGAAATCCTTGACGAGGCCATCTCGATGGACAGCGCCACGCGCTCCCGCCTGCCGTGGGAAGAAGTGCGCGACTGGTTCCACCTTGCCAACAACTACGTCGACCAGCTGGACCGGGCTGCCGAGAGCCTGGGCGAGGCGATTGCCGGGAGTGCCCAGTCGCCCGACCTGCCGGAACTGCAGGCCCACCTCGCCCGGCAGCATGGCGTCACGCTGGTGGCCGATACGGCGGGCCGGCTGCGTGACTATGATGCGGATAGCCGCGAACTGGCGATCGACCCGGCGCAACCGATCGCCAGCCGGCGGTTCCAGGCCGCCTATCACTTCGCCGCGCTTTCGCTTGGCGAGGAGATTGCCGGGATTGCCCGCTCCGCCACCTTGCGCAGCGCTGCGGCGCGGCGGCTGCTGGAAGTGGGGCTGACCAATTACTGCGCCGGTGCCCTGCTCATGCCCTATGGCCGCTTCCGCGCCGAAGCGCGGGCGCTGCGCCACGATGTCGATCGGCTGGCACAGGCCTTCGGCACCAGTTTCGAACAGACCTGCCATCGCCTGTCCACCTTGCAGCGCGATGGGCTGCAGGGAATCCCGGTCTTCTTCTGCCGGGTCGACATGGCCGGCAACATCACCAAGCGGCACAGCGCCACCCGGCTGCAATTCGCCCGGTTCGGCGGCGGCTGCCCCCTGTGGGTGGTCCACGAGGCCGCCGCCATACCCGACCGCGTGCTGGTGCAGCTGGCCGAAACGCCGGATGGCGCGCGCTATGTGTGCATGGCCAAGGGGCTGGTTAAGCCATCGGGCCGATATGACCGCAGCCCCCGCCGCTACGCGGTCGTGCTGGGATGCGAAACCGACCGGGCGGCGGATTTCGTCTATGCCGACGGGATCGACCTTGCCAGCGAGCGGGCGGCGACCCGGATCGGCATATCGTGTCGCATCTGCCCGCGCGAGGAATGCGACCAGCGGGCCTATCCGCCCAATGACCGCGCCATCCGGGTGGACCTGCTGCGCCGGGGAGTGGTGCCCTACGATTTCTGACCGCTCTGCCCGGGATGGGTGTCAGGACTGCAGATAGACCTGCTTGGTTTCCGAAAGCGTGATCACCCGGTCGGGGATGAACGGCACCACCGGGCGGGCCTGGTAGGTGATCGTCAGCCGACCGAACTGCCCGCCGTTCTGCACGCCCCGGGTAAAGCTGATCCCGGCGATCCCCGCCGGATCGATCGCAACCAGGCTGGCGCGGGTCTCGTCGACCACCTGCTGGGCCGTGGCGGCGGGATTGACCTTGGCAAAGCGCAGCCCCTCGCCCAGCGCATGGCGGATCCCGCCGGACGTGTGCATCACGATGGCGAACTGCAGGAAGCCCACCATCATCGTCGCCAGCAACGGCAGGGCGAGGGCGAATTCCAGCGTGGTCGCCCCGCGGGTGTCCCGCAGCAGGCGCAGGTGCCGGCGCATCACTGGAACCGCACCGTGCTGTCGCCACGGATGGTGAAGGTGGAATCGAACGCGGTGACGCCGACAAAGCTTCCCAGTGTGGACCAGTCGAACATGGGCGCGACCTCGTCCTGTATCTGCACGCTGACATAGCGCGCCCGCTGCTCGCCAGCCGCGCAGCCGGCATTGAAATCGCCCACCCGGGTGCCGTCGCATGCGAGGAAGATTTCGACCTGCACATGGTCTGCAGGCAAGCCGGAGGCCGCCGCCGCCTCATTTACGAGGTATTGCCCATTGGCACTGTTGGGCCGGGCCGAAAGCGCCAGGTCGGTGGTGCGCTGCGCCGCCTGTTCGAGGTCCATCCGGGTGGAGATGAGCCGCGACATGTCGATCGATCCCAGCAGGATCAGCATCAGGAACGGCAGCAGGATCGACAGCTCGATGAACGATGTGCCGCGCTGGTCACGGGCGATCTGCTGGATGAAGGGCCGGCGGGCGAAGGATTGCAGGGGGATCATGGTCACGGCCTTTACTCCACTATCCGCATGCGCCGGCCCGACAGGTCGAGCGAGGCGTAGTCGGTGGGGCAGTCGTTATCGAAGGACGAGGTGCCGGCGAGCATCACGCGGTTGGCCACCATCAGCAGGCATTCCGAATGCTGGCCGGAACTGCCGGCAAAGCGCACGGTGCTGCCCGGCAGGTAGACCACGCCCTCCAGGTCGAAATGGCTGTTGCCGGCAATCTCGCTGCGGATGGTCGATCCGCGCTGGTCCTGGAACAGCAGGATGTTCGCCCATTGCGGATCGTCGTCAATCGTTGGCGCGCTGAGACTGATGTCTGCCCCACCGGCGATCTGCGCGGTGGCGATGTTGCCGGTGCTGCTGCCGGTCAGGATGATCGTCACCCCTTCGCCCTGGACCGTTGCCTGGCTGGTGACCTCGAACGTTCCGCGATCGATGATGTAGACGCCCGGGTTCAGCGTCACGGTACCTTTCAGCGACAGGCCGTTGCAATAGCGCCCGGGCGACAGCGTGGTGACCGTCCTTGGTGAGACCACCAGCGCGTTGGCCGTGCATCCCGCCGGGCTCGATGGCACTGCCAGGTTACGGGCCGCCAGCGGGTCAGGCAGCGGCAGGCCATAGGGGTTGAGGTCGGTCCCTGCCGGGAAATTGCCGGTACCGTGGCGGATACCGCCCACGGCGCTGAGCGGTGATGCGGCAAGCATCGACGAGCCTTCAAGGTAGATCGCCTGCGAGCCGGTGGAATTGGCGCCCACGCCGCAGCCCAGCAGGACATCTGCCGTGCCCGCCACGTTGACGCCCACACCGGTCGTCGCCAGCGAGATGATGCAATGTTCTCCCTGCGAGACGAAGGCTGCCACCGCGCGGGCACGGATGGTCGGCGGTGCATCCAGGAACAGGCTGGTGAAAGGCAGGCGCCGGCTGGTGCTGGCAATCACCTCGACAGCCGATGCATCGCCGGCCCAGTCGCCGCTGGTCGGTGGTGTGCTGGTGCTTTCCAGGGTGGTGCCAGCGCCGGTGTTGCGGTTGAGATCGAGCAGGGCAGCGCCTTCCACGTCGCCCCCGGCATACAGTGCGTGCGATCCGGCCAGGGCCCCGGAATCCACGGCTTGCTGCAGCTCGCGCTTCCACAGGTACCAGAACACGGCATCGACAGCGAGGCCGCCCCCGCCAACAAGGGCAAAGGCGCCAAAGCCCCCGATGGCCAGGATGTTGGCACTTGTGTCGCGGGCGATCCGCCTGATGAGCTTGCGCATGGCACCCCCTTTCCTTGCCTGAATCTTGGCGCAAAGGCTTAAGGCGGCCCTATCGATCCTGGTTAGGATGGATTTAACGACGATCGGTCAGGCAGGCGGCAGGCCCTGACTGGCAGGAAGCCCTTGTTAGCGCTTCGGAAACTTCCGCCATGCTATATCCGGCAGGTTCGAAGCCTGCGGACCGTGAAATGGGGATCGGGTCGCGAAGCCAGTTTGGAGACGCCATGCGGTACGTCCAGCATGCAGAATCGGCACAGCTGCGATCGCCCGCGGCGGGTGCCCCGGCGCTTGACCAGCGCGCCGCCCCGCGGTTCACCATGCTCATCCGCGCGGCCAAGCTGCGCTGCCCGGCAGGCGAGTTCCTGTGCGTGGTGCGCGATGCGTCCGAAAGCGGGGTGAGCGTGCGCCTGTTCCACCCGCTGCCTGATGATGACCGGCTGCTGCTGGAACTGCAGAACGGCGATACCCACGAACTGCAACTGGTCTGGGAGGAACAGGATCGCGCCGGGCTCCGCTTCCTTGCCCCGGTCGACATATCCCGCATCATCGAATGCCCCAGCCGCTTTGCAAAGCGCCCGGTGCGCATCAACCTGACCGCTCCGGCCACCCTGGCCGGCGGCGCGATAAAGGCAGAAGCGGTGATCCACGATATCTCGCAGCAGGGCGCCAAGGTCACCAGCGACACCCGCTTTGCGATCGACCAGCGTGTGCGCCTTTCGGCGCCCGACCTGCCGGAAGTGAACGCAAAGGTCCGCTGGCGGCGCGGCGATACCTACGGCCTGGTGTTCGAGGACACCTTCCAGTTCGGCGACCTCGCCCGCATCGTGGCGGCCATGCAACTGGCAAAGAAGTAGAAATACCCAGCCCTGCGGCTCGCGCGTTAACCACGCAATAACCATTTTCCTTCACTCCCGGTCAGCAGACCAGACCGGGGGCATTCATGGAAAGTTCGGCAGCAGGCGGCCCAGCACACTACAACGGGGACATTACCGTCGACGTGGCCATCATCGGCGCGGGGCCGGCGGGGCTGACCGCCGGTTACCTGCTGGCCAAGGCCGGCAAGCGCGTGGCCATCATCGAGAAGGATGCGGCCTACGTCGGTGGCATCAGCCGCACGGTGGAGCACCAGGGATACCGCTTCGACATCGGCGGCCACCGGTTCTTTTCCAAGAGCCAGGCCGTGGTTGACCTGTGGAACGAGATCCTGCCCGACGATTTCATCCAGCGCCCGCGGATGAGCCGCATCTATTACGAGGGCAAGTTCTACTCCTACCCGCTGCGCGCCTTCGAGGCGCTGCGCAACCTGGGCCTGTGGCGCTCCGCCATGTGCATGGCCAGCTACCTCCAGTACAAGCTGTTCCCGATCAGGGACGTGAGGAGCTTCGAGGACTGGACCACCAACCAGTTCGGCCACAAGCTCTATTCGATCTTCTTCAAGACCTATACCGAGAAGGTATGGGGCATGCCCTGCGACGAGATGAGCGCGGACTGGGCGGCGCAGCGCATCAAGGGCCTCAGCCTGTGGGGCGCCGTCGTAGATGGCCTGAAGCGCAGCCTGGGACTGAACCGGGCCCCGAACGACGGGCAGGCGGTCAAGACCCTGCTCGAAACCTTCCGCTACCCGCGCCTTGGCCCGGGCATGATGTGGGACGCCGCGCGCGACCGGATCGTGGAAATGGGCGGACAGGTGATCATGGGCCATGGCCTGAAGCAGCTCGCCGCTGACGGTGCCGGCGGCTGGCGCATGACGGCGACCGGGCCAGAGGGCGACGTGGTTATCCGCGCTGCCCACGCGATCAGCTCGGCCCCGATGCGCGAACTTGCCGCGCGGCTGCATCCGCTGCCTGCCACCACGCTGGAGGCGAGCCGTCTGAAGTACCGCGACTTCCTGACGGTGGCGCTGATGATCCGTTCCCCGGACCTGTTCCCGGACAACTGGATCTACATCCACGACAGCAAGGTGCAGGTCGGCCGGGTGCAGAATTTCCGTTCGTGGTCGCCGGAAATGGTGCCGGACCAGGATATTGCCTGCGTCGGCCTTGAATACTTCTGCTTCGAAGGCGATGGCCTGTGGTCATCCACCGACGAGGCGCTGGTCGAACAGGCCACGCGCGAAATGGCGATCCTTGGCCTGTGCCAGCCCGAAGACGTGGTCGGCGGCGCGGTGGTGCGGCAGGAAAAGGCCTACCCTGTCTATGACGAGGACTATGCCGCCAATGTCGCCGCAATGCGCGCCGAACTGGAGGAGCGCTTCCCCACGCTGCACCTGGTGGGCCGCAACGGCATGCACCGCTACAACAACCAGGACCATGCGATGATGACCGCGATGCTGACGGTGGAGAACATCCTTGCCGGCAAGCGCATCTACGACACCTGGTGCGTCAACGAGGACGCCGAGTACCACGAGGCGGGCGACGAAGGGGCCGAGAAGGTCCTGCCCGCCCGCGAATCAGGCGAAGCGCAGGTGACGGCCGACCAGGCCGCCGCGCTCGCCTCGGTCCGCGATGTTCCGGCACGGGTGGCGGGTGATGGCCATCCCAAGAATCGCAGGGCGGCTTGAGCGGGGCCGTGCCGCAGATGGCTTCCCTCCTGATGCGCCTGCGCGATGTGCGTTTCATCCGCTACTTGCTGGCGAGCGTTGGCGCGCTGGCGGTGGACATGGGCGTATTCCTGGCGCTGCTGACGACCGGCCTCTGGGCGCCTGCCGCCGGTGCGATAGGCTATGCGGCGGGGATCGCTGCGCACTGGCTCCTCTCCAGCCGTGCGGTGTTCGTGGGCCATGTCGCACTGCGCGGTCGGCGCAGGACCCAACAGAAGGCCTTGTTCGTGGTCTCGGCCGTGGTCGGCCTTGCGCTGACGACTGCGATCGTGTGGCTGGGCGACAATGCCGGGATCGACCCGCGCATGGCCAAGCTTGCCGCCATTGCCGTCAGCTTTACCGCGACCTGGCTGCTGCGCGCGAAGATCGTCTTTCGTTAGGCGCATGAACACAGGCCCCGCCCGCGACTGGAGCGTCCTTGCCGCCCGGCCAGTCGCCGTGCTTGCCGCGTGGCTGGCATGGAGCATGGTGACCCTTGCCGTGGCAGGCGCCGGGGGCTTCGCGATCGACGGGCCGGATAACTGGATGCGCCTGTTCCAGGTGCGCGACCTCATCGGCGGGCAGGCGTGGTTCGATGTCACGCAATACCGCATCGACCCGCCGCACGGCGCATCGATGCACTGGTCGCGGCTGGTCGACCTGCCGCTTGCGGCGCTTGCACTGCTGCTGGGGGAGACTGCCGCCGCCGCGCTGGTGCCCCTGCTCTGGCTGCTGCCGGCGCTTTTCGCCCTGCGCGCCATCATGCTGCGGCTGGCTTTCCCGCCGCTGGCACTGGCAATCGGCCTTGTCGCGCTGCCGCTGTTCCCCCTGCTGCCCGATGCCTTCATGCCGATGCGGATCGACCACCATGCCCCGCAGGCGGTACTCGGCCTCGCCGCGGTGGCGATGCTCCTCCATGCTTCGCGCAGGGCTGCCGCATTTGCCGGCGTGCTGGCGGCGGCATGGGTGGTGGTGTCGCTGGAGGGGCTGGTGCCGGTGGCGGGGATCGCTGCCGTTCTGGGCCTGCTCTACCTCGTCGATGGCGACCGGCGGCTGGGCGCCTTCCTTGCCGCGCTGGCGATTGCCGCGACGGTGCTGAGCCTTGCCACCCGGCCGGGAAGCGAATTTGCGCTGCCCTATTGCGACGTGCTGATGCCGGGTCACATGGCCGCCTTCCTTGTCGCTGCAGTGATCGCGCTTGCCCTGCCGATGCTGCCGGGACAGACCGCCCTGCGCGGGCGGCTGGCGGCCCTCCTGCTGATCCCCCTGGCCAGCGGACCGGTGGCCTTCGCGGCGCTGGGGCCGTGTCTTGGCAACCCCTTTGCCACGCTCGATCCGCTGCTTCAGCAGTACTGGTACGGCTACATCACCGAAGGCCTGCCCATCTGGCACCAGCCGCTCTCGGTCGCGGCCATGCTGGCCTGGACCCTGGTGCTGGTCGTGGCCGGCTGGTGGCAGATGCGGCGCGTGGGCCTGGGTGAGCAGGGGCGGACGCGCGACATTCTGGCGCTGGTTGCCGTGATCGCCTGCCTGTTTTCCTTCTGGCTGATGCGCGCCGGGATCCTGGCGCAACTGCTGGCTATCCCCTTTGCCGCCTTCCTGCTGGCGCACTGGTTGCCCCGCGCCCGCGCGCTGGTTGCTCCCTTGCCGCGCATCGCCGCGACGCTTGCCTGTTTTGCACTGGCCACGCCCTTGCTGGCGAGCGGCGCAATCAAGCCGCTCGATCCGCTGTTTGCCACCGCCACGATGCGCGCTGGCGCGCTCGCTCCGGTGGAGGCTGGCCAGTGTGACTATAGCCGCCTTGCCGCCCTGCCGCCCGGCCATGTCATGGCCCCGCTCGATGCCGGGCCACAGATCCTCGGGCAAAGCGGGCACACCATCGTCATGGCCAGCTACCACCGCAACCAGGCGCGCATGGTGGACGTGATCACGGCCTTTTCCGGCACGCTGGACGAGGCGCGCGGTGCAGTCCTGCGCAATCAGGCGGACTATGTGGTGGGTTGCGCGGCGGAAGCCGACTTCGCGCTTTATCGCACGGCCCGGGCGGACAACCTTGCCAATGCCCTGGCGAGCCGCGCGGTGCCCGGCTGGCTGGCGCCGGTCGAGGGGTTTTCCGAAGGGCCGCTCAGGCTCTACCGCGTGGTCCGCTGACCAATCATCAAGCGGGCCGGAAATCCAGCGCCACGCCGTTGATGCAGTGGCGCTTGCCGGTGGGGGCCGGGCCATCGTCGAACACATGGCCAAGGTGCCCGCCGCAATCGGCACAATGGACCTCGCGACGGGGATAGCCGAGCAGGTAGTCGGTGGAATAGCCGACCGAGCGGGGCAGTTCGCGCCAGAAGCTGGGCCAGCCTGTGCGGCTGTCGTACTTGGTGCGCGAGGAATAGAGCTCGTTGCCGCACCCGGCGCACAAGTAAGTCCCCGTGCGGCGTTCGCTGTTGAGCGGCGAGGTATAGGCGCGTTCCGTCCCGGCTTCACGCAATACGCGAAACTGTTCGGGTGTAAGGCGCCGTCGCCATTCGGCCTCGGAATGGCGGACGGGGAAGTTCTGCTGTGCGCGGGCGGGCGAGCCGCAGGCGGCGATCACCGGCATGGCGGCACCGGCGCCAA
>CAZTED010000023.1:13095-20971 GCA_964612175.1 uncultured Sphingomonadaceae bacterium
AGGAACACCGAACCCAGCAGCAGGTAGCCCATGCCGAAGTAGAGCGCGCCAAACAGGAAGAACAGCGGCCAGCCCACCCCGGGATTGGCGAATTCGGACAATGATCGCCCCCCTGCCGCCAGCGCCGCGGTGCCGATCGATCCCCAGACCACGATGCCGACGATGGAGATCGCCAGCATGGCGAACAGCTTGCCCATGAACACCGCGTCCATCGGCACGGCCGCCGCCAGGATCTCGATTATCTTGTTGCCCTTTTCCTCCACCAGGTTGGACAGCACCATGGAGGCCAGCAGCATGATCAGGAGGAACAGCAGCAATTGCCCGCCCTGAGCGGTCTGGTAGCGGCCGCGGTTCTCGTTTGCCCCGCTGGTGGCAACCGCCACGGTCTGCACGTCCGGGTAGCTGCGCACCTCGCCCGATGCGGCATTGCTTGCGATCAGCGCGATCGTGCCCTGCCAGCGGGCAAGATTGCCAGGCGGCGCGGTGAGGGCAGGTTCGGCCAGGGTACCGGAAACGACCGCCGCCAGCCGCCCCTCGCGCCCCTCCAGCACCGCTTCGGCGTCAAAGCCGGGGCCGGCCTCCAGCCGCACGAAGGGGGGGATGGCCCCGCCCACCTGGTGCGCCAGTTCGTCGCGCGCGGCGATCATCGCCTCGGTATCCGCTTCCGACATGGCGATGCCGACATTGGCGGCCATGGCCTCGCTCTGCACCTGCGCGCCGATGCCGCCGGCCAGCGCGGCCACCGCAATGGGGAACAGCGGGCCGAGCAGGAAGAAAATGAACGCGCGGCTGAACAGGATCGCGGTGAAATCGCGTCGTGCCACCACGAATGCGGCGCGCCACAGCGACAGGCGGCCGGACTGGTCGGGGCCGGATCGGTCTGCGCGGTCCATCATGCTTCCTCGGCTTCAGGGGTGGAGACGAGGCGCGAGGCCGCTGCTTCACCGGCAATGGCAACGAAAGCATCGTGAAGCCCTGCGCGCTCGATACTGAGCGACTGGATGCCTGCCTCGCCGTCGATCAGGGCGCGCAGCAGCGGCTCGATCCCGCTTTCGGGCAGGGGGAAGAACCAGAACTTGCCCACCCGTCGCGCGCTTTCGGGCAGGGCGTCACGCCACGGCCCGTCACTGGCCGAGGTTTCCAGCCGCACCTGCGCCGGGATGCGGTCGCGCGCCTCGTCAACGCGGCCGGCAAAGGGCACGCGGCCCCCGGCGATGATGGCGATGCCTTCGCACAACCGTTCGGCATGGGCGATCACGTGGGTCGAGAAGATCACCGTAACGCCCTTGTCGGCAAGGCTGCGGATCAGCACTTCCAGCTTGCCCTGGTTGATCGCGTCAAGGCCGGAAAACGGCTCGTCGAGGATTACCAGCTGCGGATCGTGCACCAGCGTGCCGAGCAGCTGGACGATCTGCGCCATGCCCTTGGACAGGTGGCGAATCTGCCTGTCTGCCGCCTCGCCAAGACCGTGCTGTTCCAGCAACTCGCGCCCGCGCCTGCGTCCTTCGGCCAGCGGCAGGCCGCGCAGCGCGCCCATGAAGGCGATTGCTTCCACCGCCTTCATCGAAGGGTACAGGCCGCGCTCTTCGGGCAGGTAGCCGATCAGGCGGGCGACATCGCGCGGGTTGTCGTGGCCCAGCACGCGGCGGGTGCCTTCATCGGGGTCGATGATGCCAAGCAGCATCCTGAGCGTCGTGGTCTTGCCGGCACCGTTTGGCCCGAGGATGCCGGTTATCGACCCGCGGGGAACCACCAGGTCCACCCCGTCCACCGCCAGCGTCGCATCGAAGCGCTTGACCAGGCCGCGGGCCTCGATTGCCGGTTCGCGCGTGGGGGGTGTCGCATTGTCCATGGCATCGGGTTACAGGCCAACAAGGAAACGGAGCAAGGCGGATTGTGGTTAAGGCCGGGTTGATCGCGGATATTCAGCATGGCTTGCGCGCAAAGGCGCAGGAACTGGGCTTTGCCGCGATCGGTTTTGCGCCTGCTGCCGACGATCCCGCGCGTTCCGCCCGGCTTCACGAATGGATCGCGGCAGGCCACCACGGCACGATGGGCTGGATGGAAGACCGCGCCGAGGTGCGGCAGGGTCCGCAGAGCATGTGGCCCGAGGCCGCCAGCGTGATCGCGCTCGCCATGTCCTATGCGCCCGACATCGATCCGCTGGCACTGGAGGGCGATGCTGAGCGGGCGCGCATATCGGTCTATGCCCAGGGGCGCGATTATCACGACGTGCTGAAGAAGGCGGCCAAGGCGCTGGCCCGCTGGCTGGTGGACGAGGCAGGGTCGAGGGGGCTCGACATGGCGTTGAAGGTCTTCGTCGATACCGCGCCGGTGATGGAAAAGCCGCTGGGCGAGGCGGCCGGGCTGGGCTGGCAGGGCAAGCATACCAATCTCGTCAGCCGGGACCACGGTTCGTGGCTGTTCCTTGGCGCGATCTACTGCACCTTGCCGTTCATGCCGGACGCAAAGGGACAGGACCGTTGCGGATCGTGCACCGCCTGTCAGGCGGCGTGTCCGACAGCCGCTTTTCCCGAACCCTATCAGCTGGATGCGCGGCGCTGCATCTCCTACCTGACGATCGAGCACAAAGGGCCGGTCCCGGAAGAGTTCCGCGCCGCCATGGGCAACCGCATCTATGGCTGCGACGATTGCCTGGCCGTGTGTCCGTGGAACAAGTTCGCCGACAGCGCCGCACGGCACATGGCCTTTGTCCCGCGCGAGGAGCTGGTAGCGCCGGACCTTGCCCGCCTACTGGCGCTCGACGATGCGGCGTTCCGGACGCTGTTCTCCGGATCACCCATCAAGCGCATCGGGCGCGACCGGTTCGTGCGCAACTGCCTTTACGCGGCTGGCAACAGCGGCAATGCCACGCTGGCACGGGCAGTGGCGGCGCTGCTGGAGGATCCCGACGAGGTGGTGGCCGATGCCGCGCGCTGGGCGCTGGCCCGGCTCGGATCTGGGCGCCTCAGGCAAGGTCCTTCAGGGCCACTTCCGGATCTGCGACTGCCGCAGCATCGACAAGGGCACCAGCCTTGACCAGCTTCTGGCCCTGCACATAGTCCTTGATGCGATTGACCGCATCGACCGCGATCATCCTGCCGCCTTTCAGGTAGACGACCGAGAAGCTGCGGCTCGCCGGATCGCCGCGCAGCACGGCCGCGTCATGCCCCATGCTGAGGCCCGCGGTCTGCAGGCGCAGGTCATACTGGTTGGACCAGAACCAGGGCAGGGCATCGTATGGCTCGGGCGTGCCGCAGATCGCCTTGGCCACCACGGCAGCCATGTCGTGCGCGTTCTGCACGCTTTCCAGCCGGATCACCGCGCCTTCCGCATAGGAATTGGCATGGGCCGCGCAGTCACCGATGGCATAGACATCGGGCAGGCTGGTGCGGCAATACTCGTCCACGTCCACGCCATTGGCCCCGGCCGCGCCGGCTGCGATCAGCGGGCCGACCGCCGGCACGATGCCGATGCCGACCACCACGATGTCGCAGGGAACTTCCTCTCCACTGGCCAGCCGCACCCCGCTCACGCGGCCTTCGCCAAGGATGGCTTCGAGCGAGGTTTCCAGTCGCACGTCGACCCCGTGGCTGCGATGTTCGGTGGCGAAGAAGGCCGACAGGTCCTCCCCCGCAACCCGTGCCAGCAGGCGGGGCAGGGCCTCCAGCAGTGTAACCTGGCAATCCAGCTTGGTCAGCACCGCTGCCGCTTCCAGCCCGATATAGCCGCCGCCAACCACAACCACGCGGCGGTATCCGCCAGCAAGGTCTGCCATCAGCGCATCGACATCGCGCTTGTCGCGAACCGCGTGCACGCCTTCCAGCTGGGCGCCGGGGCAGGACAGGCGCCGCGCATCGCCGCCCGCGGCCCAGATCAGGGTGCCATAGCTGACCGGGGCACCGGCAGAGAGCGTCAGTTCCTTCGCTGCCGCGTCGATCTGCGTGACCGAGGTGCCGAGCAGCAGATCGATGCCCTTTTCCGCCCAGAATGCCTCGGGCCGGATCAGCAGCCGTTCGAACGGCTTGTCGCCGGCAAGATACTCCTTCGACAGCGGCGGTCGTTCGTAAGGCGGTACGTCGTCGCGGCTGATCATCAGGATCGACCCGGCAAAACCGCCCTGCCTCAGCGAAATGGCTGCCTGCGCCCCGCCGTGGCCGGTGCCCACGATCACGATGTCTGCTTTGGTCATGGCGCGTGCGTTTGCCATGTCATGCGACAGCGTCAAGGGTGTTGCGCCTGTGCGCGCTGGCGGTGCGGTGGTCGTGCGTCAATGCTGCAACAGGTGCCGCGCCTGCCCGGCGACCTGCGCCAGCATGGCCGGCGTCACCCCCGCGCCTGCCTGGGCCCGCGCGATCGTCGAGCGCAGGCGGGCAATGGCATCTGGCCGTGCCCGGGCCCAGGCATCGACCCTCGCCTCGATCGAGCCGCCCTTGCCCTTGCCCTTGGCGAGGCCGCGCAGGAAATCGAGGCGCATCTGCTGGAAATCGCGCGCCAGCCCTGCCACCAGCAGGCGCTCCCAGGGGTCTGCCGGGCTCATCAAGGTCGCACGGCCCTGTGCCCAGTCGAGCCCGAGCATGGTGCCAAGGCCAATGAAGGCGCTGGCAAGGTCCACCGGCGCGATCCCGGTGTCGCGTGCCAGCGTGGCAAGCCCGATCGCGCCATCTTCCGCAAACAGCCGCGCCACGGCTTCGGCCAGGCGGCGCGGTGCGCCGGCCTGTACCAGCCGCGCCTCGATGGCATCGGCCTGTCCGCGAACTTCATGGCCCAGCAGGCGCTCGGCATTGGCGGCAAGGTCGGCCACGATCGGGCCCAGCGCCGCGCCGGGTCCGCGGGGGCCCGGCCTGCATCCGCCGCTCCGCAGGAAATCCGCCATGTGCCCGCGCAGGGCAAGCGCCGCCTGGTCGAACAGCAGCAGGCGTGCCTGTTCGGGCATGGCCGTCCGGTCGATTGCCTGCCACAGGGCATCCATGCCCAAGAGGTCGGCAGCGGCGGTGAAGGCGCAGCCGATTTCTGCCAGCGAGGCGCCTTCCTCCTCGGCCAGTTCGAACGGATGGATCAGGCCCAGCCGGTTGACCACGCGGTTGGCGGTGACCGTTGCCACGATCTCGCGCCGCAGCCGGTGGCCCAGCAACTGGGTGCGGAACTGGTCCTGCATCTGTGGCGGGAAGTCCGACAGAACCAGCGCGTCGGCCGTCGGCTCGTCGGCCAGTGTGCTGCGTTCCAGCGCGTCCTGCAGGGCCAGCTTGGCACTCGACAGCAGCACGGCAAGCTCAGGTCTGGTCAGCCCCTGCCCTTCGGCCGCGCGCCGCGCCAGCACGTCGCCTGCGGCAAGGCCCTCGGTCCGGCGGTCGAGATGGCCGGCTTCCTCCAGCGCCTCGACCAGGCGGATCATGGCCCCCATGTTGGCGAGCGCGCTGCTCTGCGCAATCGACAGGGCCAGCGCTTGCAGCCGGTTGTCCTCCAGCACAAGGTCGGCAACCTCGCCGGTCATCTGTGCCAGCAGGGCGTTGCGCTGTTCGGCCGGCAGGCTCCTGGCTGCGCTTAGCGCGATCTTGATGTTCACCTCGTTGTCGGAACAGTCGACCCCGGCGGAATTGTCGATGAAATCGGTGTTGATCCGCCCGCCTGCACCTTGCGCGCCGTACAGCGCGAATTCGATGCGGCCCGCCTGCGTCACCCCCAGGTTCGCGCCTTCGCCGATGACTTTCGCCTGCACCTCGCGGCCGTTGACGCGCAGGGCATCGTTGGCCGGATCGCCGACCTGCGCATGGCTCTCGCCCTCGGCCTTCACATAAGTGCCGATGCCGCCGAACCAGATGAGGTCCACCGGGCTTTTGAGGATGGCCGAGATGAGGCTTTCGGGATCGAGCTCGGCCTCGGCAATGCCCAGCGCCTTGCGCGCCTGCTTGGACAGGGCGATCCGCTTCTGGCTGCGGGGGTAGATGCCACCGCCCTTCGACAGCAGCTTTTCCGAATAGTCCGCCCAGCTTGACCGGGGCAGGCCGAACAGGCGCTTCCTTTCCTTCCAGCTTGCTGCCGGATCGGGATCCGGGTCGATGAAAATGTGGCGGTGGTCAAAGGCTGCGACCAGCCGGATCGCCTTGCTCAGCAGCATCCCGTTGCCGAACACGTCGCCCGACATGTCGCCGCAGCCGGCCACCCGCACCGGGTCCTTCTGCACGTCCACGCCCATTTCCAGGAAATGCCGCCGGACCGACAGCCAGGCCCCGCGTGCGGTGATGCCCATGGCCTTGTGGTCATAGCCGTTGGACCCGCCGCTGGCGAAGGCATCGCCCAGCCAGAAGCCATGTTCCTGCGCGATGGCGTTGGCCGTGTCGGAGAAGGTCGCCGTGCCCTTGTCGGCGGCGACCACGAAATAGGGGTCCTCGCCATCGTGCACCACCACGCCTGCGGGGTGCACGACCTTGTCGCCGACGATGTTGTCGGTCACCGACAGCAGGGTGCGGATGAACAGCTTGTAGCTTTCCTTCCCCTCGGCGGCCCAGGCATCGCGGTCCAGCGCGGGACTGGGCAACTGCTTGGGATAGAAGCCGCCCTTTGCCCCGGTTGGCACGATTACCGCGTTCTTGACCCGCTGGGCTTTCATCAGCCCGAGGATTTCCGTGCGAAAATCGTCGCGCCGGTCGGACCACCTCAGGCCGCCACGGGCCACCGGCCCAGCGCGCAGGTGGATGCCTTCGACCCGGCGCGAATAGACGAAGATCTCGCGCCACGGCACCGGTCGCGGCAGGCCGGGAACACGGGCGGAATCGAACTTGAAGGCCAGCGCGGCCTGCCCGGCAGGGGCAAAGGCATTGGTGCGCAGGATGGCGTCGATGACCTGCCAGTAGAGCCGCAGGATGCGGTCGTCGTTGATCGCCGCGACGCGGGCGAGCCCGGCCTTGACCGCCTCCCCGGCACGGGCGCTGCCGGTGGCCCGGCCCTGAATGAATTCGGGATCGTGGCGGGTGCGGAACAGGTCGACCAGCGCCGTGGTGACAGCCGGCGCATTGGCCAGGGCATCGACCACCGAATAGATGGTGAAAGCGGTGTTGGCCTGCCGCAGGTAGCGGTACATGGCGCGCAGCCATTCCACCTCTCCCGTTGCCAGGCCGGTGGACAGCACCAGCCGGTTGAACACGTCGTCTTCCGCACGCCCGTTCAGCACGGCGGCGATCGCCTGTTCGATGGCGCTTGCGCGGCCGAGCGGATCGGCGCCAGCGAAGCCTGCCGGCAGGCCGAGGAGGAAATCGTGGATCGTCGCGCCGTCCTCGCCGGCCAGCCGGGTGGGGATTTCCGCCAGCACGCGGAAACCGAAATTCTCCAGCGCCGGCACGGCATCAGACAGGGCCAGCGATCCGCTTGCCTGGTAGACCTTCAACCGCAGCCGGTCGGCCGGGTCGCCATCCAGCCGGTAGAGGCGGGCATCGCGGCCCAGCGGCTGGGTAGTGGCATCGGCGCCGAGATGGCGCAGCCGGGCAATGTCGCGCGCGGCCTCGGCAGCGCCATAGGCGGCGCGATAGCCCTGCGGGAAGCTGGCGGCATGGCGCAGCGCCAGCGCAGCCGCCCGCCCCGGCTCTTCGGTGGCGGCAAGGGCGGCCTCGACCGCGTCGTTCCAGCCGCGCAGCATGTCCTGCAACCGGGCATCGAGCGCTGTGCCATCCTCGGTCAGCTGCCGGTCGCGCGCGTCCAGCACATAGCGCAGCATGGCCAGGTTGCCGCCCTCGACCGTCAGGCTCCAGTCGAGCGTGGCGGTGCCGGTGCCCTCCTCCAGCAGGGCCTCGATCTGCGTGCGCACGGCGGTGGAGAGCATGTCGCGCGGCAGCCAGACGAAGGCGAACAGGTGACGCTTCAGGGGGGCGCAGACCAGCGC
>CAZTED010000023.1:21071-26013 GCA_964612175.1 uncultured Sphingomonadaceae bacterium
GCGGCAGCCAGACGAAGGCGAACAGGTGACGCTTCAGGGGGGCGCAGACCAGCGCCAGGCGCGGGCGCGGACGGTCGATCAGCGCCATCATCGCGGTGGCTACGCGCAGGGTGTCGTTCTCCTCGAACCCGATCACCAGGTCGTGCGGCAGGACCGAGAGCGTGTGGACCAGCGCCTTGTGATCGTGGCTGCCGGGGACGAAATCGAGGCTGGCCGTAATCGCCTGCAACTGCCGGCGCAGCATCGGCACGTCCTCGGGCCGGGTCGCCAGCGCGGCGCTGGTCCAGATCCCGGCATGGGCTGACAGCGCGATCACCTTGCCCCGCTCGATCACCGGCACGATGAACAGGTCCAGCGGCACGCGGCGATGGACCAGGCTCAGCCGGTTGGCCTTGACCACCAGCAGTGCCGCAAGGGTCCTGCCCTGGCGCAGGCGGTCATCGAACCAGCCGAAGGCCAGGTCCCAGCTGGCCGGGGCCAGCACTTCGCGGCTGCTTGCGCGGCAGACACCCAGGATCGCGCTTTCGCTTCCGTCACGCTGGCGGGTGACATGGCCGAGCTGGGTCATCATCCCGTCCGCCAGCCAGCGCAGCAGGGCCGCGCCTTCGGTATCGACGAGAGTGGCGGCATCGGCCTCGATGGCGGCCTGCATCTGCGGCCAGTCGCTTACCGCGGCGCGCACATCGGCCAGGGTCGTGGCAAGCTCTGCTTCCAGCGCACGGCGGTCCTTCGCGTCGATGCGGTCGGTCTCGATGTAGATGAAGCTTTCGCGGATGGTTCCCGGTCCGTCGCTCGCCGGCAGGTCGGCCAGCCGGCGATCCCCGCCCCGCACCACCGGCAGGATCGGGTGCACCAGCAGGTCCACGGCAAGGCCGCGCGCGGCCACGGCGCGGCTGATCGAATCGACGAGGAAGGGCACGTCGCGGTTGACCACGGCGATGCGGGTGATGCGCTTGTTGTCGGTGGCGCTGCGGATCAGGATGGCGGGCTTGCCATGCGCCCGGTGCTGCGCGGCTTCGAGGAGGAAGGCGGCGACCTCGTCCAGCGCCTTGCCGGTGATCGGCGTCTCGCCGGGCAGGATCGACGCCTTGATGCGGCGTTGCAGTTGCCGTGCCCAGCCCATGCCGGCGGCCCGGGCCTTGTCGCTTATCGCCATCACGCGTCCTCTCGTCCCTTATGGCCTCCATCTACTACGCGGGAAGGCGCTTGCCACCCCCAAATGGTATTAGGTGAAACTATTTCAGCCGGAGAGTGCTTCGGCTGTCAGGCGCAGGGACTGCTGGCGGGCGAGCGGATCGAAAGTTGCCCCGGACACGATGATCTCATCTGCCCGGGTGCGCTCGACAAAGCGGCCGATCCGCTCGCGCACCGTCTGCGGCGAGCCGACCGCCCGGGCAACGCCTAGCCGCTCGAGCATTCCGCGTGACGACATGTCGAGACTGTCGCGGTAGCCCGGAACGGGCGGCGGCAGCTTGCCGGGTTCACCGGTGCGCAGCCGCACGAAGGACTGGTCCTGCGAACTCGCCAGCAGTTCCGCTTCGGCATCGGTGTCGGCGCAGATGACAGTCATGGCCGCCATCGCGTGCGGCTGGTCGAGGTAGGCCGAAGGGCGGAAATGCTCGCGATAGGTCCTGAGCGCCGCATCCAGATGATCGGGCGCAAAGTGGCTGGCGAAAGCGTAGGGCAGGCCCAGCTGCGCGGCCAGTTGCGCGCCGAACAGGCTGGAGCCGAGGATCCACATCTGCACGCTGGATCCCAGCCCCGGCGTCGCCGTGATCGGCAGGTCAAGGTCGCCGGTCAGAAGCGCGCGCAGTTCCACCACGTCCTGCGGGAAGTATTCGGCGGCGCGGTGCAGGTCCTTGCGCAGGGCCTGCCCCAGGATCGGTGCCGCGCCGGGCGCGCGGCCAAGGCCCAGGTCCACCCGGCCGGGGAACAGCGCGTCGAGCGTGCCGAACTGCTCTGCGATCACGAACGGGTTGTGGTTGGGCAGCATGATCCCGCCCGAGCCGATGCGGATGGTGCTGGTGGCATGGCCGATATGGGCCAGCACCACCGATGTCGCGCCGCCGGCAATTCCCGGCGTGGCATGGTGCTCTGCCACCCAGAAGCGCTTGTAGCCGGCGCCTTCCGCCACTTTCGCCAGCGCACCCGCTTCGCGCAAGGCGGCAGAGGCATCGCTGCCTTCGCGGATCGGGACGAGATCGAGGACGGAGAGGTCGGTCATGGCGCAGTGGTAGCACTTTCTACCAGCTGCGCGAGATAGGCGCGTGCCGTTTGTGCCTGTGGCGAACGGGGGGCAAGGTCGATCACCGATTGCCACGAACTGCGCGCTGCCTCGTCGTTCCCTGCCAAGGCCGAAATGAGCCCCGCTTCCAGCCCGATCGCGGGATTGGCCGGATCGAGCTGCGCAGCAGTGGCAATCCAGCTGCGGGCCGATGCAAGGTCATCCATGCGGCGGGCCAGCGTGGCGGAAAGCAGCCAAACCCCGGAATCCTGCGGTGCCAGTTCGCGGGCAAGAGCCAGGGCCTGCGCGCCTTCCATCTGCTGTCCCAGCGCGACGTGGGCCCGCGCCCGGTCGGCCGAGATTGTCCCGGCAAGCAGGGTGTCGCCAGCAGCCCCGGCATCCTGACCGGCCTGTTCCAGCAGCACCAGCGTCTCGGAATAGGCCCCGCCTGCCAGCGCCGCATTGCCGGCCATCGCGCCGAGCCGCGCCCGGGTGGCAAGGTCGCCTGAGGGCCGCGCATCGCGTGCCGTGGCAAAGGCTTCGCGCGCGGCATCCCATCGCAAAAGGCCCATGTAGGCAAAGCCCAGGCACTGTTGCGGCGCGCTGACCGATACGCCCGAAAGCCCCTCAAGCCACTCGGAGGCGGTGATGATCGCCTGCGCGGGATCGACCCGGGCTTCGGCCATGCAGGCGAAGAGGCGGTCCTCCTCCAGCGCGGGCGGAGGCAGGCTGGCACCTTGCTGGGCAATCGAAAGAAGCAATGCAAACATGGCCCTATCCCCGGAACAGCGAACCGACCGTGCGCAGCAGGAGGGCAATGTCCCCTTCGCGCGAAAGGCGGTGATCGCCGCCCTTGACGATCGTTACCTGTACATCCTGTGACCGCAGGGCCCGGGAAAGGCGGAAAGACACATCCGGCGGCACGTCCGCATCCAGTTCCCCGTGCAACAGCCGCACCGGGCAATCGATCGGCACTTCTGCGCCCAACAGGAGGTTCGCCTCGCCATCGGTCCAGAACTGTGCGTGCATGGGTGTCGGTTCGGGACCGTAAGGGTTGTCCTCGTAGACAGTTTCGCCCGCAGCCAGCTGCGCCTTCTGCCCCTCCGTATAGCCCCAGCTGGTGAAATCGGGCGCGGCGGCGATGCCCACGAGGCCCGCCAGCCGGTCCCCAAGCTTCTGCCCCGCAAGCAGCATCACCCAGCCGCCCATCGAACTGCCGACGAGGATGATCTTGCGACTTTCGACCTGCGCCTCGATCAGCCCAAGCACCTCGTCGCGCCAGCGCGAGAGGGTGCCTTCGGCAAAGTCGCCGTCGCTTTCCCCGCAGCCCGAATAGTCGAGCAAGAGGCACTCGCGCGCCCGTTCGCGGCAATGATCGAAAACGGCGGTGGCCTTGCCGCCTGCCATGTCGGACATGTAGCCGGGCAGGAACACCACGGCGGGCCCGCTGCCGGGGGTGTGGCGGAAGGCGATGCGCCGGCCTGCGATGGTGTGAAACCTGGTCATACTGAAAAGACGCGACCGGGCCTCAGCCGAACTGCGGCTGGAAACCCACTGCATCCGGATGGGCTTCGCGGAACAGGTCGATCAGAGGCTCCAGCTCGGGGATGTCGAACAGGCCCGGCCAGTTGCTCGATTCGACCAGGTCCAGGCACCCCTTTGGGAAATAATGGAAGAACAGCAGGTTACAGAATCCGGGCGCGGGCATGGCATCGCGATAGTGCCACTGGCCGCTGCCGGAAAACAGGATCGCGTTGTTCGGGCGCAGCACATAGGAGGTCAGCGGCACCGACTGGCGCACCCGTTCCGCATTGAACTGCGCCAGGGCATGGCGGTCGGGCCAGTCGATCACCTCGCTGAACCAGATCGGCCATTCCACGTCCTGGTCGATGCAGATGTCGAGCGTGTACATCGATACCGGGTGGTCCATGTGCAGTCTGCACCGTCCGGCATTGCCGTAGAGGCTGAGGAAATTGTAGCCCGGCTCCAGGTCGCACCCGGCCAGCGCGCTGACCTGCGCGGTCATGGCCTTCTGCAGCGCCAGAAACGGCGGGTGGTCGTGCACCACATGGCGGCCGAAGGTGGCCAGTTCGTGCAGTTCGAGCGTGGCGGCGGGCAGGCTGGCCACTTCGTGCCGGACATCGTCGAGAATGGCGGGGGTAAAGATCCCCTCGATCTCGCGCACGGCGAAGTCCGGTGGCGTCCGCAGGGGGGCAAAGCCCGCCTCGAACCGTTCGAGTGCATCGGGCCGGACTGCGGCGAGGTAGAGCTTGGCAGTCTCGAAGAAGCGCAGGAAATGGGCATCGTACCACGGCACTTCGGGGACCTGGCGCAAGGCCATGACACCCGCCAGGTGCAGGTCGAGATAGGCCGGATCGCGCAAGCGTTCCCTGGTCAGTGCCGATACCATGCGCGCCCTTTGTGCCATGCGAGCAGTGCGTCCGGGCAGGATAGGGTGCGCCGCAAGCTTTGCAAATGGGCTTTCGCGGCATCGGCGCAGCGTTCGCGGGGCTTTCGCGGGGTTGCAGCGGGCACGGCAGGACCGTAATGCCTCCCCGCCCGCCCTAAGTGCCCGCAAGCCAGGAAAGTCAGCCAGCGTGTCCCAGGTTTTCAAGATCAGCCTTCCCGACGGGTCCGTCCGCGAGATGCCGCATGGAGCATCGCCCGCCGATGTCGCGCTTGCCATCGGCCCCGGCCTTGCCAAGGCGGCGCTGGCCG
>CAZTED010000024.1:0-24822 GCA_964612175.1 uncultured Sphingomonadaceae bacterium
GCCACCGCGCCCATCGGCACGGCGGCATTGGTGAGGCCCTTGGCCATGGTGATGATGTCGGGCGTCACGCCCATGCGTTCTGCCGCGGTGGCGCAGCCGACCCGTCCGAAGGCGGTGATCACCTCGTCGAAGATCAGCAGGATGTCGTGCTTGTCGCACCATTCGCGCAGCCGCTTCAGATAGCCCTGCGGCGGCATCAGCACACCGGTGGAACCGGCCACCGGCTCCACGATGACGGCGGCGATGGTCTCGGCCCCGTGCAGCGTCACCAGCCGGTCGAGGTCGTCCGCCAGTTCGGCGCCGTGCGCCGGCAGGCCGCGGCTCCAGGCATTGCGGGCAAGGTCATGGGTGTGGCGCATGTGGTCCACGCCCGTCAGCAGGGTGCCGAATTGCCGGCGGTTGCCGACGATGCCGCCCACCGAGATGCCGCCGAAGCCGGTGCCGTGATAGCCGCGTTCGCGCCCGATCAGGCGCGTACGGGTGCCCTGGCCGCGCGCCTTCTGGTAGGCGAGCGCGATCTTGAGTGCGGTATCGACGCTTTCCGAGCCGGAATTGGTGAAGAAGATCCGGTCCAGCCCCTCGGGCATCAGCATGCCCAGCCGCGATGCCGCCTCGAACGCGAGCGGGTGGCCCAGCTGGAAGGTCGGCGCGAAGTCCAGCTGGCCGGCGGTGTGGCGGATCGCCTCGACGATCTCCCTGCGGCCGTGGCCGGCATTCACGCACCACAGGCCGCCGGTGCCATCCAGCACCTGGTGGCCGGCGGCGGCGGTGTAATGCATCCCTTCGGCCGCCACGAACATGCGCGGGTTCTGCTTGAAGTAGCGGTTGTCGGTGAACGGCATCCAGAATGCCGAAAGATCGTTGGGTTCGGTCAAGATGGGGTTTCCCGTAAGAAGGATGCGCAGATGGTAAGTTGCGCGATCCTAGTTGCGAGGCCGTGCGCTCGCCACCCTGTTCGCTGCCCGCCCTGCTATCGGAAAAGGCGATAGCCCGGACCTCAATAAATACCATTGGCGATTACGAATGATACCATACACTATGCAACCATCCGGCGTCGCGCCTGCTGCAAAGCCTTCGCCGGGGAAATGACAAGGCCCGCAAAGGGCCGCTCAAGACAGGGGGTTACCATGAAAATCCTTCGGAGCATGGCCTTGGCCGCGATCCCGTTGATGATGTTGCCGGCCCAGGCGCTGGCACAGGATGACAGCGGGGAAGAAGAGACGGCCGCGTTCGAGTTTGATGGCGAGATCGGCGTCTTTAGCGATTACCGGTTCCGCGGCGTCTCGCTGTCGGGCAAGGACCCGCAGCTGACGGGCGAGTTCTCGATCAGCCACGAAAGCGGCCTTTATGCCGGCATCTGGGGCTCCAACGTGGACCTTGGCACCGGTGCCGAAGAGCTGGAGCTGGACCTTTATGCCGGCTACGCCACCGACCTTGGCGGCGTGACGCTCGACGTTGGCGCGCTGTACTATTTCTATCCCGGCAATGACGGGTTCGACTATGTCGAGTTCACCGGATCGCTCGCCACGGCTGTCGGCCCCGGCGAAGTGAGAGTGGGCATGGCCTATGCCCCCAGCCAGGGCGCCCTGGGCAATACCGACAATACCTATGTCTATATTGCCGGCGACCTGCCGATCGGGGAGAGCCCGCTGTCGCTCCACGGCAGCCTGGGCTACGAGGACGGTGCCTTCGGCGACAACAAGAAGGACTGGCTGGTCGGGGTCAGCCTCGATGTCGGCAGCGGGATCACCGCCACGCTCGATTACGTGGATACCGCCCGCGGTGTCGGCGCGGTAGGCGAGCCGACAGCGGTGTTGTCGCTGACGGCGGCATTGTAAGGAACAGGGCGGGCGGGGCGCGCCTTGCGCCCCGCCACGCTCCAGCAAACGAGACCTGCATGACCAACGATATCGCCACCTGGATCAAGGAACGCGGCATAGCCGAGGTGGAATGCATCGTCCCCGACATGAACGGCATCCAGCGCGGCAAGGTGCTGCCTGCCAACAAGTTCCTGAAAAGCCTGACCGACCGCACCTTGCGGATACCCGGCAGCGTGTTCACCGTTACCGTCACCGGCGATTACCCGGAAGACATCGACAGCATCGTTCCGACATTCGATCCGGACGTGGTGCTGGTTCCCGATGCCGCCACCTTGCGCGAGGCGCCGGGCTTCAAGACACCCACCGCCTATGTCATTGCCGATGCCTTTGACGGGCAGGGCAAGCCGATCGCCATCGCCCCGCGCCATATCCTGAAGAAGGTCCTTGGCCTCTATGCCAAGCGCGGCTGGCAGCCGGTGATCGCGCCCGAGCTGGAATTCTACCTCGTATCCAAGAACCTTGACGCCGATTTTCCGCTGACGCCCCCGTCGGGCCGGTCGGGCCGCGCAGAAACGGGCAGCCAGCCCTATGGCCTGGAAGCGCTGGGCGAGTTCGAGGATATCATCGAGCAGACGTATGACTGGTGCGAGAAGGCCGGCCTCAACATCGACACGATGATCCACGAGGCGGGTGCCGCCCAGCTGGAAGTCAATTTCGAGCATGGCGACCCGCTGGCGCTGGCCGACGAGGCGATGCTGTTCAAGCGCATCGTGCGCCAGGTGGCGCTGGAGCACGGCGTCTATGCCACCTTCATGGCCAAGCCGATGTCCGACCAGCCGGGCAGCGCGATGCACATCCACCAGTCGGTGCTGGATGCGGACACCGGGCGCAATGTCTTCTCCACCGCCAATGGTCGCGACAGCGCGCTGTTCCGCAGCTACATCGCGGGTCTTGCGCGGCTGTTGCCGCAGGTCTCGCCGCTGTTCGCGCCCAACGTCAACTCGTTCCGCCGGATGCGGCCCGATACCGATGCCCCGATCAACGTGCAGTGGGGCAGCGACAACCGCAGTTGCGGCCTGCGCATACCGATTTCGGATTCGAAGAACCGCCGGATCGAGAACCGCCTGCCGGGGGCCGATTCCAACCCCTACCTTGCCATCGCCGCCTCGCTCATCTGCGGGTACATCGGCATGGTGGAGCGGATGCAGCCGCCCAAGATGATCAGCGGCAATGCCTACAACCGCGCCCGCACCCTGCCGCGCACGCTGGAAGGCGCACTTGACCGGTTCAGCCATTGCAAGGCGGTGCGCGATTACCTCGGAGCCGATTTCTTCGAGGTGTTCCACGCCATCAAGGATGCCGAGCTCTACGCCTACCAGTCGGTGATCAGTTCGTGGGAGCGCGAACACCTGCTGCTGAAAGTGTGACCGTGCAACCTTTCCCGCCGTCGTACTACGCGGCGACTGCCAATCCCTTCCCCGCGCAAGGGGCCCTTGCCGAAGACCTGCGGGCAGACGTGGTGGTGGTGGGTGGCGGCTATACCGGCCTCTCCGCCGCGCTCCATGCCGCCGAAGCGGGCTTTTCGGTGGTGCTGCTGGAGGCCGAGCGGATCGGTTTCGGCGCCTCGGGCCGCAATGGCGGGCAGATGATCCCGGGCCTCAGGTGGAGCGCGACAGACCTTGCCGCAAAGTTCGGCGAGGGAACCGCGCGCGACCTGCTGCTGCTGGCCAACGAGGCCGGGGCAAAAGTACGCGGCCGGATTGCGCGGCACGCCATCGCCTGCGACCTTAAGCCGGGGCATTTCCTTGCCGCTGCCAAGCCCGCCCACCTCGATGCCATGAAGCGTGAACTGGCGCTGCTGGAGCGGCTGCTCGATTACCGCGGGGCCGCCATCGTCGACCGCGAAGGGGTCCATGGCCATGTCGCCTGCAGGGACTATTTCGGCGGCCTCTATGATGCCAATGGCGGCCACCTGCATCCCCTCAACTATGCTTTAGGTTTGGCGCAGGCAGCGCTGGCGGCAGGGGTGCGGATATGCGAGGGCAGCCGGGTCACCACGATCGACCACGCCGGCCCGGTCCGCGCGATCACCGCGCAAGGCAGCGTTACGGCCGACTATGCGGTGCTGGCAGTCGATACGGGGATGGGCGCGCTTGACCGCAGGCTGGGGCGGATGACCATGCCGGTTGCCAACTACAATGTCGCCACCGAGCCCCTTCAGGGTGACCTAGCCTCCTCTCTGTTCCCTTCTGGTGCGGCTGTGGCGGACAGCCGGTTCGTGCTCAATTACTACCGCCTCAGCGCCGACAACCGCCTGATCTTCGGCGGCGGGGAGAAATACACGCCGCGCCCGCCAGCAGACATTGCCGCTTTCGTGCGGCCTTATCTCGAAGGAGTGTTCCCGCAACTGCGCGGCGTGAAGATCGACTATGCCTGGGGCGGGCTGGTCGGGGTGAGCCTGAACCGCCTGCCGCAGCTGGGGCGCAGCGGCAATGTGTTCCATGCCCACGGCTGGTCCGGCCACGGCGTGCTGCTGACCACGCTGGCGGGCGAGCTGATCGCCGATGCCCTGTCCGCAGAGCGGGGGCGCGGTTCGCCGGAGCGGTTCGACCTGATGGCCAGCCTGCCCGGGCGGCCGTTTCCTGGTGGCCCCTTGCTGCGACATCCGCTCTATGTGCTGGGAATGCTGTGGTTCGCCCTGAAGGACAGGCTATGATTGCCGAGGATGCCATTGCCAAGATGATCGAGGCGGAGCGCGCCCGCTTCGTGGCCGCCAACCCGCGCTCCGCCCAGCTGGGGAAGGAGGCGGCACAGCACTGGTATCGCGGGGTGCCGTTCCACTGGATGCTCGACTGGGGCACGCCGTTTCCGCTGTTCGCAGACCGCGCCCAAGGGGCCGAACTGTGGGATGCTGACGGCCACCGCTACGATGATTTCTGCCTGGGCGACACCGGGTCGATGTTCGGCCACTCGCCGCCGCCGGTGGCAGAGGCGCTGGCCGGGCAGGGGGCGCGGGGCCTCACCTTCATGCTGCCGACAGAGGATGCGCCGGTGGTGGCAGCAGAGCTGGCGGCCCGTTTCGGCCTGCCGTTCTGGCAGGTCACCTCGTCAGCCTCCGAAGCCAACCGCGCCGTCATCCGCTGGTGCCGGGGGATTACGGGGCGGGACAAGATCCTGGTCTTCAACGGCTGCTACCACGGCGCGGTGGACGACGTGTTCGTGGACCTGCGCAACGGCCTGCCCGAACTTCGTCGCAGCCTGGTGGGCCAGGTCTATGACGTGCGCGAGCATACGGTGGTGGTCGAATTCAACGACCTCGCAGCGCTGGAACAGGCGCTGGAAAAGGGCGATGTCGCCGCGATCCTGACCGAGCCGGCGCTGACCAATGTCGGCATGGTCCTGCCCGATCCGGGCTACCTTGAAGCGATGCGCGAACTTGCCACGCGCCATGGCACGCTGCTGGTGTTCGATGAGACCCATACCATCTCCAGCGGCTATGGCGGCCACACCGCCACATATGGCCCGATGCCGGACCTGTTCGTGCTGGGCAAGCCAGTGGCAGGCGGCGTGCCCTGCGCCGTATTCGGCTTCTCGACCGAAGTCGCCCGCCGCATGGAGCGCGCCCGCGCCACGGGCGAGACCGGTCATTCGGGCATCGGCACCACGCTGTCCGCAAATGCCCTGGCCATGGCGGCGATGCGCGCCTGCCTGACGCAGGTGATGACGCCTGCTGCCTATGACCACATGCTGCCGCTGGCAGCCCACCTGGCCCGGCGGCTGCGCGAGGTGATCGCAGCCAATGGCCTTGCCTGGCACGTCACCCACATCGGCGCGCGCGGCGAGTTCATCTGTGCCGACAAGGCCCCGCGCAACGGGACAGAGGCGCGCGCGGCGATGCAGGGACCGCTGGAACACGCCCTGCATCTCTACCTCATCAACCGCGGCGTGCTAATTGCGCCGTTCCACAATATGACGCTGGTCAGCCCCTATACCCGCCCCGAGCAGGTCGAGCGGCTGGCCCAGGTGCTCGACGACTGCCTCAAGACTCTGACGGGACAACGATAATGACCAAGCCGCCTTTCAGCTCGAACAGGATTGCCACCGCCGACGAGGCGCACGCATTCTTCGAGGCCCATCCCGATGTGGACGCTGTCGACATCATCTTCACCAACCTGTCGGGCGTGCCGCGCGGCAAGCGGCTGCGCCGGCACGAGGTGATCGCGGTCTACGAAAGCGGGCGCTTCCTGCCGGGATCGGTGCTGGTGGTGGATATCACCGGCCGCGATACCGAGGAGACCGGCCTGGTGTGGGAAGACGGCGATGCCGATCGCTATGTCCGCCCCGTTCCCGGCACGCTGGTGCCCGCGCCGTGGCTGGGGGAGGGGGCGGCGCAATTCCTGACCAGCTTCTACGAGCTCGACGGAACGCCCAACGACCTCGACCCGCGCCACGTGCTGGGCCGGGTGGTCGACAGCTTTGCCGAGCGCGGCCTTACCCCGGTCATGGCGGTGGAACTGGAGTTCTACCTGGTGGACGTGGAAGGCGGCCGCGTGCTGCCCGCAAGGGGGCAGGTGAGCGGTTATCGCGGCGAGGATATCCAGGTCTACGGCCTCAGGGAATTGCAGGATTTCAAGCCTTTCTTCGATGATCTTTACGCCGCCTGCGATGCGCAGGGCCTGCCGCTGGAATCGGCGATCTCGGAATTCGCGCCCGGCCAGTTCGAACTGACCCTGCGGCACAAGCCCGATGCCCTGCGCGCCACCGACGATGCGGTGATGTACAAGCGGCTGGTCAAGGGCGTGGCCATGGACCACGGGTTCGAGGCGACCTTCATGGCCAAGCCCTTTGCCGACCAGGCAGGCAACGGCATGCACCTGCATATCTCGATGAACGACGAGGAGGGCCGTAACGCCTTCGCCAGCGAGGATCCGGAAGGCACCGAACTGCTGCGCCACGCGATTGGCGGGATGAAGGCGCTGCTGGCCGATTCCATGGCGATCTTCGCGCCCAACGCCAATTCCTATCGCCGGTTCAAGGCCAATTCCTATGCCCCTGTCGCCCCCACCTGGGGCGTCAACAACCGCACCGTATCGCTGCGGGTGCCGGCCGGGCCGCCCAACTCGCGCCATGTCGAACACCGCGTGTGCGGGGCCGATGCGCATCCCACACTTGCGAGCGCGGCGGTGCTGGCGGGAATGCTGCACGGCATCGTCAACCGCATCGACCCCGGCCCCGCCGTGGTCGGCAATGGCTACGAACACCCCGAGGCGCAGGTCAGGCTGCCCAACAACTGGGCCGCCGCGATCGATGCTTTCGAGGCTTCAGCGGAAATGAACCACTACCTGGGCGAGCGGTTCGTGAAGAACTATGCGACCGTGAAGCGGGTGGAGATGGCCAATTTCATGGGGCTGGTGACGCAGGCGGATTACGACTGGTACCTCAGGAACGCCTGATCAGCGCCGGTGGTTCTGCGCGGTCTCCAGGAACAGGCTGACCGCACCGGAATGGCGTGACAGGCGCCGCCAGCCGATGCCGATGTCGACCGTGGGCAAGCTCTCGCGGGTGCGCTTGGCCAGGATCCTGTCCCCTTCAAGGCTCCAGGGCCGGTAGACGAGGTCGGGCATCAGGGTGATGCCCGATCCGGTGCCCACCAGGCTCCTCACCCCTTCGACGGAGGAGGTGCGATAGGCCACGCGTGGCGGATGGTCGAAGTGCGACCAGATGCCTTCCACCAGACCCTCCAGCTCGTCGAGCGAGAGCATGACGACGGGATCGTTTTCCAGCTGGGCCAGCGACAGGCCATCGACATTGGCGAGCGGGTGCGAAGGGGCAAGCCAGGCGCGGCATTCACTGCGCAGCAGCACCTCGTAATCGATGGCGCTGCGCTGTTCGAGCGCGTTGACGTTGAGCAGGGCCAGATCCAGCTCGCCGCCCACCAGCATGTGTTCGATGTAGGGGCGCTTGTCCTCCACCAGGCTGACTTCCACCCGCGGATAGAGGCGGCGGAAATGGGACAGCAGGTCGGCAAAGAAGTACCCGGTGACAAGCGGCGTCGCACCGATGCGAACGCGGCCCTCTGTCTGGTCCTCTCCCTGGCCCAGGCCGGCGGCAAGGTTGTTGACCGAATCGAGGATCGCCCGGGCATTGCGCAGGAACTGGCTGCCCTCCCGCGTCAGCGACACCCCCTTGGCGTGGCGGTGGAACAGGGTGAGGCCGGTTTCAAGCTCCAGCGTGCGGATCGCATCGGTCACCGCGCTCTGCGAAATGCCCACCGCGCTGGAGCCGGCAGACACCGACCGGGCCTCTGCCACGGCGATGAAGTAACGGATCTGGCGCAGCGTTATGTTCATGGGGTAGAGGTGCCTGTTTTTCCGATAGCTCTCGATTTGCATAATCGACTGGCGCGCAGACCGAAAGAGCGCATTCTGCCTGCACTGTGCGCTTGCAGCATTCTCCGCCTGCGCTAGCATCAATGGCGGAGAGGACGCTCTGATGGCCATGCTCGACCCTGATGGACAGGGCATTGCAGGGCCGGAACAATCAACAAGGGGTCTTTACGATGAGCACCTTTGAAATTCCCGGCAACATCCGTTTCAATGACCTGCGCATGGGCCGCCGCTCGCTGCTCCAGGGGCTGGGCGTGGCCGCAGTCGGCATCAGCTTCGGCGGTCTTGCAGCGTGCAGCGATTCCGGTGGCGGCACCGCCAGCACCGGCGAGGAAGCCACGCTGAACTTCTACAACTGGGATACCTACATCGGCGAAACCACGCTGGATGATTTCCGCGAGGCCACTGGCATCACGGTCAACATGAGCCTGTTTGCCACCAATGACGAACTGTTCGCCAAGCTGCGCGCCGGCAATGCCGGGTACGACGTGATCGTGCCGTCGAACGATTTCGTGGAGCGCATGGTCCAGGCCAACCTGGTGCAGGAACTGGACCACTCGCTGATCCCGAACATGGCCAATATCGACCCGACCTTCATCGATGTCGGCTATGATATGGGCCGCAAGTTCTCGATGCCCTACACCTGGCTGGCGCTGGGTATCGGCTATCGCAAGTCCAAGGTCTCCAGCACGCCGGATAGCTGGAAGGTGCTGTTCGATTCGCCTGAATATGCCAATCGGATCGCCCTGCTGTCCGAAGCCGGCGACGTGATCAGGCTGGGTGCCAAGTACCTGGGCCATTCGGTGAACGAGATCACGCCCGAGATCATTGCCGAGGTGGAAGCCATGCTGATCCGCCAGAAGCCGAACATCCGCACCTTCCACGAAGACAACGGGCAGGACCTGTTGCTGTCGGGCGAAGTGGACGTGGTGCTGGAATACAATGGCGACATCGCCCAGGCCAAGCTGGAGGATGACGACATCGACTTCGTGATCCCCAAGGAAGGCAGCCAGCTCAATTCCGACAACCTGTGCATCCCGGTGGGCGCGCCGCATCCGCTGAATGCCCACATGTTCATCAACAACCTGCTCGATGCAGAGGTGGGCAAGAAGATCACCGAAACGATCCTCTATCCCACGCCCAATGCGGCGGCGAAGGCCCTGATGCCGGCCGATTACAGCGCCAACCCGATCATCTTCCCGCCGGCGGACCTGCTCGCGAAGTGCGAATACGCCGCCTACAACGAAACCCTGCAGCCGCTTTACGAGGAAGCGTTCACCCGCATCCGCGCAGCGTAAGCAAGGTCAGGCAGTCCGAAGGGGGTCCGGATGGAAGACTGGAAGCAGAACAGGGGCGTGTTCGCGGCGATCGCGACTGCACCCTTGGCCTGGCTCCTGATCTTCTTCCTGATCCCCCTTGGCATCGTCTGGCTCTACAGTTTCGGTACCAATACCAGCCTGACCGAGATCGAGATCTCGGGCACCTTTTCCAACTATGCCCGGGCGCTCGATCCGCTGTACCTGGGCATCTTGTGGAAATCGATCCTGGTGGCCGGGGCCACCACGGCGATCTGCCTTGTCGTCGGATTTCCGGTGGCCTTGGCGATCGTCTTTGCCAGCGACAAGTGGAAGCCCTGGCTGCTGCTGGCGATCATGCTGCCGTTCTGGACCAACCTGCTGATCCGCACCTATGCCCTGATGGCGGTGCTGCGGCGGGAAGGTTACGTCAACCAGACGCTCGGCTGGCTGCACGAGCATTTCGGCGCCCTGATGCCGCTGGTCGGCCTGCCTGCGCCCGGTGCTTATGAGCCGCTGGAGCTGCTCTACAACAATTTCGCGGTGATCTTCGGGCTGGTCTATGTCCACCTGCCCTTCATGGTCCTGCCGCTCTATGCCGCGCTCGACCGGCTGGACAAGTCGCTGATCGAGGCCAGCCTGGACCTGGGGGCCGGGCACGTGCGCACGCTGCTGCTGATTGTCGCGCCGCTGGCCGCGCCGGGCATCATTTCGGGCGTGATCATCACGTTCGTGCCGGCACTGGGTGCCTATCTCACGCCGGACCTGCTGGGCGGGCCGGACAGCCAGATGATCGCCAACGTGATCGAACGGCAGTTCAAGCGCGCCAACGACTGGCCGTTCGGCGCGGCGCTGTCGTTCATCCTGATGTATGCGACCTTCATCGCCATCGCGATCCAGGCGATGAAATCGCGCCAGGCGGAGGCGCGACAATGAGCTTCCTGAAGAAGCGCGATCCGGTCGCCCCGCTCGAATATGCCCGTCGCACATCGATGCGGCTGTGGGTGGGGCTGGTGCTGTTCTTCCTTTATGCCCCGCTGATCACGCTGGTGGCCTTCAGCTTCAACGACAGCCGCCGCAACATCGTGTGGCGCGGGTTCACGCTGGATTACTACGAAAAGGCGCTGAACAACGCGAGCCTGATGGAGGCCCTGCTCAATTCGCTGACCATCGCCGCGCTGGCGACGGCGGTGAGCGTGGTGCTGGGCGCGATGGCGGCGGTGATGCTGTGGCGCTTCCGCTTTCCGTTCAAGGCCGGGACCGAAGGGGCCATGGCGCTGCCGATCGTGGTGCCGGAAATCTGCCTTGGCGTGGCGTTCCTGGTGTTCTTTGCCAAGATCGGCTTTCCCGCCAACCTGCCCTGGCCGCTCAACCTGGGGCAGATAACCATTGCCCATATCACCTTCTGCTTCCCCTTCGTGGCCATGGTGGTGCGCAGCCGCCTGACCAGCTTCAACAAGGAGGAAGAGGAGGCCGCGAAAGACCTTGGCGCCAGCGAATGGCAGACCTTCCGCGACGTGCTGCTGCCGCACATGAAGCCGGGCCTGATCGCCGGCGCGCTGCTTGCCTTCACCCTCAGCCTCGATGATTTCGTGATCACCTTCTTCACCAGCGGACCCAACACCATCACTTTCCCGGTGAAGGTCTATTCCATGGTCCGCTTCTCGGTGACGCCCGAGGTCAACGCCGCTTCCGCGATGGTCATCGCCATCACCGTCATCCTCACCACTATCGCGCTCAAGATGCAGAGCCGCATGGGCCAGCTCGCGCAAAGGCACTGATCGCATGGACGAACCGCAACCCATCATCTCGATCCGCAACGTGTCGAAGCGCTTCGGCCCGGTCACCGCGGTGGACAATGTCAGCCTCGACATCATGCCGGGGGAATTCTTCGTGCTCCTGGGGCCATCAGGCTGCGGCAAGACCACGCTTTTGCGCATGATCGCCGGGTTCGAACTGCCCACCGAAGGGCAGGTGATCATCGACGGGCAGGACATGGCCAAGGTGCCGCCCAACAAGCGGCCGGTGAACATGGTGTTCCAGTCCTATGCCGTGTTCCCGCACATGAGCGTGGCCGACAACGTCGGTTATGGCCTCAAGATCGCCCGCGTTCCCTCTGCCGAAATCAAGTCCCGGGTGGCCGAGGCGCTGGAACTGGTGAAGCTGGACGGCTTCGGCGAACGGATGCCCAACCAGCTATCCGGCGGCCAGCGGCAGCGCGTGGCGCTTGCCCGCAGCCTGGTGATGCGGCCCAAGGTGCTGCTGCTGGACGAGCCGCTGTCCGCGCTCGACGCCAAGCTGCGCGCGCAGATGCAGTTCGAGCTGGCCGACCTTCAGGACCGCGTCGGCATCACTTTCGTCACCGTGACGCACGACCAGGACGAAGCGCTGTCGATGGCCGGACGCATCGCGGTGATGAACAAGGGCGAGGTTGCCCAGCTGGCCCCGCCATCGGACCTGTATGAGTTTCCCGCCAACCGCTTTGTGGCCGATTTCGTGGGTTCGGTGAACCTGTTCGAAGGCGTGCTGACGCTGGACGAGCCGCACCGGGCGGCTGTCGATTGCCCGGGACTGGGCAAGGTCTACCTCAACCACGGCGTCACCGGTTCGCACCAGTCGAACGTATGGGTCGCGATCAGGCCGGAGAAGATCTACCTCCACGTTCCGGGCGAGGGCAAGGCGGTGCGCGGGGCGGCGGAAGATGCGCCCGATGGCCACAACTTCGCCCGCGGCACGATCAAGGGCATGAGCTACCTTGGCGACATCACCCTGTTCGACATCCAGCTGGAAAGCGGGGCCATGCTGCGCGTTTCGCGGCCCAACCTCTCGCGCCGCGACCAGGAGGATTTCACCTGGGACGACAAGGTGTCGATGCACTGGCGGGCGGACAGCCCGGTGGTGCTGCTGAGCTAGGCACCCTGCAAGCAGCATCGGGAGCGATCGCACGGTCGGGGTATATCGGTAAAACCGATTGCTCCCGCTTTCCCTTTCCTATTTCCCCGCAAGCGGCCCCGGGCCTAGGGTCATGTTCCACAAGCAGCCAGCGGATTTGCCCATGATCGAGACCCATAGCCAGTTCATCGCCGGGCAAGCGGCCAGCGGCAGCGAAACGCCCGAGCCGGTGTTCAACCCCGCCACCGGGGAACAGATCGCCAGCCTTGCCAGCGCCAGCCGCAGCCAGGTGGCCGAAGCTGTCGCGGCGGCGGAAAGGGCCTTCAAGGTCTGGTCGCGGATGACGCCGGGCGAACGTTCGCGCCGGATGCTGAAGATCGCCGACCGGATCGAGCAGCTGGCCGAACAGTTCGCAGAGCTGGAGATGATCAACTGCGGCAAGCCGATTGCCACGGCGCGAGCGGTGGACGTGGGCAACACGATCGACGTGTTCCGCTTCTATGCTGGCGCGGCGCGCACCGTTCCGGGGGTCCCGGCAGGCGAATACCGCGCGGGCCATACCTCCATGGTCCGGCGCGATCCGCTTGGCGTGTGCGTGGGCATTGCCCCGTGGAACTATCCGCTGATGATGGCCAGCTGGAAGATCGCGCCGGTGATCGCGGCGGGCAATACGATTGTCCTGAAACCTTCCGAACACACACCGCTGACCGCGCTGAAGCTGGCCGAGGTCTGCGCCGAATTCCTGCCCGAAGGCGTGGTCAACGTTGTTACCGGCAGCGGTGCGGGCGTGGGCGCGCAGCTGGTGGCCCATCCCAAGGTGCGGATGGTCTCCCTGACCGGCGACGTTGCCACCGGGCGCAAGATCCTGGAGGCGGTCGCGCCAACCATCAAGCGCACCCATTTCGAACTGGGTGGCAAGGCTCCGGTGATCGTGCTGGGCGATGCCGACATTGCCGCTGCGGTGGAGGCGATTGCCGAGGGCGGCTACTACAATGCCGGGCAGGATTGCACCGCCGCCTGCCGCGTGTTCGTTCATTCCAGCCAGCATGACCGGCTGGTGGCCGATCTTGCGGCTGCGGTCGGCAAGATTGCCATGGGCGATCCTTCGCAGGCGGGCACCCAGCTGGGGCCGCTCATCACCCCGCGCCAGCGCGACCGGGTGGACGGCTTCGTGGCCCGGGCCGCTGCGGATACGCGGGCGGAGATCGTTACCGGCGGCTTCGTGCCCGAAGGCCCCGGCTTCTTCTATGCCCCCACGCTGGTGGCGGGCGCCGCGCCGAACGACGAGATCGTGCAGAAGGAAGTGTTCGGCCCGGTCGTCTCTGTCACCCGGTTCGATGACGAGGAGCAGGTGCTGGGCTGGGCCAACGACAGCGAATACGGCCTCGCCAGTTCAGTGTGGACGCGCGATGTCGGCAAGGCCGCGCAGTTCGCCGCGCAGCTGCAATACGGGGTTACCTGGATCAACACCCACTCGGTCAACGCCACCGAAATGCCCCACGGCGGGGTCAAGTCGTCCGGCTATGGCTCGGACCTGTCGATCTACAGCCTCGAACACTACATGACCACGCGCCACGTGATGATAAAGCACTGACCGCATGACCGCAGCCCGCCCCGTCCTTGGAGTCATCGCCTGCCGGCGCCGCGTCGGCACCGAACCCGCGCAGACGGTGATCGAGCGGTATATCCGCTCGGCCATGCAGTATGCGGATGTGGCGGCGCTGATCATCCCGTCGCTGCCCGACCTGATGACGGCGGATGAAGTGGCCGGCAGGCTCGACGGCGTGCTGCTGACCGGCAGCCCTTCGAACGTGGAGCCGCACCGTTACATGGACGAGGGCGGGGAAGGCCCGTTCGATCCCGGCCGGGACGAGATCGCGATGGCCATGGTGGACCGGATGACCGCGCTTGGCCGTCCGGTGTTCGGCATCTGCCGCGGGTTCCAGGAGATCAACGTGGCGCTCGGCGGCACCCTGCGCCGCGATGTCTCGGCCAACGATGACCTGTTGCGCCACCACGCGCCCGATGGCGTGCCTTTCGATGCCATGTTCGATCATGAACACCCGGTAGAGCTGGCCGAAGGGGGTGTGCTTGCCCGCGCTTTCGGCAAGCGGGAACTCACCGTCAACTCGGTCCACTTCCAGGGCGTCGGCCGCCTCGCCGACGGTCTTGCAGTGGAGGCCCGCGCGCCCGATGGGCTGGTGGAGGCCTATTCCACCACCATCGGCAAGGCGCCGGTCATCGCCGTGCAGTGGCATCCCGAATGGCAACCGGAAAAGAATCCGGACAGCCAGGCCTTCTTCCGCCTTCTTGGCGACACCTTGCGGGGGCAATGATGATGCCGGTCACCCGCACCAACCGCTTCCTGGCGCGGATCGGCTTTTCGCCCTGAGGCCGTGCGCCGCCGATCGCGCGAACACCCAGGACCGACACCAATCACGGAGTATCCCCCATGCCGGGCAATTACGACATCGCCGAACTCAAGCGCCTCGACGTGGCGCACCACCTGCCGGCGCAGCAGGATTACAAGCTGATCGAGGATATGGGCGGCAGCCGCATCGTGACCCATGCCGAGGGCTGCTATATCCACGATGGTGATGGCAACCGCATCCTTGATGGCATGGCCGGCCTGTGGTGCGTCAATGTCGGCTATGGGCGCGAGGAGCTGGTGGAGGTGGCCGCCGCGCAGATGCGCGAGCTGCCGTTCTACAACACCTTCTTCAAAACCGTGGCTCCGCCCACGGTTATGCTGGCCGCCCGGATCGCCGGGATCGCCGGCGGCAAGCTGCAGCACGTGTTCTTCAACAGCTCCGGCTCGGAAGCCAACGACACCGTGTTCCGCATGGTGCGCCACTACTGGAAGCTGAAGGGCGAGCCCAAGCGCACCGTCTTCATCAGCCGCTGGAACGCCTATCACGGCTCCACCGTGGCAGGGGTCAGCCTGGGCGGCATGAAATTCATGCACGAGCAGGGCGACCTGCCGGTCCCCGGTGTCGAGCACGTGCGCCAGCCCTACTGGTTCGGGGAGGGCTTCGGCGAGGATCCCGTGCAGTTCGGCAAGGACTGCGCCGCCGCGATCGAGGAGCGCATCCTGGCCGTGGGCCCGGAGAATGTCGCCGCCTTCATCGGCGAGCCGGTGCAGGGGGCGGGCGGGGTGATCATCCCGCCACCCGGCTACTGGCAGGAGGTCGAGGCGATCTGCCGCAAGTACGGCATCCTGCTGGTGGCGGACGAGGTGATCTGCGGCTTCGGGCGGACCGGCGAATGGTTCGGCCACCAGACGCTCGGCTTCACGCCTGATCTGGTGCCGATGGCCAAGGGCCTGTCCTCCGGCTACCTGCCGATCAGCGCCACCGCCGTTTCCAGCGACATCGTGGAAGTGCTCAAGACCGGCGGCGATTTCGTCCACGGGTTCACCTATTCGGGCCACCCCGTGTCTGCCGCCGTGGCCCTGCGCAACATCGACATCATCGAGCGCGAAGGGCTGGTTGGCCGCACCCGCGACGATACCGGCCCTTACCTCGCCAATGCGCTGAAGCGGCTGGATGACCATGAACTGGTCGGCGAAGTGCGCTCTATCGGCCTGCTCGGCGCGGTCGAGATTGTCAGCAAGAAAGGCACCAACCAGCGCTGGGGCGGCAAGGAAGGCAATGCCGGCCCGATCGTGCGCGACCTGTGCATCGCCAATGGGCTGATGGTGCGCGGCATCCGCGATACCATCGTCATGTGTCCGCCGCTGCCCATCAGCCACCAGCAGATCGACGACCTGGTCGAGATCATCGGCAAGTCGCTCGACCAGGCGCTCCCCGCGCTGCGCGCCATCTGAGGAGACGGATCATGATCGTCGGCACCGTACGCGAGATCAAGAACAACGAATTCCGGGTGGGCCTGACGCCAGAGGCGGCACAGGAACTGGTCGCTGGCGGACACCAGGTGGTGGTGGAAGCCGGAGCGGGCCTTGGCATCGGGGCGAGCGACGAGGCCTACCAGGCCGCCGGCGCGCGCATCCTTGCCAGCGCCGCAGAGGTTTTCGCTGCGGCAGAACTGCTGGTGAAGGTCAAGGAACCCCAGGCCGGCGAGCGGGCCATGCTGCGCGAAGGGCAGGTGCTGTTCACCTACCTCCACCTCGCCCCTGATCCCGAACAGGCGAAGGACCTGATCGCCAGCGGCGCGGTGTGCATCGCCTATGAGACGGTCACCGATGCCCATGGCGGCCTGCCGCTGCTGAAGCCGATGAGCCAGGTGGCCGGGCGCATGGCGATCCAGGCAGGCGCAACGGCGCTGGAAAAGGCCCATGGCGGGCGCGGCGTGCTGCTGGGCGGCGTGCCGGGAGTGCTGCCGGGCAAGGTGGCGATCATCGGCGGCGGCGTGGTGGGGTTCAATGCCGCGCAAATGGCGGCAGGTCTGGGCGCGGATGTCACCATCCTCGATCGCTCTGCCGAAGTGCTGGAGAAGCTGGGCGTGCATTTCGAGGCGCGCGCCAAGACCCGCTTCTCCAACCGCGCCAACCTGGCGGCCTGCGTGGCCGAGGCGGACCTTGTTATCGGCGCGGTGCTGATCCCCGGGGCCGAAGCGCCCAAGCTGGTCAGTCGGGCGATGCTGTCCACCATGAAGCCGGGCGCGGTGCTGGTGGACGTGGCGATCGACCAGGGCGGCTGCTTCGAGACCAGCCGGCCCACCACCCATGCCGATCCGACCTACGTGGTCGATGGCATCGTCCACTACTGCGTCGCCAACATGCCGGGCGCGGTGGCCCGAACCAGCACCTATGCGCTGGGTAACGTTACCCTGCCGCATGTGATGAAGCTGGCCGGGCTGGGCTGGAAGGAAGCTCTTCGGCGCGACCGGCACCTGCTCGCGGGCCTCAACATCGCCGGCGGCAAGGTTACCTGCCAGCCGGTAGCAGAGGCGCTGGAACTGCCCTTCACCGATCCTGCGACGGTGCTTTCGTGAAGGGCCGCCTGGGCAGGAGCGCCCGTTGCCGATAACGGCGGGCGCGGTGTACCCGGCTCCAACCCGGTATCGGGCGGAGGCGGCGTTGCACCTGCAGGCCTGAAGCGCCCTGCCGGTGCCAGCACTCTTCCCATTCCTGCCAGCGCGCTCTATCGGTCCGCGCCGGGGCGAAGGGAAGATGGATGGCTGACACTCCACCTCCGGCAGGACTGGAAGCGGCGTTCCTCGCGAACCGCGAGCGCCTGCTGCGCTTCCTGCGTGCGCGGGGGGCGGGCGATTCGGCCGAGGACCTGCTGCAGGATGTCTGGCTGAAGATTGCCGAGGCGCCTGCCGGACCGGTAGCCGCGCCCCTGTCCTACCTGTTTGCTACTGCCAACCGGGTCATGATCGACCGCCACCGCTCGCGCCGGCAGGCAGACCTGCGCGACCGCGAATGGACCGGCTTGCAGGTCGACATCGCCACCGGCCGATCCGACGCACCGGATGCCGAGCGGGTGGTTGCCGCCCGCCAGATGGCAGCCCTGGTGGAACAATTGCTGGCGGGCCTCGAACCGCCGCGGGTCGCCGCGGTCTTCCGCCGACACCGGGTGGACGGCATCCCGCAGCGCCAGCTCGCCGCCGAATTCGGCGTCAGTCTGAGCACCGTTGAGAGCGACCTGCGCAAGGCCTACCGCGCGATCGCCGAATGGCGCGCCAGCATCGGGGAGGCCGGCAATGAGGCTTGAGGCGATCGGCTCCGTCTATCCATGCGAAAGGGACGCATGATGCAGGCTGACGACCAGATGCGCGAGGAAGCGATCGGCTGGGCCGTGCGTGTCGCGGACCCGCATTTTGCCGACTGGGACGCATTCACGGCATGGCTGGAAAGCGATTCCGCCCATGCCGCTGCCTATGACAATGTGGCGCTGGCGGTGGACGATGCGGCGGCGGCACTGGCGCTCGTCCCGGCGCCTGCGCCCGCGCCGGCCAACGATGATCCTGCACCGGCCCGGCTGTGGGATCGTCGCAGCTGGATGGGCGGGGCGGTGGCGGCGGCGCTGGCGGGCGTGCTGTTCTTCAGCCTGTGGGGTGGCGGCCCCCGCACCTATGAAACGGCGCCGGGAGAGACCGAGCTGGTTGAACTGGCCGACGGCAGCACCATCACGCTGGCCGGCGGCACCCGGCTGGAACTGTCCGCCGATCATGACCGCACGGCCACGCTGCTGCAGGGCCAGGCGCTGTTCACCATCGTCCACAACGATGCCGATCCCTTCGTCCTGATGGCGGGGGAGGACCGGCTGGTCGATGCCGGGACGGTGTTCGATGTGAAGCTTGGCAGCGGCGGCCTGACGCTCGGCGTGTCCGAGGGGGCGGTGGTGTTCAATCCGCAAGGCGCGGACCTGCGCGTGGATGCAGGCAACGGCCTGGTCAGCGGCCCTGACGGGCGGGTTTTCGTGGGCCGGATCGATTCCGCGCAGGTGGGCGAATGGCTCCAAGGCCGGCTGACCTTCGAACTTGCCAGCCTCGACGTGGTGGCCGAGGACCTGACCCGCGCCACCGGCGTCAGCTTCACGGCTGTGCCGGGCAACTCGCGCAGGACCGTTTCGGGCAGCCTGCTGCTGGCCCCGGTGGTCAAGGATCCGCGCTCGCTCGAAAGCCTGCTCGATGTCCGCGTGCGGCGGGCGGGCGATGGCTGGGAGCTGGCGGGACGCTGACCATGCGAAACCACCGTCGGCTCCTTTCTACACTGATCCTGCCGGCCGTGCTCGGCTCGCTGATGCTGGCCGTGCCTGCTGTGGCGCGTCCGGTGACGGTGGACAGTCCGGCTGGGCAGGCGGGCCGTGCGGCGATCGCCCTGGCGCGGCAGACGGGAACCAGCATCATCATCGCCGACAGCGGCCTTGCCCAGGCGCGGGTGCCCGCCATTCGCGGGCGTATGGAGCCACATGAAGCAGCGCGGCGGCTTGCCGAGGCGGCGGGCGGACGGGCGGTGCAGGCCGGTGCCAGCGGCTGGCGCATCGTGCCGGCACCGCAGCCACGCAGGACCCTGCGTCGGGCGCCACCCGTCGCCCCGGTGACCCCCGCGCCGGTGGAAGATGCCCCGCCTGCGCTGCCGCCCGAACCGGGCCAGATCATTGTCCTTGCCAGCAAGCGCGAGCTCTCGCTCGACCAGTATGCCGGGCAGGCCTCGTTCATTCCCGGGCGCGACCTTGTGGTGGGCGGCGTCGGCGGGACCGAGCGGATCGTGCAGCGGCTGCCGACCATTTCCTCCACCCACCTAGGCAGCGGACGCAACAAGCTGTTCATCCGCGGCATTGCCGATTCCAGCTTCACCGGCCCCACGCAGGCGACGGTCGGGCAGTACCTTGGCGACCTGCGGCTGACCTACAATGCGCCCGATCCGGACCTCAGGCTGTCCGACATGGAACTGGTCGAGGTGCTGGAGGGGCCGCAGGGCACGCTCTATGGCTCGGGCTCGATGGGCGGGATCATCCGCATGGTGCCCAATGCGCCGGAGCTGGGCATTGCCGAAGGTTCGGCGATCATCGGGGGATCACACACCTGGCATGGCGCGGGCAGCGTGGATGGCAACCTGGTGCTGAACCTGCCTTTCCTGGTGGAGGACGCGGCGCTGCGCATCACCCTCGATGCCACTTCGCAGGGCGGCTACATCGACAAGCCTTCCCTTGGGCCGCCGCCGGGCCGCGACAACGTCAACCGCCAGAGGATCCTCGGCGGGCGGGCCATGCTGCGCTACGAGATCGCGCCCGCCTGGACCGTGGACCTGATCGGGGTGATGCAGGCGACAGATGCCCGCGACAGCCAGTATGCCGACCGCGAGGGCCCCCCGCTGGAACGGTCTTCCGCCGTGGAGGAAGGCTCGGAAGCGGACTATGTGCAGGGCCAGCTTGTCCTGACGGGCCGGCTTGGCGACGTGAGGCTGCGCTCCACCACCGGGATTGTCGGGCAGGACCTGATCGAGTTCTACGACGCCACCGTGCCGCAAGGCCCGCCGCGCCGCTTCGTGCAGCAGAACGACACCCGCATGATCGCCAACGAGACCCGCGCCTGGCGGCCGCTTGATGATGGCGTGGGCTGGCTGGCGGGTTTCAGCTTCACGCACAATGCCACGCGCCTTACCCGCGAACTGGAGCAGCAGGCCGCGCGCAGTGCCACCACGGGCGTGTTCAACCGGATCGACGAGTTGACCGCCTATGGCGAGGCCAGCGTCCAGCTGGTCGACGCCGTGGTGGCAACGGCGGGCGGGCGGCTTACCCATGCCCGGCTGGGCGGGGCGGGCGAGGACGTTGCCCCGCAACTGGTGGCGGCGCTGGCCACGGTTACCGCCAGCCGCAGCGAAACCGTGTTCCTGCCGGCGGCCTCGCTGCTCGCCAATGTGACCGACGATACGCAGCTCTACATGCGCTTCCAGCAGGGCTTCCGGCCCGGCGGGCTGGCGATCGAGGGGCCGCTGGTTCGGCGGTTCGAGAATGACCGCAATTCCACCTTCGAATTCGGCCTGCGCCATGGCACGCCGGGCCTCTCGCCCTTCGAGATGGCGGTGAGCCTGTCCTATACCCGGTGGACCGACATCCAGGCCGATTTCATCGACCAGTCGGGCTTTCCCAGCACCGCCAATATCGGTGACGGCGCAGTGTGGACCGCCAGCCTGTCCACCGCGCTCGAAGTGGCCGACGGGCTGCGGCTGGATGCCGGGGTGATCTACAACGACAGCCGGGTGGACGAGCCGCGGCAGGAAGTGATGCTGGCCCGGCTCAGCCAGGTGCCCAACATCGCCCGCATCGCCGGCCGCGCCGGGTTCGATTACGAGGCCGCGCTGACCGATCGGCTCGACCTGTCGGCGCAAGGGTGGGTCGGCTATGTCGGCAAGTCACGCCTCGGGATCGGGCCGGAACTGGGCGAGCTGCAGGGCGATTACCTCGATAGCGGGCTGACCCTGCGGATCGGGCGGCCGGACCTCGGCCTGTCGATAGGGGTGACCAACATCACCGATGAAGTGGGCAACCGCTTTGCCCTGGGCACGCCCTTTGCCACGGGCCGCGACCAGGTGACCCCGTTGCGCCCGCGCACCGTGCGGCTGGGGCTGGACGCGGCCTTCTGAGAAAACCTGCCTCGCGCGAAAAAATAAGCGCCTGCCGGCCAAGGCGGGCGCCACCCGGCTCCGTCTACTGGCCATACAGCCGATACCCGGGAGGTTCATTTTCATGCGTCGTTACCTGCTTGCCACCACTGCCGTAATGGCGATTGCCCTGCCGCTGTCCACCAGCGTCCAGGCCCAGGATATCACCGCCGCGCGCACGACGCCGGTGACCACGTCCACCGCCAATGCCGGGGCGCCGGGCAATGTGCGGATCACCGCCACCGGCTCGGTCAAGCCGACCACCGGCACGGCTGCTGTGACGATGGACAGCAACCACAATGTCGTCAACGAAGGCACGATCCAGTATACCGGCATCAACGGTGCAGTGGGCATCCTGGCCAATGCCGGGACCACAGGTGACATCACCAATTCCGGCACGATCACCATCGACGAGGCCTATACCCCGCCCAATGGCGATAACGACATCGATGAGGATGGCCCCTTCGCCCTTGGCACGGGCCGCTATGGCATCCGCACACTGGGCGCGCATACCGGCGCGATCATCCATTCGGGCACGATCACGGTGGAGGGCAACGATTCCTTCGGTATCCGTCTTGGCGGGTTGCAGACCGGGGCCTTCACCCACAACGGCACCACCAACGTGCTGGGGGATGATACCACTGCGGTCTACCTTGATGACGTGACCGGCGCTGTGCGCCTGGCCAACACCATCACTGCGCGCGGTGAAAATGCCGTGGGCGCGCACGTGGCGGGCGACGTGACCGGCCGGTTGACGGTTCAGGGCGTCGTGACGTCCACCGGCTACCGTTTCACCACCCCGCCCAGCAACACTGCCGCGCTCGATGCGGACGACCTGCTCCAGGGCGGGTCGGCGCTGCTGGTCGAAGGCAATGTCACCGGCGGAATCGTGATTGCCATTCCCCCGCGCGATGCCGACCCCAACAATGCCGACGAGGATGCCGACGGCATTCCCGATGCCAGCGAAGGTTCAGGCCGCGTCCAGTCTTATGGCGCGGCGCCCGCCATGGTGATCGGTTCGGCCAGTGCCGACATCGCGATCGGCCCGGTGACCGGCACGGCCACGCAGTATGGCCTGCAGGTGGATGGCGTGATCAACGGCAGCGGCATCTATTCCGGCATCAATGCCACCGGCCTGCAGGTTGCCGGTCGGGGCGGCGACGTGACGATTGCCAACGGCATCGGCATTTCCGGCACGGTCACCGGTGCGGCGACCAATGCCAGCGCCACCGGCCTGCGGCTGGGCGCGGGCACGGTCACGCCGCTGGTTCATGTGACCGGCACGGTCGAGGCATCGGGCAGCAATGCCGCCGGCAACAGTTCAACCGCGATCCTGGTGGAAGCCGGGGCGGATGTGCCGACCATCCGCAACGCGGGCCGCGTGCGCACGGCATCGAGCGCGGACGGCAACTCTACCGCGATCCTCGACCTGTCGGGCAATGTCGACCTGGTGGAAAACAGCGGCGCGATCAGTGCCACTGGTGCCACCGCCACCTCCACCCGCAACATCGCCATCGACCTGTCGGCCAACAATGGCGGTGCAACTGTGCGCCAGACGGTTGTCGCCTCCGGGATTACCGCGCCGACGATCGAAGGCGACCTGCGCTTCGGCACCGGCGTCGACAGCCTGGAACTTGCCGACGGCAGCTACAAGGGCACAGCCTATTTCAACGGTGGTGCGGACCGGCTGGTGATGACCGGGGATGCCACTTTCACCGGAACGGCCCGCTTTGGTGCCGGTGCAGACACGCTAAGCCTGGCCAATACCGCGCTGTTCAGCGGCACCGCCGACTTCGGCAGCGACGCCGGGGTGCTGACCCTGGCCAACACCGCCCGCTTCAGCGGCAGCCTGGTCAATTCGGGCAGCGTGGCGGTGACCATGACCGGCGGGGTGCTCGACCTGGCCAGCCCGTCCGCCATCGCCTCGCTCAGCATGGCATCGGGCTCGGTGCTGCAGGTCACGCTCGACAAGACCCCGGGCGAGGGCAGCTTCATCGATGTTGCCGGCAATGCCAGCTTCGCCGATGGCGCGCTGGTGGCCATCAAGGTGGCTGACCTCGACGATGCGGAAGGCACTTACGCCTTCCTCAGGGCCGGCAGCCTGACCGGTGCGGCCGACCTGGAAGTGTCTGCCACGTTGCTGCCTTACCTGTTCAAGGCTACGCTGGGCATCGACAACCTTGCCAACCGCCTGTCTGTCACCATTACCCGGCGCACGGCGACCGAGCTTGGCCTCAACGCGGCGCAATCGAGCGCTTACAACGCCATCTTCGCGGCGTTGCAGGAAGACGACCAGCTGGAGGACCTGTTCCTCGCCACGACCCAGGCCGAGGAATTCCGCACCGCGATCGGCCAGATGTTGCCCGACCATGCCGGCGGCACCTTCGAGGGGCTGAGCCTGGGCCTGCGCACGCTCGCCCGCCAGCAGACCGATCCCACCGGCCCGGTCTTCACCATGGGCGGGGTCGACGTGATCCTGAGCGGGGGCGTCTGGAACACCGGCAAGGATGCCGCTGCCACAGCGGGCTATGACCTTTCCGGTATCGGCGCAACGGCCGCGGCGGAAGTGGATACCGATTTCGGCGCCTTTGGTGCCGGGATCAGCTGGGCGTTCAACGATTATGACCAGGGTGGCGACCGTGCCTCGGTCTTCTCCCACGCCTACGAGCTGTCGCTCTACTGGCGCGGCGAATGGGACGGGTTCAAGGCATACGGACGCGGTTCGGTTGGGCTTGCCAATTTCAAGGGTGAGCGCACCCTGCGTGGCAGGGTGGGCACCACCACGATCGAACGGACCGCCGAAGGTGACTGGAGCGGCAGCTTCTACACCGCCGGTGCCGGCGCTTCGTATGAACTGGCGAGCGGCGCGCTGTTCCTGCGGCCCAATGTCACTGTCGACTACACCAGCCTGTCGGAAAAGGCCTATGAGGACACCGGCGGCGGTGACGGCTTCAACCTGATCGTCGACAAGCGCTCGAGCGACGAACTGGCAGTCAACGGCGGTCTGGCGGCGGGGATCGACTTTACCGGCACCAGCCCGGGCGACCGCAACTGGTTCCGCCTTGAAGGCGAAGGCGGCTGGCGCGAGATCGTGGGTGGTGCGCTGGGCGCGACCACTGCCCGCTTCGATGGCGGCACGGCCTTCACCATCACCCCGGAAGCACGCGACAGCGGCTGGTATGCCCGCCTGCGCGCCGTGGGCGGGGCCGAGCTGTTCGAGCTGGGCGGCGAACTTGGTGCCGAACAGCGCAACGGCGACACTGCGATGACGCTGCGTGGAACCCTGCGAATGGCGTTCTAGGCGGCGCAGTGCGGGCTGCCGACCCGTCGCAGGGCGTCGGCAGCCCGCCAACCCG
>CAZTED010000025.1:0-24396 GCA_964612175.1 uncultured Sphingomonadaceae bacterium
GGATTGCCATCAGGCAAACGAAACGGGGCCGGGGGGAAACCTCCGGCCCTTTTTCGTGGGCGTCGCATGCTGGCGCGCCGTCTGCCTGCGGTGGGACCGCAACGCATTCCCCCGGGCAGGCTCTCGAGTTCCCCCAGAAGCGACTTGTCCCGGGATCTCACCGACACCTGGCCCGCGCAGCCTCATGCTGCCGGGAGTGCTGGCCTTTGATCCAGATGTGCCGGGCAAGGTTTGCCTTCCGCCTATCCGGTGCCCTGCACTTGCCATTCAGCGCGCCAGCCAGCAGGCATGCTACTCCGGCAATCGGGTCCGCGCACGGATCATTGCCGACGTTTCCCTGCTGCCATCGTGGCTCCAGCCGGGCTCGCGCCAGATATAGGAAAGCTTGTGCCGCCATGGCGCACGCGCGACATCGCGGCCGATGGCGAGCCATTCGTGGAATGCCGCACGCAGCAGGTTGAAGCTGCCGAGCTGGTGGACGATGCCGTAACGGATCGGTCCATCTCCATCCTCTGCCGCGAATGTGCCAAACAGCCTGTCCCATATGATGAAGGTCCCGGCATAGTTGCGGTCGAGGTAGCGGGCATTGGTCGCGTGGTGGACCCGGTGGTGCGATGGCGTATTCATCACTGCCTCGAACCAGCGTGGCATCCGCCCGATTGCCTCGGTGTGGATCCAGAACTGGTAGATGAGGCTGAGGCCTGCGCAGGCAAGGATCATGCCCGGCTCGAAACCCGCGACTGCAAGCGGCAGGCGGAAGACGAACGACAGCGCGATGAAGCCTGTCCAGGTCTGCCTGAGCGCAGTCGAGAGATTGTAGTGCTGGCTGGAGTGGTGGTTGACGTGGCTAGCCCAGAACCACCTGACGCGGTGTCCCGCCCTGTGTTGCCAGTAATAGGCCAGGTCATCCAGAACGAAACACAGCGGCCAGGCCCACCAGGCCCAGCCGATCGAGCGCGGTGCGAGGCCATGGAACCAGGCCAGCAGGTCCAGGATTGCCCCTGCCGTGAGCGCTCCAGCCACAACGCTACCAAGGCCCAGTGCCAGCGAGACGGCGGTATCGCGCACCTCGTAGGCCCGCACCCGCTTGCGGCTCCGCGCCCAGGCCATTTCGAGCACGATCAGTGCCACAAAGGCGGGAATGGCATAAGGCAAGGGGTCGAACTGGGTCACGCTGCAACCTGTGCCTTCAGCCGGTCAAGCCAGGCGGGCAATTGCTCGCCCACCTCGATTCGCACTATTCGGTGGGGTAGGGTAAGGTTTAGTAGCCCATCCACGGCTTGCGCCCGGACCTCGCTGTCGAGCGACCGGGCGATGAAATTGGCGCCATGTGGCATCACGAGAACGAGCTTGCCCGTCATGTCGGCAAGCAGGGCATGGCGGGCGTCGGCTGCAAGAAGGACTGTCGTGGGGGAAAAGCCACCGGGCATCATCCTGGCCAGGGCAATCGCTTCGGCTTCACCATCGAGATGCAGCGTACCGCGAAATCCCAGTGCCCAGCACAAGGCCACCAGTCCTGCCACCGCCAGACCCGAGCCGGCCAGGGGCAGCAGGCCATCCATGGATCAGTCTTGCGCCCCGGCTGCCAGCCGTTCGAGCGCACCCGCAATCGGGGTCAGGTCATAGCCGGCGCTTGCAGCCGCAGCAGTGAGCTCTGCGGGACTGGCACCGGACTTTGCCTGGGCAAGCGCCCAGAGCAAAGTCGACCGGGTACCAGAGCGGCAGTAGGCCAGAACCGGCCCGGATGCGGAGGCAAGGGCATCGGCCATGGCTTCGGCCTGCTCAAGCGTGAAGCCCCCGGGGCTGATCGGGATGGCGCAATAGCCGATCCCCTGTTCGCGGGCCGCCTTGGCAATGGCTTCACCCGGTGTCTGCTCGGCGCTTTCGCCTTCGGGACGATTGTTGACGATAAGGGTGATGCCGCGGGCCCCGGCTTCAGCGACATCGGCAAGGGTGATCTGCGGGCTTGCCCAGACCTGTTCGGACAACTGCCTGAAATCGCTCATCCCGGTTCTCCTTGGGCGACTTGCGCGCGACCTGCGGGTGCTGCCGCGCATCTAGGAACATCCTCCTGCACAAGTTTGCCAGCCTGACGCAAGGCCCTAGTCGCTGACCAAGTTGGCGCTGCAGAAGCCCCCGCTTAAATCGTTCGCCACCTGCAAGAATCCAGTATATAGACCAAAGCACGAAGTCGCGGGCTTGACCTTCGCTTCCACTCGGCCGGAGTTCGTCCGGGCCGCCGGGTGCACGACAAGGGCGGAATTGAAGGTTTATCGAGTACATGGGTTACGACAGAGGTCGTCGCGGCCGGGGGCGCGACAAGCGGGACGGTTTCGGAGAAGAGGGTTTCGATCCGTTCGGGGGCGGCACTCCGCCCTCCTTTGGCGACAATGACTGGCGCGGCGGAGGCGGTGGAGATCGCTTCGGTGGCGGCGGTGGCGGTGACCGTTTCGGCGGAGGCGGTGATCGCGGCGGCCCGCGTGGCGGTGGCGGCTTCGGCAGCCGCGGCCCGGGCGGCGGCGACGGCGCACCGCGTGGCGGCGGCATGCCTGCCCAGGTGGTCGGCACCGGCAAGGGCAAGGTAAAATTCTTCAACGCGCAGAAGGGCTTCGGCTTCATCCAGCGCGACGAAGGTGGTGAGGACGTGTTCGTCCACATCAGCCAGGTCGAGCGTGCCGGCCTGACTACCCTGGCCGAAGGACAGGAGCTTCAGTTCAACCTGGTGGATCGCGGCGGCAAGGTTTCTGCCGCGGACCTGCAGGTGGTTGGCGATGTCATCGCTGCACCCCCGCGTGCACCCCAACGGGAGCTGACTGGCGAGAAGGCCGTTGGCACCGTGAAGTTCTTCAACGCCATGAAGGGTTTCGGGTTCATCACCCGCGATGATGGCAAGGAAGATGCCTTCGTGCACATCAGCGCGGTGGAGCGTTCGGGCCTTCCGGGTATCCAGGAAGGTGACCGGTTCGAGTTCGATCTTGAGGTCGACCGACGAGGCAAGCACTCGGCCGTCAACCTGGCCCCTGTTCGCGACTGATTCGCGTACCGGGCAGGAGCAGGCGGCCGGGATTTGACCGGCCGCCGCTCCCGTCATACATGATGGACATCACGCGGCGGCCAATCGGCCGCCATTTGTCGTTTCAGAACAAAATCCCGAAGGAATCTCTTCCATGTCCATCACTCCGCTCATGCCGGTCTATCCCCGGTGCGGCGTCCGGCCTGTCAAGGGCGAGCATTGCCACCTGATCACCGAGGACGGCACCCGCTACCTTGATTTCGCCTCGGGCATCGCGGTCAACCTGCTGGGCCATTCCCACCCTGGCCTGATCGAGGCGATCCAGCGCCAGGCCGCCACCCTGATGCACGTATCTAACCTCTATGGCAGCCCGCAGGGCGAGGCACTGGCGCAGCGGCTGGTGGATGCAAGCTTTGCCGACACGGTGTTTTTCACCAATTCCGGTGCCGAAGCGGTGGAAGCCGCCATCAAGACGGCGCGCGCCTATCACCAGGCTGGCGGCGATACCACGCGGTACGAGCTGATCACCTTCAACAACGCCTTCCACGGCCGGACGATGGCGACCATCAGCGCATCAAGCCAGGAGAAGATGCACAAGGGCTTTGCCCCGCTGCTGTCCGGTTTCCGCTATGTCGAATTCAATGACCTGGATGCCGTGAAGGCCGCCATCGGCCCGCAGACCGCCGGCTTCCTGGTCGAGCCGGTACAGGGGGAAGGTGGCATCCGCGTCGGTACCCCGGAGTTCATCAAGGGCCTGCGCGCTCTCGCCGACGAGCACGACCTGATGCTGGTGCTCGACGAGGTGCAGTGCGGCGTTGCCCGAACCGGCACCTTCTATGCCTACGAACAGTACGGGATCGAGCCGGACATCCTGGCGACGGCCAAGGGCATCGGCGGCGGTTTTCCGCTTGGCGCCTGCCTTGCCACGGAGAAGGCCGCCCGCGGCATGGTCTTCGGCACGCACGGCTCCACCTATGGCGGCAACCCGCTGGCGATGGCAGCCGGAACGGCGGTGATGGAGGCGGTGGCCAACCCGGAATTCCTGGGCGAGGTACGCGACAAGGGGGAGCGGCTGCGCGCCCGGCTGGAACAGTTCATCGGAAATTACCCCGATCTGTTCGAAGAAGTGCGCGGCATGGGCCTGATGCTCGGCCTTAAGATGCGCAGCGAGCCGCGGCCGTTCATGGTCCATCTGCGCGATAATCACCGCTTGCTGACCGTGGCCGCGGGCGATGATACCTTGCGGATCCTGCCGCCACTGGTGATCGGGGATGCGGAAATGGACGAGTTCTTCGAGAAACTGTCCGCCGCTGCTGCCGATTACAAGGTGCCGCAGGCAGCCTGATGGCCGTTCGGCACTTCCTCGACCTGGCAGATGCCGGGGGTGACGCCATCGCGGCGATGATCGGCGATGCGATAGACCGGAAAAAGGCGCGCGCGGGCTGGCCCAAGGGTCGGCCCGATGCCGATGCGCCGCTGGCAGGCCGCGTGCTGGCCATGGTATTCGAGAAGAACTCGACCCGGACGCGGGTCAGCTTCGACATCGCTATCCGGCAGCTCGGCGGAATCCCCCTGATCCTGGACGGGGGAACCTCGCAATTGGGTCGGGGGGAGAGCATAGCCGATACGGCGCGCGTGCTGGGTCGCATGGCCGACGCAATCATGGTCCGGACCGATGAACACGCCAAGGTCGAAGAGATGGCGCGGCACGCCGGCGTGCCGGTGATCAACGGCCTGACCGACCGTTCACATCCCTGCCAGATCGTTGCTGACCTGCTGACCATCATCGAGCACGGCAGGCCCCTGCCTGGAATGGAGCTCGCCTGGCTGGGCGACTGCAACAATGTGATGAACTCGCTTGTCGAAGCGGCCGGCCTGATGAAGTTCGCCATCCGGATAGGCACGCCCCCCGGCTATGCGCCGCACCCGCACTATGTCGATGCGGCACTTGCTGAGGGCAGCCGGGTCACGGTGACGCACGATGCGGCGGCGGCTGTGACGGGGGCCGATGTGGTCGTCACCGACACGTGGATTTCGATGGGCCAGGAGCACGCGGCTGAAAAGCTTGCAGAGCTTGGCCCCTACCAGGTCAATGCGGCCCTTATGGCGCGTGCACGGCCCGATGCGAAATTCCTGCATTGCCTGCCAGCCCATGTCGGCGAGGAGGTGACCAAGGAGGTTTTCGAAGGTCCGCAGTCGGTCGTCTTTGACGAAGCAGAAAACCGCATCCATGCGCAGAAATCGATCCTGCTGTGGTGCTTTGGGCAGCTGTAAGGTGGGAGATGAGCGCGGGCAGGAGACAGCGGGTTAACTTTGGCCGCCGCCCGCCTATATGCCCGGCATGACCGACCGATCCAATTCCGCGCCCGAAACAGGCCTGGACCAGCTACTCGGCTTCACCATCCCGGCGCGCGACTGCCGTGGGCGGATGGTGCGCCTTGGCCCGGTGCTTGATGAGATCCTGGCCGCGCACGACTATCCGCCGTCGGTGAAGCACGTGCTGGCCGAGGCGCTGGTGCTGGCGGCCCTCATGGGCGGGCTTCTGAAGGATCGGGATGACCAGTTGACCATCCAGGCGCAGGCCCGGGAGGGAGTGATTTCCCTGCTCGTGGTCGATTACCGCAATGGCGAATTGCGCGGTTACCTCGATCACGATCCGGCCGAGTTCGATAGGCTGGGAGCCCATCCTGATCTCGGTCAGATGTTCGGGGAGGGGTACCTGGCGATAACCTTCGACCTTGCCATGACGCGCCAGCGCTACCAGGGGCTCGTGCCGCTGGAAGGTCCTTCGCTGACGGCCGCAGTGGAGGCCTACTTTGCGCAGAGCGAACAGGTGCCCACGCTGATCCGTTCGGCCGTGCGGTCGGGCGCTTCAGGTACAGTGGCCGGCGGAATGCTGGTGCAGCATCTGCCTGACGGGGAGGAGGGGCGCGAACGCCTCCACGTGCGCTTCGACGAACCGGAATGGGAACACGTTCGCACCCTTGGGGCCTCGATCAGGCCCGAGGAGATAATCGAACAGGCTTTGTCACTGGAGGAGCTGGTCTGGCGCCTTTACCACGAGGAACACGAAATCCGCGTTGCCCAGGGGGAAAGGCTGACACGTGGCTGCCGTTGTACCATGGCCCATTTCGAGGAAGTGCTGGCGCGATTTTCCCGGGAAGACCGCCGCGACATGGCCGATGAGAATGGCATCATCCTCGTCGACTGCGCGTTCTGTTCGAAGAAGTTTCCCGTGCAGGACTGAGCCAGCGCAACGGTTCGTCGCACACACGGGTCAATTCACCGTTCATCTGTCATGTGGTAGGGGTAGTCTACCAGAATGTACGATGAAACTGACGCATTGGAGGACATCATGACCGGGAAGAAGGGAGCACGCATCGGCCTCGCCGCTGCTTTGGCTTTCCTGGGCCTGGCTCTGCCTGCCACTGCACAGGCGCCGGAGCTGGCCATGCTCACAACCCTGTCAAAGGGCAACTGGGAGTTGCGGCTGCGCTCGGACGGTAGCCAGAGGAGCATTTGCCTCAGGACCGGGCGCGAACTGATCCAGCTGCGCCATCGGCAAACGGGTTGCACACAGTTCGTGGTGCAGGACGAACCCGATGTGGTGACGGTGCAGTACACCTGCCGCGGCGACGGGTATGGCCGAACAACCATCCGGCGCGAGGGCAGCAGCCTCGCCCAGGTCCGCAGCCAGGGGACCCAGGGGGGTATGCCGTTCTCGATCGAGGGTGAAGCCAGGCGCACTGGTCCCTGCTGAAGGCCGGGTCGGCGGCATTGTTACTTGCCCAATTTCGTTCACGTGCCTAGCCGTGACGAATGACTGAGCAGAGGCGCAAGGCTGTAATACTCCTGTCCGGCGGACTGGACTCGATGGTCGCGGGAGGCATCGCGCGCGAGCACGGCTTTGAGATCAACGCGCTGACGATCGACTATAACCAGCGTCATCGCAGGGAGATCGCTTCGGCGATTGCGATCGCCAGTGAGCTTGGTGCCAAACGGCACGTTGTGCTCCCGCTTGACCTGTCGCAGTTCGGCGGATCCGCGCTTACCGATGACATCGCCGTTCCGAAGGGTGGATTGGCAGAGGGCATTCCGGTCACCTACGTCCCCGCGCGCAACCTCGTTTTCCTGTCGCTGACGCTCGCCTGGGCCGAAGCGATCGGTGCGCACGATATCTTCATCGGTGTGAATGCCCTGGATTACTCAGGCTATCCGGACTGCCGCCCCGATTTCATCGTCAGTTTCCAGGAAACTGCCCGCCTTGCAACGCGTGACGGGGTGCAAGGAAAGCCCTTCACGATCCATGCTCCCTTGCAGCACTGGGGCAAGGCAAGGATCGCGAGTGAGGCGGCCAGGCTGGGGTTCGACCCGGGTCTTAGCTGGTCATGCTACGACCCTGCGCCCGACGGCAGGGCTTGCGGCTTGTGCGACAGTTGCCGACTGAGGCGAAAGGGGTTTGCCGATGCCGGGCTGGAAGACGGCACGGTCTATGCCGCAGATCCGGGGCCGGGTTGATGGCCGGCCTGGGCGAGCAGCCGCAGGATAATCAGGATGCAGTCCCGGCATACAGTTGGTACGCTCTGGGCGTCCTGTTCCTGGTTTACCTGGTCAATTTCGTCGACCGGCAAATCCTGTCGATCCTCGCCAACGACATCAAGGCAGACCTCGGGATCGGCGATGCGCAACTGGGGTTTCTCTACGGGACCGCCTTTGCGATTTTCTATGCGCTATTCGGCATACCGCTCGGTCGACTGGCCGATGGCTGGCACCGCCTGCGTCTGCTCAGCCTCGGTCTTGCTCTGTGGTCGTGCATGACCATGATTTCCGGGGCTGCGCGGAATTTCGGAATGCTCACCGTGGCACGGATCGGCGTCGGCGTAGGCGAGGCGAGCGCCAATCCATGTGCCTATTCGCTCATCTCGGACTGGTTTCCCCGGCGGGTCAGGGCAACGGCATTGTCGATCTATGCCTCGGGCCTGTTTGTCGGCAGCGGTCTTTCATTGGTCATCGGCGGGACGATTGTGGAGCAGTGGAACACCGCATTCCCCGGTGGTGGGCCCTTTGGCCTGGTAGGGTGGCAAGCCGCTTTCGTGATCGTTGGTTTCCCTGGCCTGTTGCTAGCTTTGTGGGTCCTCACGCTCAGGGAGCCTGTGCGCGGCGCGATTGATGGCCTGGAAAGCGGGAACAATCCCGATGCGTGGAAGGAGTTCTTCGGTCAGGTGCTCCTGATACTGCCACCCTTTACCTTGCTCGGTGCTGCAGCAAGGGGGAAGGAAGCGCTGGCCCGCAACCTCGCTGGTGCGGTGCTGGTCGCCCTGCTTGCCTGGGGAGCGGCTTCGGTATTCGGCAATCCGCCGCAGTTCATCCTTGTCGCAATCGGATTTTACGCGACATTCAGCTGGGCCAGCGCGCTCCGGCAGGATGATCGCGAGACGTTTGACCATACGTGGGGGTCGGCTGCATTCGTCGGGATCGTGCTGCTATACGCGGCCGTCTGCTACATCGGCTACACCATCACCTACTGGGCGGCGCCCTATGCCGAGCGGACTTTTGCCCTCGGAAAAGCCGATCTCGGTCTGATGGTGGGCGCGCCCAATGCGCTGGGCGGCTTCCTTGGCGTGATCATGGGCGGCTGGTTGGCCGACCGGTTGTCCCGCCGCTTTGCTTCCGGACGAGCGATGGTGGCTGCAATCGCGCTGCTGGGATCGGTTCCCCTCGTCCTGACGGGCTATACCACTGCGTCGAGCACCGTGTACCTCATCTGCAATTTCCTTGCGCAGGCAGTCACTGCCTCGGCGCTTGGAGCATGTGCGGCAGCCAGCCAGGCCTTGGTCCATCCCCGGATGCGGGGCACGGCAACGGCGATCTTCCTGCTTGGCGCAACGCTGATCGGACTGGGTTTCGGACCGTTTGTGGCCGGCTATATCTCCGAAAGCACCGGTGAGCTTGCGCAAGGCGTGCTGGCTTCCCTCGTGGCGGTGGTGCCTGGCCTCGCAGCGCTGGCACTTGTCATCCGCCGTTACGGCAAAGCGCTGCGTAGCGTGGCCTAAGCGGAGGGAAGAAGCCCACCAGCTACCAGCGCGGCCACCAGCCCTGCGATAGCGTTTCTCGCTTCGGTATCCACCGTGGTCCCGCCTGCCGGTGCTGCCACCTGGGCGGCACTGATCCATCCGTCGGCAAAGCGCCGGATCTGTCCGGCATTTTCGTCATAGACTGTCATGCCGTTGCGCGGTTCGGCGAAAAGCCAGTTGCCGCCTTGCAGGCAGGCAAGCTCACCCGCGTGGCCTGCCCAGGCCCCGGTCGGAGCGGTGCCCACCAGCCAGCACGCGCCCGGGGCTGCGCCGGCAGGGGGTGTGTTCGCAGTACCGCTTACCGCGGGGTGGAGCAGCATGTCGGTCCGGGCGTGGGCTTCGTTGACGAAGAATTCCTTCTGCGCCTGCCCGGCAAACAGCAGGGGCAGGGCATATCGGGGGCTGGCAGTGGGGAAACTGATCGGATCGCTCATAAGGAAACTCCAGGTCAGGGAAGAACATGCAAGAGCAGGGCATCCGAGGCCGAACGGCTGCCGACCTGCCGCACCCACAGCGGCTGACCGGAGTACGTGGTCCCAAACTGCGCCAGGGTCGCGGAAGACAGCAGCAACTGCGGCTGGGTCGCTTCCCATTGGAACAGCGGGGCGGCCGGATTGCCAAGGCCGACAGTGTAGCGCTCGACTTCTTCGGCGAGCGCGACCTCGACCTGGTCGATCCAGTTCCACGCCCCACGGGCACGCCGTGTCCACGACAGCAGAAGCGAGCCGTCGGCTTGCGCAAGGGCCCTTGGATGGACCGGGCACAAGGGCTTGCGTGTAAGGCCGGCCATGGTGATCGGGGCATTGACCGGCTCGGGATCTGCAATGCCTGCTGCGGCCACCTGGCTTGCCGTCGCCAGTTCGGTCTCGTCGAGCAGGATAGGCTTGTCGTCCAGGAATACGAAGGGTGTGCCCGGCGCATGTCCGGCAAGCGCACGTCCCTCGGTGCCGCCGCGTCCGCGCAGCAGACCGGAGATTCGCCAGCGGCCCCCGGCGAGTGGTTCCGCCGTTTGGAACTGGAGCAGCTCTTCACCTACCAGCGCGCGGTTCGCGCCGTTCGCCACGGCAGCCAGTGTTGCCGAAACGAGGAGGAAGTCAGGGGATGCCAGAATGACTTCGCAGCTTGCGTCCCTGTCGAGCAGCGCCCCGTCTCCGGATTGCAGCCCAGTGGCCAGGTGGCCGACAATGCTGCGCCCCTTGCCGGTTCCGCCAAGGGGAACAAGGGTGCCGCCCTGGTCGGCGAACAGTGCCGCCCCCGTCCACCCGGACGTTGCCGATGATGCCGCCGCATAGACCATGCGCCGGTCAGGGGATCCGAAGCCGTCCCATGGCAGTTCGAAGGCGCGCAGGATCGTCGGCGACGGCGGGAGGTCAACCTGCGTCAGGGCTGTGCCGGGATCCCCGCCCTGCTGGCGATCCGAGCCGTGCGGCAACCGGAGAAGCTCCAGTTCGACACCGGTTTCACGCCATTCCCAGGCTTCGACCAGCCACAGGCCCTTGCGGCCGGGAACGCGGACCGTCTGGCCTGGCGACAAGGCCGGATCGAGTTCCGCAATTCGCCACGAAAGCCGTTCGTGTGACCGGGCCGCCCGCTCCGCCGCCTTGTTGGCCAGCTTGCGGGCATCATCGGCCAGAAGCGTTCCAGGAAAATCGATGATGCGGTTCCTGCCCGGGCGCGCCCGGCCATCAGCCCGTTGGAGGCCCGGCTGGAAATCGCGCGACAGGTCGTAATAGTGCAGACCTTCCGGCACTTCGCGCAGGTCCGCCTGACGGTGACGGCGTTCGCCCGAAGTCGTGCCAAAGCTTTCGCCCGAGCCGTCGGCGGCTGGGAGGGGCAGAATAAGTGGTTCGGCAGGAGCCTGGTCGGCGGCCCGGATCGAGAGGGTTTGCCCGCCTGCGTCACAGGCCATCGGATAGACCTGGTCGATCGTTTGCAGGGTCGCTGCCAGCGGACCGCCGTCGTCGCTGAAGCCGGCCAGGGCATCGAGGGGCCGGGTTACTTCGAGCGAGCGATCGAGTTCGGGGATCATGTCCGCCAGGGTCACCTCGCCTTCGTCGGCCAGGACTTCGAAGGTCAGGGTGGGTATGCGGTTGCCGAATTCGGAGAGTTGCAGGCTTTCGAAAACGCAATAGGCCAGTCCCCGGAACGCTGGGCATTCAGGCCCGCAGGCGGAGGCCATCAGGGGATCAACAGGCTGGTCCCCATGCCCCGTGTAGATGCGAAGGCTGCCACCCACTTTCAGGTCGTCGCTTGCACCGCGCACCAGGTTGCCGTCGGCCCAGATGCGCCCCACCCCTGCGATCGGTCGGCTGGACAGGGCCACCGCGAACGAAACCGAGTAGCTATAGCTGGTGAGGGATGGTGCCCCCTTGCCGCCACCCTTCTTGTCACGGCTTTCGACGAGGTCGGTCGACCAGATGATGCTCCCGCCCGTCCTGACCCGGCCATAATGGCGAGCAACCGGCGCGCCGTAGCTTGAGGTCGTGACCTTCAGTTCCTGCATGCGCGGACCCTGGCGTCCACCGCCGCCGAAAAGGCGCTGGTCGATCTGGGTTCCGATCAGGGCGCCAACGGCGCTGCCGACGGGACCGCCGATCATCTGGCCAAGTGCTGCAAAAACGATGGTTGCCATGGGCAGTCCCTTTTCAATCTTCGGCGAGGCGCCAGTGTCCTGCCGTGGGCCAGGCCAAAGGCGCTGGGGTCACCACGACGCGTCGAAGGCCTGCATGGGCGTGGATGAAGCCCGGCTGTGGAGCGGCCACAAGCAGGTGCACCTGCGCAGGCCCAGTTCGCACGATGACGAGATCGCCGCTGGCAAGGCTTTGGCTACACTGAGCAAAGCCAGCGCGGTCCAGCGCCGGCAGGAACCGGTCGATGCTGCTGTTGCGCAGCCCGTAGTCAGGCGGGACTTCGACTTTCCGTCCGATCTCCTCCAATGCCGCAAGGACCAGGCCGACACAGTCGAGGCCCGTTGCCCGATGCCGGCCATGCAGGCAGAAAGGCGTTCCGATCAGGCCTGCCGCGGCCACTGCAAGGGCCTTGCCGGCACAGCTCATGCAGACCCGTTGCCATAGCGGGCGAGCAGGTCATTCCCAGGAACGAAGGGCTCCCCGCGAAAGTTGGCGGCATTGGCGAAGCGCGCGTGACAGGTCGTCAGGCGATGGTCGCAGCCTTCCCGCAGGATGGCACGGGCACCTGGCAAAAGGCCGTTGTCGAGCGGCTGGTCGAGCACCTGTCCATTTTCGTCGGATTGCAGGATCTGCATGGTCAGGCCGACGTGCGGGCCGTCGATCCAGCGCAAGGATCCGTCCGCCAGCCTGCTCGCTTCTGGCGCATCGGCGAACCGGACAAGGCCTGCGTCATGATCGACGAACGTACACAGCCGTTCATGCGAGAAGCGGTAGGCGGACAGGTTGCAGCCCGGTCCGCAGAACGCGGCACGGCAGGTGGGGCTGGTGCGCGGTACGAGGTCTGCCTGCAGCGCCACCTTGGCCGATCGCAGCTCGGCACTGAAGGCGCCCGCGTCCTCGGCAATGGCCCCGGCCTCTCCATGGTAGAGGACAGCCCGGTCGAGCGTCTCCCAGTCAACCACGCCAATGGCGAAGCGCGCTCCATCATAGCGGCCAGCTGCCAGGTCGGCAGCACGGATGGCATCATGGGCCAGCGCGCCTTCCACCTCGGCGCTGTCGCTGTCGATTCCGGCGGTGCGCCGTATCGCGGAGGGCACCAGTCCCGGCGCAGCGCGATGGAGCACGCCGTCGAACCACAGGTTGCGGTCATGGCTGGTGAACCCCAGGACGCACCCGTCCCGGCGTTCGATGCGCCAGAACGTTGCCACGCCCTCAAGCTCGCTGGCAAAGAAGATGTGGCTCATAGCTCCTCCCGCACTTCGACCAGCGGCACCGATGGCGCTTCTCCGGCGGCAAAGGCTGCCCCGGTGATGTCCAGGCGGTCCTCGGCAAAGCGCACCGGCACGTCGAACAGGAAGCCGGCGCGGATCACCGCGCCGGCGGCCGGGGCAATCTGGAACAGCACCTTGCCGCCCGGCTGCAGCGACCAGGCCGTGGTCGCGACACCATTGACGCTGACCAGGACGGTCCCGGCGCGCGGCCTGGTGATCGGCCGGACCTGGGGTTCGTCGCCTTCCCCGTAGGTCTTGATGAGCTGGAAACTGGCCGCAAGGCCGTCGCCGGTTCCGATCTGCTGGTCCATCATGGTCGGCACCCCGATCATGTGATTGGAACTGAAGTCGAAAGGATCGGACAGGCGGAAGCCACGGGCGGCTCCGCGGCGGGCCCGGAAGAAGCGGATAAGGGTGCCAAGCTCGTTCTCGCTGCGAATGCCCGGCCCTACATCGAAGCGCAGGCGTGCATCGCTCCACTGGCTGCTGCGGCGCTCATGGCCCGATGCGGTCAGCACGACCGAGGTCGAGAATTCCGGGCTGACCCCGGCATCACGGCCAAGGGCCAACGGGTACAGGACATCGTCGAAGGATTGCATGTCGTCATAGTCCTCGGGCGGAACGTCGGGGAGGCGGGTGTATCCGTCGCGGCAGACCTGCGGCAGTGCCCATACGAAGAGGCGCGGCACACCGCGTGCCTTGGCTTCATCCAGCCCGGCGTCGATCCGCGGCCACATCGCATTGGCGTCCTCCGGATCGAGGACGAAACCGGCCATGTAGTCCTGCTTGGACAGAGGATACTGCAGCAGCTGGTCCATGGTGGCGTAACCGGCAATCCGCAGCGCTTCCGCGCCGCCTGTCAGCCAGTCGTAGTCTTCCAGCTGGAGACGGTTGAATTCCGGGTTCTGCCAGTTCGAACCGATGTTGAGACGTCGCATATCCTGCGCCGCCGGATCGAGGATCGTGGGCGTGAATGCGAGCAGGTAGACCTGGGCCGAAGCACCGTGCACGGCGCGGACCGCGTCCCTGATGCCACGCGTTGCCAGCCCCAGTCGCCAGCCCCCGGTGTTCAGCACGGCGCGTTGCGCGTCGCTAAGGGGGCCGCGGATGTCGGTGATGTCGGGCGCGCTGTTGGAAAACTTGGTGCGGGCATCGGCATCGTAGATGCACGGCGCGTAATTGCTGTTCACCCACCACCAGGGTTCGCCGATCTGGATTGCCACCGGCTGCTGGGCCTGCGCCAGCAAGGTGCCGAACTTCTGCGCAATCAGGCGCAGGAAGTTCTGCGTATTTGCGTTGGTCACCGCCAGCAGGGCGGACGGTGGATCCCAGCCGGTTAGGGCGGGTGAGCCGTCGTGGGCCCGCTGCATCCACGAGCCGGGGCAGTGCTGCGCGAACAGTTCGAACGACAGCGAGGCGATGACGGCATAGCCCTGCGCCCGGGCCAGCTCGAAGAACGCCCGGTGCCAGCTGCTGGCGGGGGTGCACAGTTCGCCCGGAATCTCGGCCAGCAGCACCCCGGTGGTGTGGAGTTTGAGCCGATAGTAATGGCTCATCCCCACATAGTGCAGGATCTCGTCGCGATAGCCGAGCCCGCGGATATTGTGCAGCAGCCGCGCCGGCGTCTGGTTGTAGCTGTCGTCATAGGCGGTGGCCATGCGCACGCCATGCGGCGGGATCATCGCATCGCCGATCACCAGCAACGGGCGGTCGCCGTCGCAGGCGATGTCCGTCAGTTCCACCCAGCCGTTGGCACGCGTGGGCAGGAGCGCGGAATTGGCGGGATCGTACAGTGGCGGAACGAGCGAGATGAACATGCGGTCGATTGCCGCCGGATGCACCGGGTCCGGTGCCGTTGCGATGTCCCAGCCCCCAGCCAGCGTTGAAAAGGGCAGCACGATCTCGGCATCGTCGGGTGCTCCGCTGGCATAGTTCCACAGGCGTACGAACCAGCTGCGCGGAGCGCCATCGGCATCGCGGCCCTCGATGGTCAGGGTCGGGCCGTGGACGGCATCGAGCGGCAGGATGCCTTGCGATTTCCAGCGGAAGCGCAGCGTGGTGCGCGAATAGTCCCGGTCGGTGTAATAGGACAGCAGGGGGTGGTCGAGCTTGTCCTCGCTGTCCCAGATGAGCCCGGCCAGGGCATTGCGGTGATGGAATTCCAGCTCCACCCGCATGGCATCCGCCGCTGTCGTCACCACCGATCCCATTGTCGGGCGCGGGAAATCGACCGTCCAGAACCGTGGATCGAAGCGCTGGATGTAATCGGTCTGTTGCCCGTTTCTTTGTCGGGCGAGCCAGAAAACCATGTGCTGTCTCCTCAGTTCGGCAGCAGCGAGCGGCGCACCTGGCTGGCGACCTGGCGCGAGGATCGCCGCAGGGCCACCGGGACGTCGGTTCCGCGCGGTGCGGCAAGGCTGATCGAGACGCGCACATCGCGCCCACGCGAGGCCGCCGCCGGATCGGCTTCGACGCGACCGGCGCTGGTGGGCACGAACAACTCAGGGCCCCTTTCCCCGACCATGTAGGCCCGGCCGGGAGATACCGGTCCGCCGGTGGCGCGTCCCGGCATGCCGAGCAGCGAGGTCGCCAGCTGGGCGACCAGGCTACCCCATCCACCTCCGCCGCTGGCCGAGGTCAGTCCGGAAGAGGTGCTGAACAGGCTGCCAAGCCCGGAGTTCAGCGCTTGCGCCGCGATCTCGTTGAGCGCGTTCAGCGCCACGCGCTTCAGGTCGTCAAAGCCCAGGCGCCCGTTGCGCAGTGCCGTAAGCAACCCGCGCTCAAGCACCTGCCCGGCGCGTTCGAAGCCATTGACCAGGCCATTGTCGAGGGTGCCACGCAGGCCTTCGATATCGGCACGGAAGCCTTCGGTGCTGGCTCGCACATCTACGATCAGCGTATCAATCGGGTCGTCCATCAGCGTCGCGCTCCATCAAGTGCTCGAATTCCCTGCGGCCAAGCGGAACGGCGGTTTCGCCCTCGCCGGCAGACAGGATTGCCGCCAGTTCGGCCGGCGTGGCGGACCAGAAGGTGTCCGGGCTCCAGCCGAAGGCCCGCGTGGCAAGACCCGCAAGCCGTCGCGCGCTGTCCGCGAACCGGTCCGGGGAAAGGGGAGACATCAGCTGCCCTGCAGGATCTGCCCGAGCACCTGGCGCAGGGGCCTGGCAGCGGCCGCGAGCCCCATGGCGAGCACCGCCTCGCCCACCTGGTCGCGGGTGATTGCCCCCCGTGGTACGGTGCAATGCCAGAACAGCGTGGCGATCTCGCCAAGTGCCAGCTGGCCGCCGCCGGCCCGTTCGACGAGGGCGAACAAGGGGCCAAGCTCCTCCTCGGCTGCCACCAGGGCGGCAAAACTGGGCCGCAGCACCACTGCGCGACCATCGACCACGATCGAGGCTTCGCCGCGCTCGTGGTTGGCCACAGGCTCTGGTTCGCTCATGCCGGCACCACCGCGCCCGAGCTTTCCAGCTGCATGGTGTAATTGCGCTCGCCGTTGAAATCCCCGGCATAATCGAGGCGCTGGACGAGGAACTGGCCGCGCAGGCGGGCGCCATCTTCGAACGAGAGTTCATAGCTGGCAATGGTGCCGGCGAGCGCATGGCTGCGGATCGTGTTTTCCGCCACGCTGCCAAGGAAGATCCCCGCAGCACTGACTGATACCGAGCGCGTGCCCGCGCCCGACAGCAGGTCGCGCCAGCCGCCCGATCCCTTGTGGGTCACGACCACGGCATCGCCGTTGATCGACAACTGCGTGGTTCTGAGGCCGGCAACGGTCTGGTAGGCGGGCGGGGTGGCCCCGTCACCGATCTTGAGAAGGAAGGCGGAGCCTTTCTGGGCAGTCATGGGCATGTCTCCGGTTGGGAAGGTTTCAGTCGGCCTCGAGCAGGCGGAAGCGGTATTCTAGGAGCATCGCGCGCTGGTTGGCGCTGCGTTGCTCCACGCGGGCGCGCAGGAACTGGGCAGAGATGACATCGAACCCGGCCTGGGCCTTCGGCAGGTTCTCGATCCGCGCCTCGACGGCACCCGACAGGATTGCGCCGGTCGCCGGGTCGTCGCCGCGCAGGTGCAGTTCGAACGCCACGCGCACCTCGCGTCCCCGGCGGTCCTTGGCGCTCCAGTCCGCGCTGGCGCTGGCAACGATACCCAGCCAGGGCACTGCGGTGCGGGAGGGTGCTTCCTCGGTGACCGCATTGAGCGTGGCATCAAGGTAGGGATCGGCGCGCAGCCACTGGATCAGCGCGGCGCGCAGGCGGGTTTCGAGCATCGGTCAGTCCCCATTGAAATCGCGGGTGAACAGCGGCCACAGCAGCCGGGCCTGCCGCCAGCGCCATGGATCGGCGCGGCGGTCGCGCAGGCGGTTTTCCATTGCTGTGGCGGCCAGCCCCGCGGCCTTCGCCGCAAGCCTGCGGGCAAGGCCGGTGGCGGCAGGAAGCCTTGCCGCGATCATATCAGCCGCAGCCGTCGCCAGGGGCCCCACAGGGCGGCGATCGCCGCGGGTGGTGCGGGCGGCACGTCACTGGCGTCGCGCTGGCGATAGTGGTGCGCGGCAAGGCGGACGATGCCGTGGCGCAGCCCATCGGGCAGGGTTTCCCATGATGCGGCAAGGCCGGCGGTAACCTGCACGGCGAGGCGTCCTGTCACTGCAGGGGAAAGCAGGCGGATACGCGCCTGGCCGTCGGCCTCAAGCTCGACAGCGTAGTCACCCGCCGCAAGCGGCAGGCGCGAGCCATCGGGGCGCAATTCCTCGACCCCGGTGATCGCCTGGACCGGCATGGTCGAGAGGCACTGCCACTCGCGCGCCGGGGCGATCACTTCCTCGCACTGGGCGGCCAGCGGCATGACCCTGGTAAAGGCCTCGCAGGTGTCCACCGCGCTGCCAAGCAAGGCCAGCAGCGAGAGGTCGTCCTGCGAAGTCGAGATGGCCAGCCAGTTCTTCACTTCGTCGAGAGCGCCCGGCAAAAGCACGGGCGGCACGAGGATTGCCCGCTTCATGGCGGTCTCCTGAAATTGGTTTGGAAAAGGGTGCCCCGCGCCGCGCGGGACCGGGGAGGGGTCTCGCACGGCGCGGGGCTGTTTGCTGATCCCCGGGCTGCCGGGTCACGGGCGACTACGTCACGGCTGGCACAAGCAGAGCCGCGGCGCGCCTGCCGGCAAGGCCCGGGGGCGCAAACGAACTACGCTTCGATCTTCAGCAGCTTGATCGCGGCGCTGTCGAGCACCTGACCGCCGACCCGCTTGGTGGCGTAGAAGTGCACGAACGGCTTGTTGGTGAACGGATCGCGCAGGATCTGCGTCGCCGAACGTTCGGCGATCAGGTAGCCGGCCTTGAAGTTGCCGAAGGCGATGGGGGTGCTGCCGGCGGCCACATCGGGCATGTCCTCGGCTTCGACCACCGGATAGCCGAGCAGGCGATCCGGCTGGCCTTCCACCAGGCCCGGCTGCCACAGGAATGCGCCATCGGCCGTCTTGAGCTTGCGCACCTGTGCCAGCGTGGACGAGTTCATGACCCAGGCAGCGCCCTGACGGTGGCCGGACTTCATCGTGTGGACAAGGTCGATCAGGCGCGCCTCGGGGTTGGCATCGAAGCCGGTGGCATTGCCCGACCCGATGTACTGCAGCGTACCGAACGGGCGCACCGCATCACCGGCCAGCGAAGCGGGCGAGGCGAGGAAGCCGAGCGGCTGGTTGGCGCCGTTGCCGTTGATGAAGGCCGCGCCTTCCGCACGGGCGAATTCCATCGCGATCTCACTCGCCAGCCAGGTCTCGATGTTGAAGGCGGCGTCATCGAGCATGGCCTGGCTTGCTGCCGGGTTGGCATAGAGGTCGCCGCTGGGCGGAGCGATCTCGGCGAAATCCGGGGCAGCAGTGGCCGGGCGGGCGGCGATCTCGCCAACCCAGCCCGAAGCGGTGCCGCCGGTGGTCACCAGCTTGCGATAGCCCGACGAGCCCACCTGCACCACCTGTGCAAGGGTGCGGATCGGGGAGACTTCCTTCAGCTGCGAGGTGATCATGGCATCGATCTCGCGCGGGACGGCATAGCCGCCATCCGACGGGGTCGCGCCGGAGATCGACTTGAACTCCGCCTCGGCACCGCGGCGCAGGTAATGATCGACAAAGCCCTTTACCTCGGGGCTGGCGGCCGGGGCGCCGTCAATCGCCGGCCGGGCTGCTGCGCGGCCGACCTTGTCGAGCCGGCCCTTCACTTCGTCGACGTCGGAGCGCAGCAGCTTGATGTCCTGCTCTGCGCGATCCTGTCGGGCGACCAGGTCGAAGCTGGAGGCCATGGTATCGGTGGTGGTGTCATTTTCCATTGGGGCAATCACCTTTCTGAGGGTGGGGGCACAAAAAAGGCCGCCCCGAATGGCGGCCGGACGAAATGGTGTGGGCGGCGCTCAGCGTACCAGGTGGATACGCGCACCGTGTTGCAGCGGGTGGGTGACGAGACTGACCTCGAGCAGGTCGATATCCTCCAGCACGCGGCCTTCGGGCAGGCGGCGGAAGCTGCGCGCGCGGTAGCCGAACGAGAGGCCGTTGACCGAACCTGTGAGAAGGGCAGCGATCGCGCGGCTCTGCGGGTTGTCGATCGTGGCGATCACGCGCAGGCCGCGCTCGTCCTCTTCGGCAAGGTCGACCGTGCCGATGCGCTGTTCCGGGCGATGCTGCCAGTAGAGCGGGATCGCCTGCCGCCGACCGGCCAGGGTGCGGGCAAATGCGCCCTTCACGATGGTGTCGCGGGCGCCATCGGGCACGCCGAACAGCGCGGCATAGCCGGCAATCCGCACCGGGCGAAGGGGGTGCAGCGTCGCCCCGTTCACCGCAGCAGGTCCGCAACACCGAGGCGAACGGCTATGCCGATCAGGAGGGCCGCCATCACGCCGCGCACCAGCCATTCGATCACGGCCTTGGAGGCGCTGGCCTTGGCCGCGCGCCATGCGGACAGCAGCTCGCGCAGCTCGTCCAGGTCGCCCGGGGCGTGGTCATCGTCGAGGCCAAGGCGGCTCAGCACACGCTTGGCGCCGATCTCGCTCGATTCCTCGACTATCGCGCGCAGGGTAACCAGGTCACTGCCTTGCGTGGAGGCCTGCGCCATCAGCTTGGCGAGCATGTCTTCGTTGGTCATCGGCGGTCCTTTCAGGAAGCAGGAGGAACAGGCGGCAGGCCGAGCATGGCGCGCTTCTCGTGCGGTTCGAGGAAGTCGGCGGCGGAAACCTGCGCCCACAGCTTCTCGCGGTCCTCTGCCAGCGCGGGCACGCGGTCGAGGTCGACCGCCAGCACAAGGCCGGGGAACCACGGCGCGAGGCCCTCGGCGAGGCCGGAGAGGATCTTTTCTGCCAGCGGCAGCAGGGTCAGCCGCCACAGCGCCCGGTTGGCTTCGCGGTAGTTGGAATAGGTGTTGTCGCCCGGCAGGCCGAGCAGCATCGGCGGCACGCCGAAGGCGAGGGCAATGTCCCGCGCGGCGGCTGCCTTGAGTTCGGCAAAGTCCATGTCGGCGGGGGACAGCGACAGGCTCTGCCACTTCAGGCCGCCTTCCAGCAGCATCGGCCGTCCGGCATTGCCGCCGCCGCTGTAGGCCTGGGCAAGCTCTGCCCGCAGCCGCTCGAACTGGTCGTTGGTAAGCCCGCCGTTGTCTGCTGCGCCTTCGTAGACCAGCGCGCCGGATGGGCGCGCGGCGTTCTCCAGCAGGGCGCAGTTCCAGTGGGCGGCTGCATTGTGGATGGCCACGGCCTGTGCTGCCGCCGAGAGGCATCCTGCGCCATAGTGGTCGTCCAGCGGGTGCAGGCCCTTAAGGTGGACGATGCAGGGCCAGCCGTCCTCGTCCTCCACCGGGATCACCACGGTGCGCTCGCCTACGCGATATCGCCAGGCAGTGGGCCAGCCGTCCGGCCCCGGCTGCACGGTGACGCGATCGGGCCGAAGCGCGAACAGTTCGACCGGCTGGCCGGCCCCGTCGCGGATCACCTGGACGAAGGCATTGCCGTGCAGCAGCAGGTGGGCGGCCAGCGTTTCGAACAGCGACTGGCCGGCGCTGGTGGCCCGCACAAGGTTTCCGACCCTGGGGTCCATTGCCGTCAGCGGCGCACTGCCAAGGCCCTCCGACACGATCCTGACGGCACGCTGCGCCACCGGATTGTCGAGGAAGGCGGCGGTTACGTCGCGGCCATATTCGAATGGCCGTCGTCCGCCACCGCCAGCATCGCCTGCCCAGTACCAGGGAGAGGTGAAGCTGCGGGCCAGAGGCACATGGCTCCCGCCCCCGCCCTTGAAGGCGGAGCGCAGGCTATCGATGAAGGACATGGAGTTTTCCTTGTGGTGAGGGATCAGATCTTGAGGACCCGCGGCTCGGCCCGCTTGCCCAGCATCAGTTCCGTCAGTGCCCAGACCAGCGCGTCGGCGCGGTCCGGGCTGCGGCCGGGGCCTTCGTAGGTGCCGCCGGCCATCAGCCCGCACAGCTGGTCTTCCAGCCGGGCGAACTGGCCGACGTGGCGCACGCGGCCCGCTTCATAGAGCGCGGCGACGGGTTCGGCCCGGGCCACCTTGCCGCGGCTGGCATGGACCAGCCGGACCGGCATCTGGCAATCAGCGGCACGCAGCACGCTGGCCACCATGTCACCGCCCTGGTTCGCCTCGGCCACCACCCGGTCGGCCTGCCAGCGGCTCATCGCGCTGGCGACTGCCCGCGCCCAGCCTTCGGGACTGGCGCCGCGCACCGAGTGGTCGGCCAGCACCTTGCCCTGGCCACAGGTGGTGACGGCAGCGACAACGATGCCGCATTCGTCCCCCTGTGCCGAGGCCGGGGGATCGACCCCGATGACCACGCGGGCGAGGTCTTCAACATGGCACGGCTCGCGGCATCGCTCGATCAGCGAGCGGGTCCACAGCGCCCCTTCGACGTCTTCCAGCAGCTCGCCGTCGAGTTCCTGCCGGCCCAGCGCGGTGCTGCCGAATTGGCGCTTCATGGCATTGACGAAGCGCGGCGGCAGGTTGGCGCCGTTGTCGTAGGTTCTGCCCCGGGTGACCACGATGCCGCCTGCCGCCGGCCCTGCTGCGGCCTCACCCACCAGCCGTCGCAAGAGCGGCACGGCGCGCGGGGTGGTGGTGGCGAGCAGGCGCTGGTCTTCGCCCAGTCTCAGGCCCATGAGGAGGTTGTCCCATGCCTGCATGGCCCGGTCCGAGGCATTGTCCCATTTGCCCACCTCGTCGCACCAGGCATGGCTGTGCTGGGGGCCGCGCAGGCTTTCCGGCTCGGCTGCCGAATAGAGGAAGGCCTGCGCCCCCTTGGGCCAGGTCAGGCGGCGGAGCGAGGCTTCGAAGCGCGGCCGCGCGTCGGCAGGGCTGCAGGCCAGGATGCCGCTTTCGCCTTCCACCATGACGCTGCGCGCCTCGCCGATTGACGAGCCCACCAGGGCAATGCGGGCTTTCGGGTTGCTGCGTGCGACCATGCCGACCCATTCGGCACCGGCGCGGGTCTTGCCGAAGCCGCGCCCGGCACAGACCAGCCACACGCGCCAGTCGCCCGGCGGTGGCAGCTGTTCGGGCCGCGCCCAGAACGGCCACCAGCGCATCAGCTTGCGCCGCTGCTCCTCGCTGAGTTCGGCATCGAGCAGGCCCAGGCACCGCTTGCTGTCCTGCTCCAGCAGCCAGCGCCGGTGCCTATGCGGCATCGGGACCATCCTCGTCCTCTGCCAGCAGCATGGCGACTTCGGCCTCGCGGCTGCGCATGGCGTCAAGCCGTGCGTTCAGTTCGGCCAGCACGCTTTCCTCGTCGTCTTCCCCGCGGATCGCCCGTTCGCGGGCCACGGTTTCACGATGGAGCGTAAGCAGGCGCAGCGCGTTGGCGATGTCGAACTTGCGGTCGTCCCTTCCGCCGTCCACCCCCATGCGCAGGCGGTGCAGCGTTTCCATTTCGAGGTGCTCGTAGCCTTCCAGCAGCGCCTCGTTCCACTTGACGCGGAAGGCGGGTTCCTCCCGGCGGACCTTGTAGGCGCGGCTGGGGTTGATGCCCGCAGCCCGGGCCGCCTCGCTGACGTTGGACGTTTCGGCCAGGGTATCGAGAAACAGCGTGCGCCAGTGACGGTCGAGCCGGTCCCTTTCGCCGACCTTGAAGGCCGGATTGATCTTGGTCGTCTTGGGCATGGAGTGGTGAGGTCCTGCTGCGCGCGGCGGGCCGACGTGACGGGCACGAAAAAGGGCAGCCCCGCCGGGACCGCCCTGTCGACTCGCTTCATCGCGATGTTCCGGTTCTCTAACCAAAGAGCGTGACAATGTCAATACAAAAGTGCCAAAACGGTTAAATATCCGAACTTGCCTGGCTTCTCCCGCTCGCCTACCGCGCGACGGAGACTGGATCGACGGAGACCCGTGATGAAGTGGCTGCGCGCCTTGTACGAATGGACAATGGCCAAGGCCTCGCATCCGCATTCGGAGCGGTGGCTGGGATTCATCGCCTTCGTCGAATCGAGCTTCTTTCCGATCCCGCCGCATCCCCTGCTGGGTTTGATGTGCCTGGCCGAACCGCACAAGGCACTGCGCTTCGCCTTCATCTGCACTGCGTTCTCGGTGCTGGGCGGCCTGTTCGGCTATGCCATCGGGTACTTCCTGTACGAGGCGATCGGCGAGTGGCTGATCGGCGTGCTGGGCCTCGCCGAAGCCTTCCCGGTGGCCGCCTGCAACCTGCGCGAATACGATTGGGAAGTGATCGTGATCGCCGGCACCACGCCGGTGCCTTTCAAGCTGCTGACGATCACGGCCGGCTTCATCGAGATGTCGCTGATGACCTTCCTGCTCGCCAGCATCGCCGGGCGCGGCTTCATCTTCATGACCGTGGGCATACTGTTCCGGCTGTTCGGTGCGCCGATAAAGGCCTTCATCGACAAGTACCTTGGCCTTGTCACCACGGTCTTCGTGGTGCTGCTGGTCGGCGGGTTCGTGGCGCTGGCGCATTTCAGCGGCAAGGGCGAGGGATCGTCGAGCGATCCCTGCACAGCCGCCACCATGCCGATGTAATAATTCGAGGAAAATCGAAATAATCCTTGCGAAGTGCGGGCCTTGTTTCGATAAATGTCGAAATGAACCCGACTCATGCCGTCCAGCTGCTTGCCGCGCTTGCCCAGGAGCACCGGCTGGCCGCTTTCCGCCTGCTTGTAGAAGCCGGGCCGGAGGGGCTGCCCGCAGGGCGGATCGCGGCGGAACTGGGCATGCCGCCCTCGTCGCTCTCGTTCCACCTTTCCCAGCTTGCCGAAGGCGGGCTGGTGGCCCAGCGGCGCGAGGGGCGCAGCCTGATCTATTCTGCCCGGTTCGACACGATGGACGGCCTCGTCCGCTTCCTCACCGACAATTGCTGTTCCGGGGCGGCCTGCCTTCCGGCGCTCGCCACATTCGATTGCAAGGCCTGACCCATGCGCAACGTG